>JAJDDX010000086.1 GCA_029260055.1 Phycisphaerae bacterium
AGGTTGAGGGGGAAAGGTCAGTTGCTCGGTACGTGGCGGCCAAAGACCGTACCGGGCAGCACCGCTGGAGCGGCGACGGATGCAGCCGCGGCCGACGTCTTCTTCAGAAAATCGCGGCGCGTCAATGTGTGGCTCATTTTCGGACCCTCGACGGCTGTTCCTCTCGATTCGTCGCGTATTCGTGGTAGTGGCGCTGCAAGTCCTCGGCGGACAAGGCGCCGTCGTGGACCACCACGCGATAGCGAAGCGTAAGACTCTCTCCGGCGCGCAGCGTGTGGGGACCGTAGCAGAGTACCGCCGGATTCATGTACTTCATCGGTTCCGAGTCGATCAGGTACCACGGCGTCGGAGCATTCAGGCTCTCCGGATGGTTCAGAATGGCGACTCCCGCGACGCGGCCGGCGATGGTCGCGTTCATTTCCATCGCCGGGGACCGCGATCGATGGCGGTCGTCCTGCCAGCGTACCTCTCCACCGTCCAGCGGTACGGCCCGTTGCACGTCGAAGTCATTGACGAAGCGAAACGCCAGCCCCCCGTACCCTCCCCATGTCTTGCCGCCGGGCTCGTCGGGCAGAGGCGTGCGATCGAGGACGACCTCCCGGTCACCGGCGGTAAAGGTCTGCGTCCAGTCGATGTAGTACGCTCTCCGGTTGCGAGGCTCGGACACCTCAATGACGCGCTCTTCACGCATCACCGTCGGCCCTCCCGCCGGCTGATAGGTCAGGTCGATCTCGATCCGAGCGCCGAAGTCCGCCTCGCGCGCGACGCGGACCCGCTCGACGAGCGTTTCCCCGGCGGCCTTCCCCGTTTTGCGATCCTCTTCCCAGTAGTTGACACCGTTGATGAACTTCCACGAGAACCAGTGGCCGTGATGCCACGGGTGATCCTCGGGCGCTTCCGCGGTCAGAGTCACGCCGGCGGGCGTAGCGATCGGGTGAAAGTAGGGTTTCGCGGACTGGTCGCCAAAGCGACACACCCACAGCGGACGACCGTCGACAAGCAAGCCGAGCGAGCCTTCCTTCTCCAACCACTGGAATTCGGAAGTGACGGCCTCCTCGGTTACCGGCAGCGGACCGTAGACTTCCAGTTCCCGGATGCCCGGGCTCGGACCGTAGTAGGAGGTGATTTCCAGTACGAGCTCGCGTGCCTCGGTTTCCGGAAGCCCAATGGCGAGAAAGTTGTCGATGTATGCCGCGCCGTCTACTTGCGCGACCGCTTCGCCGTCGCAAAGAACCGTGAACCCGGACGGTGCGGCGTAATGATGGCGGTATCCCGTGATCGCGATGTGCGCGATCTTCACCGGCACGTCGAAAACCAGCCGGAATCGGTAGATCTCCCGGTCGTTTTGCTCATCCCAATAGGTCGCGAGATCGCCGTCGATGGCGGCGTCCGCTTCCTGACCGCCGAGATCGGGTGTGAGACCGTCAGGACTGTCCGCCTTCGCATGCCGCGCCAGATTCCCCATGCGATAAAGCTTGCGCAGTCGCCTAAACAAGCTGTTGTGCAATGCCGGATCGTCAACCGCTTCGTAGAGATCGCGCAAGCGGTGCGCTGCGGCGTTCGACTCATCACCGGCGACGACCTCAACGACCGCCACGGCCGCGAGTGACGCTTCACCCGAAAGCCCGGGCTCGCGCAGGCACTCGGTGACCCACTCGAGCACGTTTAGCGAAGGTGCAGCCGGCGCGCATGCCAGCAGGGCCCTCTTCTCGTCGGTGCGTGAGGCGAGTTTCATCATCCGCTCGAACATGGCGCAACGCCGGCCTCGGTCGAGATCCTCCGCGGCAGGAAACAGCCTCGCGAACCCGCGAATGGCAAGCGTACGCTCGACAGCAGATGGTGTGTCGGCCGCCAGCCGAGTCACCGGCTCCAGCGCGGTTGGATCGGGCCACGCCGCAAGCGCACGAACCGCCGCATCGCGCAGCTCTTCCTCGTCGGTTTCGATCCGCCTGCACACGGCCGCAAGCGCGTCGTCGCCACCGAGCGATTTCAGAATCGGCATGAGCTTCGCGGCAAGTGGAGGTGGCGCTTCCTGGAGCGCCAGCAGTATTCGACGCGCGGGGTCCTTGGAGAGTCCGCGGCTGATTCGCGTAATCGAACGCTGAACGGCGTCGGTGTCGGCAGCGCGACTATCGTCCGCCAGGAGCGCGATCAGTGCCTTGCAGACTTCCGCCCCACCCAGCTTACCCAGCGCGTCGACGGCGTCATCCGCCACCTCCGCGTCATCACCGTGCGCGAGTTCCACAAGAAGCGGGATCGACGCCGTCACCGAGCGCGCCACGAGTGCCGCAATCAACGCGCGAGCCTGGCCTGGCGGAACGGCACCAAGCAGGCTGATCATCCGCTCATCCACGCCGCTGCCACGCAATCGCGCCAGACTGTCAGCGATCACGCCGGCCTCAGCCTTCGACGCCGACTCCAACCGCCCGAGCAAAACCGCCACCGTCGACGCATCACCGATCGCGCCCAACGCAACCAGCGCTTCCCGCCGAACGTCGCTCTCCGCATGCGTAGCAGCCGCCGTGATCGCGGGCAGCGCGGAGACTGTGCCGCGCTGCCCGAGCAACGGGATCATCTGCCACTGAAGGTCAGTCGGAAAAGTGCCGAGCTGTAACGCAACGGCCGCCAACTCCTCACGGAGCCCACCGTCCCTCAGAGCGTTGACAGCACCCCGCCGCCGAGCCCCGTCCGCCGACCGGAGCGCGTCGACGAACGCCTTACCGCGAGGTGGCACGGCTTCACCGAGGAGCCCTGCGAAGGCGGCGGCACGCACGTGCTCGGCGAAACCCGGCTCGGTCAGCGTGTCGTAGAGGTGGGCCGCGGGCATTCCCGTTTCCGTGCGCTGCCGCGCACGCCGCAAGAGTGCATCAGCCCAGACCGCTCTCGAACCACCAGGCAGGTCCGCGCGAAGTGCCATTATGGCATCCACGGCTGCTGCATCGCCTATACAACCCAACGCGGTAATCGCGGCGTGGCGGACGGACTCGTCCTCGACGGTCGTTAGCCCCGCGAGCACGGAAACCGACGAAGCATCGCCGCGCCGGCCAAGGCTGGCGATCAGCCCCAACTTGTCGGGACTATCAGATGCCGTGAGCGCACCGCTCAGCGCCACAGTCGCGACTTCACCGGGAATCGACTCGAGCGCCCCGCGCGCGAAAAGCGCGAGATGGGCGTCATGCAGCAACGGCGACAACGCTTTAGCGTGCCGAGCCGAACCTATCCGCGCGAGCTGACGACACAGGAACCGCTTGGACTCCACCGTCGCGTCGCCCTCGAGCATCGCCGCCATGCGGTCCGCCAGCGCGCCGGCTCGCCCGGGATCGCCCGCCACCTGTTCGACCAGCGACTGAACCACCATAAGCGGCGTACGGTCCCGGCCGAAACGGTACTTCGCGATGGCGGCAAGAGCGTCGTCCACTGAAGCATCTAGTGCCAAGACATCGGCACCGTTATGGGGAATGCGTTCGGGTAGCGGAAGCGTGACCGAACCCGTCGCCGCCCATTCCGCTCCGCGGCACAGAAACCCCTTGAACGCGGGGTTCGTCAGTGCCCGCGGACCGTGCCCCAACAGAATCGTAAAGCTCCGCCCTTTTCCGTAGTCCCGGACAAACACGATCGGCTCGTACCGCCCCGAGCCACGTGAATCGAGCGAAGAATACGCTGAGGCAAGCACGGTCGCGCCCGGCACGACCCAAGCGCTGTGCCAAAGCTCGTCGTGAATCGTGAAGCCGCCCATCCCGCTCGTAATCGGATGATCGCCGGCCTCGACGCGAACGGGGAAGATATGCTGCACGCCATGCGCGGTCATCTCAAAGCCGTAACGGGCCATGACCAACTCGTGATATGCCGGCCAATCTCGATCGTGATAGAACGACGAGCTGCCGGCGTGAACGACCACGTGCCCCTTGCCACCGCGAACGAAGTCGAGGTAGGCGGCGCGCGCCGCCTCCGGCCAATCAACAGCCGGCGGCGGCGTCTCGCGGTGAAACGAATTCCAGTTGCTGACGAGTACGTCGAAACGCTCGAGTTGCTCGGCGGTGAGCGTTTCGGGATGCTCGGTAATCTCGACAACGAAACGCCCGCTCTCCGTGAAGGCCTGCTCGATCAGCGGCGTCGTGGACTTCCAGTCGTGGTTGCTCTGCCCACTGAGCAGGAGGAGCCTCACCGGCTCACGCTCTTCGCCCGCCCACAGTCCATCCGCGGCAGCGCACGTAAAGAGCACAGCCACGAGCAACGGTCGACCGAAAGTCCGCATGAAGCTCATCGTGATCCTCCCCGGGCGGGTGCCGATACCCGCCTCGTGCCTAATGCCGGTTCAAGAAACTAATCGAATCGTGCGCCCTTGCCCAGCATCGAGAGACGCGCGACCAATGCGAGAAACTCCACCCCGGCTGAAACAACACCGCCGACTGCAACGCTCGCCCGGACGACGCTCGGTCCGTATACTCCGTTGAATTCGAGGGCCTGCGCAGGGTCGCCAAGCCCGACCGATCGACGACGATAGATGGAGGCGGAACGTATGCACTTGCGACGGTCAAGCGTAGTCTCCCGGGCGGCGCTGCTGGCAAACGTCACCATGACGTGCGCCACTTTCGCTGCCGCATCACCACAGGAGAAACCGGTGGGATCAATCGTCAAATCCGCCTGGGGCCAAGTGCCGGACGGACAAACGGTGCACCTCTACACGCTAACCAACGTCGGCGGCATGACGATGCGCGTCACCGACTACGGCTGCATCATCGTGTCGCTGACGGCACCCGACCGCGGCGGGAAGCATGCCGACATCGTACTGGGCTACGATCAACTCGCGGACTACATCAAAGCCACACCCTATTTCGGCAGCGTGGTCGGCCGCTACGGGAACCGCATCGCCGGCGGCAAGTTCATGCTGGGCGGAAAGACCTACACGCTCGCCACGAATAACGACCCCGGCGGCATTCCGTGCCACCTGCACGGCGGCAAGGTCGGCTACGACAAGGTGGTCTGGGATTCCGAGGCGATCATCGCAGGCGGCGCCGTGGGCATTCGGTTCCACTACCTCAGCCACGACGGCGAAGAGGGTTACCCCGGCAACCTCGACATCACCGTCCACTACTGGCTGACCGACAAAGATGAGCTGCGTATCGAGTACAAAGCCACAACCGACCAAGCCACGCCGGTGAATCTGACGCATCACAGCTACTTCAATCTCGGTGGCCACGATAGCGGAACCATCCTCGATCACGAACTGATGATCGCCGCCGACCACATCACGCCTGTCGACAAGGGACTGATCCCGACGGGTGAGTCGTTGCCGGTCGCCAATTCGCCGTTCGATTTCACAAGACCGACACCCATCGGCAAGCGCGTCGGCGCGGACCACGAGCAAATCCGGTTCGGCCTGGGTTACGATCACAACTTCGTGCTGACGCGCTGGGATGGCAAGCTGCGACTCGCCGCTACGATGCATGAGCCGACGAGCGGACGATTCATGGAGGTGCTGACGACCGAGCCGGCCGTGCAGTTCTATTGCGGCAACTTCCTGGACGGCGGTAACGTCGGCAAGGGTGGGCACGCCTACCAACACCGCACCGGGTTCTGCCTCGAAACACAGCACTTTCCCGATTCGCCGAACCAGCCGACCTTCCCGTCCACCATTCTTCGACCGGGCGAGGTCTACAGACACACGACGATCTACCGTGTTTCGGTGAAATGACGACACCGGCCCCATGCAAAGAAGGCCTCGTGCAAGGAAGGCAACGCCTGATGCAACGTCTCGCTGGGCTAACGTTGGTGTGGATTTGCGCCGGATCGCTCGCACACGCGCAAGATCCCGAGGCATGGAAGCCGGCGGAGGGCAAGATACTGACCCGGTGGGCGAAGGACGTGAGTCCGGACCGTGCCTGGCCGGAATACCCGCGACCGCAGATGGTGCGGCCCAACTGGCTCAACTTGAACGGCCTGTGGGACTACGCGATCACGACAGGCGATCGGGCGGCAGGCCCGAACGTGCGCGACGGCGAGATCCTCGTGCCCTTCTGCATCGAGTCCGCGCTCTCCGGAGTGAACCGCGGCATCAAGCCCGAGCAGTATCTGTGGTATCGACGCACGTTTCAGACGCCGCGCGACTGGCAGGGACACCGCGTCTTGCTCCACTTCGGCGCCGTGGACTGGGCCACTGAGGTTTGGCTCAACGGCCAAAGGGTCGGCACCCACCGAGGCGGATACGACCCCTTTACCTTCGACATCACCGAAACGCTCAAACCGAGAGGACGGCAGGACCTCGTGGTCAAGGTCAACGACCCGACGGACGCGAGTTGGCAGCCACGCGGGAAGCAGGTGCTCGACCCCAAGGGCATCTGGTACACCGCCGTGACCGGCATCTGGCAGACGGTCTGGCTCGAACCCGTGCCACAACAGTACATCCGCAGCCTGAAGATTACGCCGAACATCGATCGATCAGAGGTCGTCGTCGAAGCAAACATAGCCGGCGGCGGCGAACTGCAAGTCGAAGTGCGGGACCAAGACCGCGTCATCGCGAGGGCGAAGACCTCAGCCGAAAGCCCAGCCACGATCCGGATTCCCGACGCCAAGCTCTGGTCGCCCGACACGCCACACCTGTACGACCTGAAAGTAAGCCTGATCGATGGCGATGCCACCGCCGACGGCGTCCGGTCATACTTCGGGATGCGCAAGATCGCGCTCGGCAAACACGATGGACACACGCGCCTGCTGCTAAACAACAAGCCGCTCTTCCAGTTCGGCCCGCTGGATCAGGGCTGGTGGCCCGACGGACTCTACACCGCACCGACCGACGAGGCGCTGCGATACGATCTCGAGACAATCAAGAAACTCGGCATGAACATGCTGCGCAAGCACGTCAAGGTGGCACCGGAGCGCCTTTACTACCACTGTGACAAACTCGGACTGCTCGTCTGGCAGGACATGCCCAGCGGCGACCGCTATATCAGCGGCGCCGACCCGGACATCACACGCAGGACCGAGTCCGCCGTGAACTTCGAGCGCGAGCTCAAGGGAATGATCGACGCGTTCGGTAACCACCCTTCGATCGTCATGTGGGTCGTCTACAACGAAGGCTGGGGGCAGTGGGAAACCGAGCGTGTGACCGCCTGGACCAAGGCCTACGACCCGACGCGACTCGTCAACGCCGCCAGCGGCTGGACCGACCGGGGCATCGGCGACGTCATCGACGTACACGCCTACCCGGGCCCTTCAATGCAGCCGGCGGAGGAGACCCGCGCGTCGGTCCTCGGTGAATTCGGCGGCCTCGGCTGGCCGGTCGAGGGCCATCTCTGGTGGAACAAGAAGAACTGGGGCTACCGCACCTACACGTCACAGGCCGAACTGCAGGAAAACTACCTCAGCGTGGTCCGCAGGCTGCTGCCGTTGATCGGTCAAGGCCTGTCGGCCGCGGTCTACACCCAAACCAGCGATGTCGAGGGCGAAGTCAACGGGTTGATGACGTACGATCGCGAGGTCCTCAAGCTCGACGTAGCACCGCTCGCCAAACTGCATCGTGAGCTTTACCGACCGCCACCGGAAATCCGCGAAATCGTTCCGACCTCCGCCAAGACGCCGCAGACGTGGCGATTCACGACCACGCAGCCGGCCAAGGACTGGTTCAAGCCCGGCTTCGACGACTCATCCTGGAAAACGGGCGAGGGCATGTTCGGCACACAAGGCACCCCCGGCGTCCGGGTCGGCACCGCGTGGACCACATCGGACATCTGGCTCCGCCGCACCCTAAGCCTCGACGAAGTCCCGACCGGTGACCTGCAATTACAGGCCTACCACGATGAAGACGCGGAAGTCTACATCAACGGCGTCACCGCCGCCTCATTCAAAGGCTGGGTCGGTTCGCATATAGTCACCCGGATTGCCCCCGAGGCACGCGCCGCCCTGCGTGCGGGTGCCAACACGCTGGCGGTCCATTGCCACCAGACCGGCGGCGGCCAGGGCGTCGACGCCGGGCTCGTGCTCGTGGTTCCACGATCGGAGTAACTGCGAATGGCCCGGTACGGGCACAGGAGCAAACCGCAATGCGGCACCGCGTAAACTATGCGATGATCTTGATCGGCACCTGCCTGCTGCCGTCCTCGCAAGGTGCCCGGGCCATCGCCGCGCCGAGCGACTACCCGATCCAACCCGTCCCCTTCGTCGACGTCGAGGTCGTCGGCGGCTTCTGGGGCCCGCGACTTCAGACCAACCGAACCGTCACGGTCTGGTCCAATCTCCGCAAGTGCGAACAAACCGGGCGCCTCAGCAACTTCGCCAAAGCCGCCGGATGCGTCACCGGCAGTTTCGAGGGCATCTACTTCAACGACTCCGACGTCTTCAAGGTGATCGAGGGAGCGTCCTACACGCTCGCGCAGCATCCCGACCCGAAACTGGATGCCGATCTCGACGCCCTGATCGCAGACATCGCAGCCGCACAAGAGGACGACGGCTACCTATACACCGCAAGGACGATCAACGATCCAAAATACGACTACCCCGGCAAGAAGGGACGCTGGACGCACTTGGCGCACGGCCACGAACTCTACAACGTCGGCCACCTCTACGAAGGCGCCGTCGCACACTACCAGGCAACGGGCAAACGCACGCTCCTGGATGTAGCCATCAAAAACGCCGACCTGATCCACCGGGTCTTCGGGCCCGACCCCGGTCAGCGCATCGACGTACCCGGGCACGAGGAAATCGAGATCGGCCTCGTCAAGCTCTACCGCGTGAGCGGCAAGCAGAAGTACCTCGATCTGGCGAAGTTCTTCCTCGACATGCGCGGCCGCAAGGACAAACGAGGCAACCTCTACGGAGACTACTGCCAGGATCACAAGCCCGTCGTCGAGCAATCACAGGCCGTCGGCCACGCCGTCCGGGCGGCGTATCTCTACAGCGGCATGGCCGACGTCGCCGCCTTGACCGGGGACGAGCGATACGTGGCCGCACTCGATCGCATCTGGCACGACGTGGTCTCAAAGAAGCTCTACGTGACCGGCGGGATCGGCGCTCGTCACAGCGGCGAAGCCTTCGGCACCGATTACGAGTTGCCGAATCGAACCGCCTACAACGAAACCTGCGCCGCCATCGCCAACGCCATGTGGAACCACCGCATGTTCCTGCTCCACGGCGACGGAAAGTACATCGACGTCCTGGAACGTGTCATCTACAACGGCTTTCTGGCGGGCGTCGCACTGAGCGGCGACAAGTACTTCTACCCGAACCCGCTCTCCAGCGACGGCCGCCACCCGTTCAACCACGGAAACACCGAGCGCAGTATGTGGTTCGGCTGTTCCTGCTGCCCCGTCAACATCGTGCGCTTCGTGCCGTCGATTGCGGGCATGATCTACGCCCAGCGAGACCGGATCGCCTACGTAAACCTCTACATCGCCGGCAGTGGCAAGCTCGACCTGAACGACACCACCGTGCGGCTGACGCAAGAGACCGACTATCCCTGGGACGGGGACGTGAAGGTCACCGTCGAGCCGGAGCGACCCGGCGAATTCGAGTTGCGGCTGCGGATCCCCGGCTGGTCGCAGGGCCGACCAATCCCCGGCGATCTTTACAGGTACAAAGACCAACAGACCGCGGAAGTCACGATACGCGTCAACGGCAAGCCGACCCCGTTGAAACTGGAAGACGGCTACGCAGTGCTGCGGCGTAAGTGGTCCCCGGGCGACACGCTCGACCTGCATCTGCCGATGCCGGTGCGCCGCACGTTATGCCATGAGAAGGTGCAAGCGAACCGTGGGCACGTCGTACTCGAACGAGGCCCGATCGTCTACTGCATCGAAGGCGCGGACCACGACGGCCGCGCGCTCAATATAGTCCTGGCCGACGATGCCGCCCTCCGCCCCGAAACCCGACCGGACCTGCTCGGCGGGATTACGGTGCTACGCGGCATCGCCCAAGCGGTCCGAACCGACGAGGGCGGGCGACAAACCACACGCAACATCGAACTGACCGCGATCCCCTACTACGCCTGGTGTCACCGCGGTGCCAACGAAATGGCGGTGTGGCTGCCACGCGATCCGACCGCCATCCCGAAGCCGCCGCAGACGACCGGCTACCGCATCACCGCTTCCCACTGCTTCGCGAGTGACGAAACCAGCGCCATAAGCGACGGCCTGCTGCCCACGTCCTCCGCGGACCATGCCATCCCGCGAATGACCTGGTGGGATCACAAGGGCACGTCCGAGTGGCTGCAATACGACCTGCCCGAGCCCATGCCAATCGCCGGCGTTGACGTATACTGGTTCGACGACACAGGCCGCGGCCGGTGCCGCGTGCCGGAAGCGTGGAAGCTGCTCTACCGGGAAGACGGCACCTTCAAGCCGGTCAGCAAGCCGCACGGGTACGGAGTGAAGGCAGATAAGTTCAACGAAGTCCGCTTTGACGCAGTCAAGACCGACGCCCTACGGATCGAAGTGCAGTTGCGTCCGGGCTTCTCCGCGGGCGTGTTGGAGTGGCGGCTGAATCCGTCGTGATCGGTAGCCACCGCGCGTGAGCTGTCCTCTTGCGGAGTCGACTATGGAACTCTCGGCATTTGATGTCATCACCTTTGTCGGCTTTATCGCCGTGGTCGTGGCCGTCTCGCTCTACGCCTCGCGGCGCGAAAAATCGCAGGAAGATTACTTCCTCGCCGGCCGCAAACTGACCTGGGGCCTGATCGGCTTCTCGCTGATCGCCTCGAACATCTCCACCGAACACTTCGTCGGCATGGCGGGCTCGGCATTCGGCCGCGTGGGCCTCGCCATCGCCAGCTACGAATGGATGAGCGCGATCACGCTCGTGATCGTCGCCTGGTGGCTGCTGCCGAAGTTCCTAAAAGCCGGCATCTACACCATGCCGGAGTTCCTCGAATACCGCTACGACTCCGCGACGCGCACCATCATGGCCACGTACCTGATGGCACTCTACGTCATCGCACTGCTCGCCACGGTCCTCTACAGCGGCGCACGCGGCCTGGACGGCGTGTTCGGCTTCTCGGAGCCCCTCGGCGAGTGGATGTTCAACGCACCCTGGAGCGAACTGGCTGAATCGCAGCAGAAATCGGCGGTTCTGTGGACCACGATCGGCGGCGCCTGGTTCATCGGGATCATCGCCGCAGCCTACACCATCTACGGCGGCCTCAAAGCCGTCGTCTGGTCCGACCTGATCCAAGGCGCCGCACTGCTCGGCGGCGGCGGCATCGTCCTCTACATGGGCCTCAAGATCATCGGCGGCGGCACCATCGGCGATCAGGGCGGCGTCATCGGCGGAAGCCTCGTCGACGGCTGGAACCGCTTCAGCGAAATCAACGCCGACAAACTCCACGTGGTCCTTCCCTGGAACGACCCCGACGTGCCGTGGCTCGCGGTCTTCGTCGGCGGTCTCTGGATCCCCAACCTCTTCTACTGGGGCCTCAACCAGTTCATCACGCAACGGACCCTCGGGGCCAAGTCACTTGCCGAAGGCCAGAAGGGCATCTTCCTCTGCTGCGCCTTCAAACTGATCATCCCCTTCATCGTCGTCATGCCCGGCATCATGGCCTTCCAGCTATTCGGCGATGACATCATGCAGAAAGCCGGCGGCGAACTATCCAAGGCCGGCGAGATCGCCTACCCCCACATGATCGCAGCCATCATGCCGTCGTTCCTCCGCGGGATCATGCTCGCCGCGCTCGCCGGCGCCGTCATGAGCACCTTCAACTCCGGAATCAACTCCGCCTCGACGATCTTCACGATCGACATCTACGAAAAATTCGTCAACAAAAAGGCGGACGCCGCAAAACAGGTGCGCGTCGGACGAATCGCCACCGCGGTGATCGCCCTCTTCGCCTGCCTGATCGCCCCGCTACCCGGGCAGTTCGAGGGCGTCTTCGCTTACATTCAGGAGATATGGGGCTTCATCTCGCCGGGCATCGTAGCCGCGTTCCTGATGGGGCTCTGGCTCAAACGTGCGCCGGCTCTAGCCGGGCGAACCGTGATGATCCTAAGCCCGATCCTCTACGCCGCATCGCGAATCCCCAAGTGGATCATGGAGGGCGTATACAGTTTCAAACTACAATCGACCGACGGCGTAACGAACGTCGTGCGCGATCTCGCCAACGGCACCACGCAGCCCGTCGACGGGTTCACAGGGCTCTACTACCAGTTCTGCTCGCTCGCCTTCCTGCACCACATGGCGATCGTGTTCGTGATCCTCGCCATCGTCTTTACCGCGATCACGCTCGTAAAGCCGAGAACGACGCCGGTCACCTACCCGACATCAGCGATCGACACGCGCGTGCCGGCCAGTTCCTACGTATGGGGCACCTTGATCTGCCTCGCCACGGTCGGCCTGTACATCATCTTCTGGTAGCGCCGCGTGCCACCGGTGGCCGGGTGGCCCATCTCATTAGCGAAGCGCTGAGATGGGGGAGCCGATGATCCGCCGCGTGCCGCGGGCGTTCGCACCGCGTGCCACGGGTGGCTTGCCACCAGTGCCGCAGCGTAGACCTTGATCGGCGGCGCCGCGCCCTAATCGGCGTGCTCACTCGCGATCACAGCCAACTCAGCCACGGATGTCCACGCGTTCCCGCCAACCTCGCTCTTGGCGACCAGGCGAACGAAGCGCACCTGTGTCGGCTCGGCGAACATCACCTTCTGAAGCTTGGTCGTATCCTCGAACCGCCCGACGGCGATCGGCGTCCCCCACGCCTCACCGTCGACACCGGCAAACAACTCGAACTCGCCGACACGCCCATTCCGATTACCCTGGCGCGGCAGGTACGTGACGCCCGCCAACTCGTAGACCTTGCCAAGGTCGATCTGCAACTCATGCGGATGCTTGGGTTCGCCCTCTCCCCATTTCGTATGCCAGTACGTACTCGGGTCGCCGTCGATCGCGTGCCGAGCTTCCCCCTCGCCGGGATGCTCGCTATCGTGATAACGAACACTCCACCCGCCGCGCGGTATCAGCAACGGGAAGGTCTCACTCGCGACGGAAGCCGCCAGCAGGCCCGATCCCGTCGCGACGGCGCGAACGGTCCCGCCGCCCGACAGCTCAAAGGCCCCGCCATAGGGCCGACCGACCGAAGCCGGATCGCCTCCGTCGATTGTGTACCGAATGGCCGCGTAAGGATGCGGGCACGACAGTGACACGACACCGGCCTCGTCCCGGCGGATGCCGACGCGTGGAGCAACCGGAAGGATCGACCGTGCAGCCACCGCCAACGTCCCCATCTCACGCGAGTAGGGACGCAGGCTGAAAGCGAAGTTCACAGGGCGAGGCCTAAGCACGTACTTCGCCATCGGCGGCGGACCGCAGCTCGCACCCCCGAGCCCGTGCTGCGCATGATCCACGTACAGAAACACCCTGTCGCTTGCCGGCAACTCGACCGGGTGGCGCGCCTCGGCGAGCTCCTGTGACGTGTAGGGCAGCGCGGTGACCGACATCGTCGGCGCCCCCACTACCATCAAGCCGGCTCCACCGGCGTTCGTAAGCGCCGCCCACCGAACGTCCTGCTTGGCACCGGTCTCCTGCGTGTCGACGTACGGCACAAACTGCTCGGCCACGGTCGAAGAATACAAACCGAGATCCGCACTGCGCGCGCGGTCCGGATAATTCTCATGCGGACCGCGGCCCAGCCACGTGAACGTGTCATACTCAGCCGGCAGCTCCACCCGGAGCCCGATCCGCGGCAACACACTCGGCGCATTGTGCGGCGTGACGGAGCCCGCCACATCGATGCTGCCGTCAGCAAGCACCGTCCACGTCGTAGCGAGATCGATCCGACAACCGGAATTCCCGTGCGAGGCAACGCGCGTCTCGATCGTCAGGCCGCGGGGGTCCGCCGCGTTGACGCTGACCGCCTTGACCTCCCGGCGCAGGTTGGCTAGTCCCGCGTCACGCCAACCGCCGGCGCAGTACTTGTCGTTGTTGACCGGAGCACGGTAGACGTTCAGCACCGGGCCGTGAACCTCTCCTGCCCTACCGCCGATGACCGTTCGACCGTCGTAAGACAGTGACGCAATCGTGCCGGCCTTCTTGCTGAAGACCAATTCGAAGCGACTTCCCTTGACCACGATGCGCGCATTGGATTCCGACCATTTGAGTTCCGGCGATGACGCCAGGTTCACGAGCGGCGCAGGCGACACGTCATACGGCATAGCAAGTTGCCGCCAGGCCACTTCGTGCCCCGTCTTCGCCCAAGCCGTATCCGCGCGCAGATGGAAGCTCACGCGGAGATGGTACGCCGCCCCCGGCGTAAGCGCCGGCCGCTCGATCGGCAACGTGACCACCGCGCTGCCCTGCGGCTCGACATCGAGCGCCGCGAGTCGTCCCTCCTGGATCACCGCGCCGTCTTCGGTAAGCCGCCACAGCACGTCGAACTCACGCAAGTTAGTGTAGAAGTACTTGTTACGAACCCGGACTCGCCCCGCCGCAAGATCGTCCGCCGTAACATCCACGTATTGATAGACGTGTTTCATCTCCCACATCTTCGGCGGCACCGTACGATCCGGGGAAACCATGCCGTTGATGCAGAACGACCCGTCATTCGGCTTGTCGCCGAAGTCGCCGCCGTAGGCAAAGTACTCGCGGCCATCGGCGGTCTTGACGCGCAGGCCCTGATCAACCCAGTCCCAAATACACGCGCCGATCAAGCGGTCATGCCGCTCGATCACTTCCCAGTACTCGGCCAAGTTACCGACAGCGTTGCCCATCGCATGCGCATACTCGCACACGAAAAACGGCTTCGCCGACGCCTTGCGCCCGACGTTGTCCAACCACTTCACGCTGGGGTACATGACACTGTCGATGTCGGCGTTGTCGTTGTCGCGCTCGTAGTGAATCGGACGTGACAGATCGATCGCGCGGATCGCCTCCCGCCCCGCCGCAAAGTTTCGGCCCGGCCCCGCCTCGTTGCCCATCGACCAAATGATCACGCTCGGGTGGTTCTTGTCGCGATGGACCATCGAGACCTCGCGATCCACGTGAGCCGCCTCCCACGCCGGATCGTGACCGAGCGACTCCGCGCCGTAACCCATCCCGTGCGACTCGACATTCGCCTCGTCAATCACGAAGATCCCGTATTCGTCGCACAGGTCGTACCATGTCGGCTGGTTGGGGTAGTGACTCGTGCGCACCGTGTTGACGTTGAACCGCTTCATCAACTCGATGTCTTTGAGCATCGTATCGAGCCGAACCGAGCGCCCGCGGTCGGGATCGTGCTCGTGCCGGTTCACGCCCTTCAGCAAGACGGGCGCGCCGTTGACGTACAACCGGCTGTCCCGAATCTCGACCTCGCGGAAACCGACACGGCAGGTCTGCACCTCGGTCACTACGCCGCCGGCGTCCTTCAGCGTCAGCAGGATGCGGTAGAGGTTCGGCGCCTCGCACGACCAGAGCCGGGGCGATTCCACTTTTCCGGTAAGACGCGGCCTCGATTCACCGCCGGCCGCAAGCTGCGAGACGCTGACGCTCATCATCGGCTCGCCACCAACGGCTCGGCCATCCGCGTCGAGCAGCGCGATCTCCAACGTGTAACCGCCCGCGTCCTGCGCCGAGTAGTTGTGCACGGAAGCGTCGACCTGCAACGTCGCGTGCCGGTAGCCCTCGTCCAAGTCGGTGCGCACGAAGAAGTCGCGGACGTGAACCTTCGGCGTAGCGAACAGAAACACGTCGCGATAGATCCCGCTGAGCCGCCAGAAGTCCTGATCCTCCAGATAACTCCCGTCGCTCCACCGATAGACCTCAACCGCGAGCACGTTCTCGCCGGACTTCAGGTACGGCGTGATGTCAAACTCCGCCGGCGTCATGCTGCCCTGGCTGTAGCCGACCTCGCGCCCGTTCACCCAAACGTACATGGCGCTCTTGACGCCCTCGAAGTGCAGGAACACCTCCCGGCCGACCCAACCCGCAGGAACCGTGAACGCCCGTCGATACGAACCCACCGGATTGGGCAGCTTCGACTTAGTCCAATCGTCCGGCACCGCCCCCATCACACGCGGCGGGTCCTTGTGGAACGGATAGCGAACGTTCGTGTAGATCGGCGTGCCGTACCCCTCGAGCTGCCAGTTGCTCGGCACCTCGATGTCCTTCCATGCGTCAACATCGTACGCCGGCCTATGAAACCCGGTCGGCCGCTCGTCCGGCTGCCTAACCCAGTTAAACTTCCAGCGACCGTTGAGGGACAGATAGAACGGCGATGCCGCGCGGCTGCCGACTTTCGCCTGCTCGGCGCCGGCGTACGGCATCAGCGTGCAGTGCGCCGGTTCCTTATGGCGGCCGATCGTCTGCGGGTTCTCCCAATCCGGGATCTGAGCGTCAGCCGAAACAGCCAGCACGGCCACCACCGCCAATGATTGTAGATACACGAGCCGACTCCTTCTCTGATACCGTTTCGATCCCCGCCGGCACGCCTCGTGACGCGATTCGGTCCGGCCAGGCGCCGCCCATCGTACGGGATCAGCGCAACCTGAAAAGGCAACATGCCAGCGTGCCGAGACCGCCCCGGCGAAACGAGGGACGAAAGCATGAGATACGCATCACCCTGGCTGCGACGAATCCACCGGCTATCATGAGCGGATGCGGACTCTCGAAATCGGCAATCCGTGGTGACGCCCCCCGAGCCCGCGACTTTGTAAGTAGGAAACGATGCACGTGGCAACAAGCAGACGCAGCCCCGACAAGCCCCACCCACTTCGGACGATCGCCCCTGTGGTGGTCGCGCTTCTCGCCGGTGGCATGGCGACCGGTCCCGCCCGGGCCGACGCAGCCATCCCCGGGTTCGACACGAGGGTAAAGGGCGAAGTCCTGACCTACCATGCGCCGGAGCCGGACGTAAGCACCGGGCTCCTCGTCCGATCCACCGACGCAAAACGCTCGATCGAATGGCTCACCGCACCCGTACCTCCCGACTTCAAAGGTGAGTTCGCCCGATTCGTCTGGCTCTTCGGCATGGACGTAAGCCCCGAACGGCACCGATTCCAGCTGAGCGTCGACGGCAAGCCGTGGTTCGATATCCACAACCCGCAAAGCAGCGCGGTACGCGACTGGACGCTACAAGGCCCGAAAGGCTCGACTCTGCGCTTCAGGGCCACCATGATCGACCGCTTCGACGACCTGATGGGCTATGCCATCCTGCGCGTGCCACGGGCGATGCTCACGCCGGGCAAACCGCTTCGCATCGCCGTCGTCGGCGAGAGCGCCGGCAGCAGCGTCTGGTACATCACCTTCCAGGAGGCCGTATCCGAACAGGCGAGTCTGGCCGCCACGCCCGCCCTTCTGCGGAGCAACAACGGAAACTACCGCCCGGTCACGGTCTCGGTCACACATCTCGGACCACCCACCGAGGTCAAAATCGAATCCGACTTCGGGCAAAGCGTGCAGCACACGCTCCAACTCGGCGGCAACAGGATCGAACTCAGACATCCCGAGGTAACAAAAGAGAAGCCCATACAGGTGCGCGTGCGCATCGCGGGCAAGGAACACTATTCGCTCGAAGGCCACATCGAACCCGTTCGCCCTTGGACCATCGACCTCGTGCAGCACACACACACCGACGTCGGCTACACCCGGCCGCAAACGGAAATCCTGCCGGAGCACCTCAGGTTCATCGACACCGCCCTCGACTATTGCGACAAGACCGACGCCTTTCCCGATGACGCCCGCTTCCGCTGGACCTGCGAGGCATCCTGGGCCGTCCGCGAATACCTCGAAAGCCGCACGCCCGAGCAGATCGCCCGATTGCGCCGCCGCGTGGATGAAGGGCGCATCGAGGTGACCGGCATGCTCCTCAACATGTCGGAGGTCATGGACGAAGCGAGCTACGCCGCATACTTGCAGCCGATCCGCATGTTCCGCGAGCACGACCTGCCCGTCACCACCGCCATGCAGAACGACATCAACGGCGCCGCCTGGTGCTTGGCCGACTATTTCGCCGACGTGGGAATAGACTACCTGGTCATGGGCCAACACGGACACCGCGCACTGGTCCCCTTCGACATCGCCACGAGCTTCTGGTGGGAGTCCCCTGCGGGCAGCCGCGTGCTCGCCTTCCGCGCGGACCACTATATGACCGGGAACTTCTGGGGCGTACACACAGGCAAGGTCGAACCGGTGGAAGACGAACTGCTGCACTACCTGGCAGGCATGGAGAAGGCCGGCTATCCGTTCAACCGAGTCGCCATACAGCACTCGGGCTATCCCACCGACAACTCACCGCCCTCGACGGCGTCGAGCGAATTCGTCCGAGCATGGAACGAGAAATACGTGCGCCCACGCGTGCGGTGTTCGATCGCCCGTGACTTCCCGGAATACGTCAAACGAAACCACGCCGACGCCCTGCCCACGCATCGCCTCGCCTGGCCCGACTGGTGGACCGACGGCTTCGGATCAGCCGCCCGCGAGTCCGCAGCCGCGCGGCTAACGCAAGCTCAGTTGGTCGCCGTCGAGTCGCTGCTCGCGATGGAAAGCGCGCTGGGGTTGGAAGTGCCGCCGCCCCTGACGGCTGAGATCGACAACATTCACGACGACCTGATGTTCTACGGCGAGCACACGTTCGGTGCCGCCGAGAGCATCCGCACGCCGCTCAACGAAAACAGTGTCGTGCAGTGGGCCCAGAAGGCGTCCTATGCGTGGGACGCCGTCAAACGAGCCGCCGTACTGAGCGAGGGCGCCATGGGACGCCTCGCCGCACACGTCGGCAACGGCGCCGCGCCGGAACTCCTCGTCGTCAACACGCTGAACTTCACGCGATCCGGCCTATTGGAACTCTACGTCGACCACGAACTCTGGCCCGTCGACAGGCCGTTCCGCCTCCTCGACGAAAACGGCAACGCACAGCCCATGCAGCTATTGCGGAGCAGAGCCGAGGGCAGCTACTGGGCCATCTCGGTCGCCGATGTGCCCGCCTTCGGCTGGCGCACCTTCAAAGTCGAGATCGACCCTGACGGCAAAGTAGCCCGCGAGACCTCGCGCAGACCCACACGTCAGCTCGAAAACAAGTTCTACAAGGTCGAACTCGACGCCAAGACCGGAGCGATCACGAGCCTCATCGACAAGCAAAGCCAACACGACCTCGTCGATAAGGACTCCGCCTGGAAGCTCGGGCAGGTCGTATACGAAACGCTCGGCAACCGCGAGCAACTCGAAGCGTTCATGCTGACGGACTTCGACCGACGCTCCCTGTCCGACGTGGTGATCGAGGGTGTCGTCGATGGGCCGGTCTACAGCACCCTCCACATCCGCGGCGAACTGCCCTTCTGCGAAGGGCCGGGCGGCGCGCGTTGCGAGATTCGACTGTTCCACGCCGAGAAGCGACTCGAGCTGCATTACACGATTCAGAAGCGACGCAACGTCGATCCCGAGGCAATTTACGTCGCGTTCCCGTTCGGCCCTGACGACGGTCGAATCCTCTACGAAACGCTCGGCGGCATCGCCGAACCCGCCGCCGACATCCTCCCCGGCGCCGCGTCGGACTGGCAAACCATGCAGAGCTTCGCAGCCGTCACATGGCCGGCGGGTGAAAGCCCCGCGGGACAGGTCGTGCTCTCCAGCGACGAAATACCGCTCGTCCAATTCGGCGAAATCAACATAGGCAAGTTCCAGCGAGTCGCCCGAGTCGAGAAACCGCACATCTTCTCCTGGGTCATGAACAACTACTGGACCACCAACTTCAGAGCGACCCAAGAGGGTGAATTCCGCTTCAGCTACGCACTGACCTCGAACGCGCAGGCCACGCGCAGCCTGGCAACCCGTTTCGGATGGTCCCATCGCGTGCCCTTCCTCGGACGCGTGCTCCCAGGCGGCGGCAGAGCGCGCCAACTCCAATCAACGGCCCTGCTGCCGATGGATGTCGCCAACCTGATTCTCGTCGCCGCACGCCCGAACCGCCGCGGACCGGGCATCATCCTGCACCTACGAGAGGTCGAAGGCGCGCCCACCGCCCTGAACACATCAGCGTGGACATTCCGTGGCGAACCCGCTCGCGTGCGAGAGGTCAACGTACTCGGACAAGCCATGGGCAAGGTCACGGCGCTCGTGCAATTCGAACCCTTCGAACCGAAGTTCCTGCGTGTCGAGCCGAAGTCCCCACTCGCCGAGCCCCCGCTCGTCGAACCGAAGTGACCGCACCACTGACGACGACGACCACGGACGCTACTCACGCGGCAGAGGACGTGTGCCACTGCTCTCGAGCAGTGCCGTTGGCGACTCCGCCACTGGGTGGCATGGGCAAGCTGCAGCTTGCCCGTGAAGCGCCCGGAAACCACACGGGCAGACAACGCTGAGGCTGTCCGGGAATTCAGGACAAACCCGCCGCACTGTCGTCACGAGCCGACGAAGCGACCGCCAAGACGGAATGGCGCCGCGGCACGTCGCGCCCGATTCAGCCCCGAAGGGGCGGATTAGCCATAGCCCAGGGCAACGCCCTCGTTGTTCTACACAACTCCGCGCGTCTGCTCCGTCATCGCAAGATGAGCGGAGGTGCTCTCTCTGCAGGCTGAAGGCCTGCTCGATAGTAGCCGGCGGCAAGTCCACCGCAGGTGGA
>JAJDDX010000087.1 GCA_029260055.1 Phycisphaerae bacterium
CTCGCGGCGGTGGGTGTTGGGCGTGAGCGCGTCGACGGCGGCAAGGCGCATGATCAGCGGGGCGTCGTCGCGTGCGGCTAAGGCGCCGAGCTTCTCGGGGACGCCGGAATCGGGGAACCCGGCCAGTGCCCGGGCGGCGGCTGATCGAAGGCCTTCGGCTTGTGTGCCGAGCAGGTCGACGAGGGGCGTTACGAACGCCGGCTCGAGGCGATCCGGTCGCTTGCGAGCCAAATCGACGACGACTTCGCAGAGCGCCTGCTGAACGCCGGGGTGATCGTTGAGTCTGAGCAGTTCGACACCCAGCGCCGTGGCCTCGGTCGAGTCGTACGAGAAGAGCTGTTCAGCCCAGCGGCGTCGCTCCGCGGGTCGAGCGCCGGCATCGAGGATGCCCGCGCGGCAGCGGTCGAGTGCTTCGAGACGCGCGGCGTCGGCTACATTTTGCTCGTCCGTGGGCTGACCCACACTCTGCGCGGTGCCCAAGCCGAGCGTGGCACATACGAGAAGGTAAGGCACTATCCGCGGCAAGCGATGACTCCGATGCCAAGGGGCTTCGTGTATCATATCGGTTCGGAAGAACCGACTGTCCATTTGGCCGCGGTTGAAAAACCGCGGACCGGACATCGTCGCTGTTTCGCGGCGCTGTGCGACTGGCATCTGAACGAACGACGGGTGCCTGTCGCGATCGTGCCACGAGCGTCATCGGTGAGACATCACGGCTCGTGGCTCGCGTGAACCGTCGCGAAACATGCTCTTCACGATAGGTTGTACCGGCCTAGGGGACCCGTGGCAACGGGGCGCGCCGACCTAATCGCGACAGCGCGTCGTTTGGCTTGTTGCCGGTCGTACGGACTTGTAGAATCGGCTGTGGATCGTCAAGTTGCGGACCGTGTCGGAGCGCCGCCGCCCGTTGGCTGTCGCGGCTATTCCGGAGGCGGAACCGCCGGTGAGGAAGGCCTGATGGGTAAGCGCCCCGAGCAACCCGACAAGACATCCAAGTCCCTTCGCGAGCGGGTCACAGCCGTGCTGGATACCATCAGACCGATGGCACAGAGCGACGGCGGCGACATCCAGTTGGTCGACGTGGACGATGATGGCGTCGTGCGGGTGAGGCTGAGCGGCGCGTGCGTCGGCTGCCCTTCGAGCGCGATCACGCTCACGCTGGGGCTGGAGCGTAACCTCAAGGACCGCGTGCCCGAGGTGACACGGGTCGTCTGCGAGCAGCCCTGACCACTTCGTGTCGACACCGGCGAAACGCCCGGTACAGGATGGCCAGTGACACCGACCTTGACCTTCATCACAGGCTGTACCGGATCCGGGAAGGGCAGCCTCTGCCGGGAACTCGCACGTCGCACCGATGCGGAGGTCGTCAGCATCGATTCGATGAAGGTGTACCGGCGAATGGACATCGGTACGGCGAAGCCGCCGTCCGAGGTTCGCGGGGACATTCCCCATCATCTCATCGACGTGGCGGAGCCGTCGGAGGAATTCTCGGTGGCGCAGTACCTCGAACTGGCGGAGTGCGTGATCGAGGAGATAGCGGCTCGCGGCCGACCGATCCTGTTTGCCGGCGGCACCGCGTTATACCTCAAGGCATTGACCGAGGGCTTGTTCGAGGGGCCGGGTGCTGACCCACAGATCCGCTCGCGCCTGCGCGCGATCGTGCAACAAGAGGGGAAAGAGGTGTTGTTCGCGCGGCTTCGCGAGGTCGATCCGGCGGCGGCGCAGCGGATCCATCCGAACGACGAAAGGCGCATCATCCGCGCTTTGGAGGTCCATGAGCTGACGGGCACACCGATCAGCGAATTGCAGGCGCAGTGGGACCGCGATCGCAGGCGGTATGACTGTGTCTTCATCGGTGTTCGGCGTGAGCGAGAGGACCAGAACCACCGAACCAACATGCGCGTCGGGCGCATGATAGCCGACGGTTTCGTGGATGAAGTCAGGTCGCTCATGGACGAAGATCCGCCGCTGAGCGACACGGCACGCAAGGCGATGGGGTACGCGGAGATGATCCGGCACCTGACAGGCGAGATTTCTCTTGCGGAAGCGATCGAATTGATCAAAATCAACACCCGTCAGTTCGCCAAGGCTCAGCGGACATGGTTCAAGCGGTTTGCGGGCACCGAGTGGTTGGATGTGAAGCCCGACGATACCGCATCCAGTGTCGCGGATGAGTTGCTACAACGTCGAGGGTCGCTATGGAAGGCCTGACCGAAATGACCAACTGGGCGGTCGACCTGATCGACGTGCGCAAGACGTACGGTCGGACGGTCGAAGCGCTGCGTGGCGTCAACATCCAGGTCGGGCGCGGTGAGATCTTCGGTCTGCTGGGCCCCAACGGCGCGGGCAAGTCCACGCTCGTCAAGATCATGATGACGGTCGTGAGGCCGACGCACGCTCTCGGTACGCTTCTGGGCCGGCCGCTGGGTCATCGCGGTAAGCTCGAGCGCACCGGGTACCTTCCGGAGAATCATCGCTTTCCTCACTATCTGACGGGCGCTCAAGTCCTCGACTACTACGGAGCGCTCGGAAAAGTGCCGCGTACGCGCCGCCGAGCGAAAGCGAAGGAACTCCTGGATCGTGTGTGGCTCACGCAGTGGGCCGACACCAAAGTCGACAAGTATTCCAAGGGCATGCTCCAGAGGCTCGGGATCGCGCAGGCTTTGATGAATGATCCCGAGTTGATCGTCCTCGACGAGCCGACGGACGGTCTCGACCCGGTCGGACGGCGCGACGTACGTGAGCTCCTCATCGAACTCAAGAATATGGGGGCTACCGTGTTTCTCAACTCGCACATGCTGAGCGAGTTGGAGATGGTGTGCGATCGAGTCGCGATCCTCGTGCAGGGGCTCGTGGCGCGGCAGGGCAGGCTCGCCCAACTGACGGAGCGCGCGATCGAGTATCGGATTACCGCGGCGAAAGACCTTGCGGATGCCCATAGCAAGCTGGCCGTACTGGGCGCATCGGTTGACGGCCGCACCGTCAGGCTGGCCGGCGACGAGTTGGGCAAGGTGAACGAAGCGATCGACATACTGCGTGAGCGCGGTATCCCGATCGAGTCGGTCGAGCCGCAGCGGTTCAGCCTCGAGGACATCCTCGTCGAGGCGATGGGCGACGGGGCGGTCGCCCCTGCGCCGATCGCTCGTCCGGCCAAAGGCTGACGGGTGAGTCATGGCGGCTGTCGCCGTCACGGAGGTAAGTTAGGTCGATGCAGTTCTGGGCTGTGATCGTCGATAGTTTTCGCGAATCCCTCGATCGGAAGATCTTCTGGGTGCTGATCGCGCTGTCGTGCCTGATCGCGCTTGTCATGCTGAGCGTCGGCTTCACCGGCGACAAGATCAGTTTCTTCTTCGGTTTGTGGGAAACGGAAACGGAGTTCTACAGCCCCGTCACGCAGATGGGGCCGACCAGGCTCGTGGGGGCCGTCGTGTACTTCTTCCTGGCGGCTCTGCTCGGTTGGATCGGGATCGTACTCATCATCATCGCGACGGCGGGGATGTTCCCCGAGATGATGCGGCTCGGAGCGATCGACGTGGTCCTTTCCAAGCCGATCAGCCGGGCGCGGCTCTTCCTCTACAAGTACATTTCGGGCATGGTCTTCGTGGCCGTGCAGGGCGCGTTTTTCGTCGTGCTCACGTTCCTGGTGATGGGCCTGCGGTGGGGTGTGTGGCGTCCGGGTTACCTGTTGAGTGTGCCGCTTTTAGTCCTGCTGTTTAGCTACATCTTCTGTGTATCCGTGTACGTGGGCGTGAAGACGCGCAGTACGGTCGCGGCGATTCTGCTCAGTATCGGTGCGTGGGCGCTGTTCGCCGTTGTGCATCAGGCTCCCCAGGTGTTCGAGACCTTCCCGAGCCTCAAGGAACACGCCGCAGTTTACCATACGATTCGCGTGATCAGTTGGATTCCGCCGAAGACCGGCGATTTCGACTATCTTGCCGCCCGGGCGGCCGGCGTGGGTACCAGCCTCGATGTCGTGCCGATGCCGGGTACGGGCGAGGGCGGCGCGATGACCGAACTCGATCGACAGCAGCTTGCGGCTGCCCGGGATGTCGAGGAACGACAGTTGCTCAAGGACCCGGTCGCCTCGATCGGTTCCTCGTTGCTGTTCGAGGCGGTGGTCGTCCTGATGGCGATGTGGAGTTTCGTGCGGCGCGACTATTAGTATGACAGCGCTAGGATCGCGTCGGCAAGTGTATCGGGGTTCGTTTTCCGGGCGTGCGAGTAATCAGAGCGCCGGGCGCAAGCCCGGTGACATGACCGCGGGCTTGCGCCACGCGGCTCTGATCACGGCATAGCGTTGTCATACTAGGCGCGCCGCGCGCGGTGTCGGCGGCGCCATCACCGCGGATCTTGCACTTGAAAGTGTCTCCGATTCGATGGCCGAAAGCCGATTACACCTCGAGCTCAAGCGTGCCGCGTGTCGCTGGCTGTGGCGGGCCGGGTACGCGGCGATCGCTGAGGAGGTCGTGGTCCCCGGAGTCGGGATCGTAGACGTGGCGGCCGCCGGTCGATGGCGACGCCACAACCCGCGTCGCGTGTCGTTCGAGCGGGAGCCGAAGGTGGACCGGCATCACGTCGTATTCGTCGAGTGCAAGGCGATGCGGGCCGATTTCATCCGGGACCTGGGTCGCCAGCAGCAGTTTGGCTTCGCATTGAACGAACGCGCCGGCTATCGGCGGACCCGGCGTTCGCGCCGTGCCCGTCACGCCAGCCCCGCACTTGGGAAATTCGATACCTGCCTTATTCGCCCGCACGCCAACCAGCATTATCTGCTCACGCCGCCGAAGCTCTTGCGGATCAAGGAAATTCCGCGAAGGTGGGGGCTTCTGGTGCTCGACGACGGCTACATTCGCGTCGTCCGTCGTCCGGCCTGGCAGGAAGTAGCCGATGTGAGCGCGATCGAGGGCGCCATCGCCCGGTCGCTGACCGCTGATCGCATGGGCACGAGGCAGGCCGGGCTTTCGAGGCCGCGCGAGATCATGGAGGAGGCGTCTGACGAACTGATGGAGCGAACCACGAAGCGAGCGGCCGTGATTTGAACTGGACCGACCTCGACATTCTGTACGTGATCACCGACCTGGAACGTGGCGGCGTGCCGCTGCACCTCTACCGTCTCGCCAAGGCGATGCGCGGTAAGGGGTATACGTGCAAGGTCGTCTCGCTGGCACCGGCGGGGCCGGTGGGGGACATGCTGCGTGAGGAGGGGATCGAGGTCTACAGTTGCGGCGGTCGCGGCGGCTGGGACTACCGCATCATCAGCCGGCTCACGCGGATCATCCGGGTGATGGAGCCCGATATCGTCCACGCGATGCTCTTCCACGCGAACGTGGCGGCGCGCAGAGCCGCGCGCAAGGCATCGCTGCCGGCGGACCGCGTGATCTGCGAGATTCAGACGGTGGAGGTGGAGCGGCGCTGGCACCTGATGGTCGATCGATGGCGGCATCGCGGGTGTCGCTTCACGATCGGGAACTCGCCGTCGGTGGTGGAACACCTCGCGACGAAGGCGAAGATACCGCTTGACCGGTTGCGCTTGGTACGCGGCGGCATCGATCCGGAGCCGTATAGTAGCGCCAAAGCGGCGCCTCGCGCCGAACTCGGTATCGGCGAAGATGCTCGAGCGATCATGTGGGTAGGGCGTCTCGACCCGATCAAGGGCCTCGGGACGCTCGTGGATGCGTTCCAATCCGTCTCGGCGGGCGGGAACGAACATCTGTTCCTCGTGGGTGACGGGGCGATCAAGGAGGAACTCGCCAAGCAAGTCGAGCAGGGCGGTTTGAGCGAGCGCGTTCACTTCCTCGGCTCGCGGGATGACGTGCCTCGCTTACTGAAGGCGGCCGACCTGTTCGTGTTCCCATCCCGGACCGAGGGGCTTCCCAACGCCCTGCTGGAAGCGATGGCCGTCGGTTGCCCGATCGTGACGACGAACGTGCCCGGGTGTCGCGACTTGATCAGGAACGAAGAGACCGGCCTGTTGGTGCCATATGGTGACACTACAGCCCTTTCCGACGCGATGACACGCCTATTGACCGATCGCGAAGCCGCCTCTCGCTTGGGTCGGCGGGCGGCGCAAGATGTGACCGAGCATTGGCACATCGATCGGACGTACACTTCTTATACCGAGGTCTATCACTCCATTCTCCGCGGCGTGTAGGCACGCGGGCCATCGTCCGCAATGAGCGTCGTCGGCGTGGCGTCGATCCGCGCCGGCACACCCTCCGTACACGTCGATCGGCTGACGGAAGCGGGTCGAAGTGGGGCATGGCGGGGGGATTCCCGAGTACGGCGTATCTTGTGCGGTGGCGGGGAGCTTCCGCAACATGTCGTTGTGGCGGCTGCGTAGTTGACGCCATTTGGTGGTCGCGCGAGATTTATCCGAGATTTTTCCCTTGCGTCGGTGGCAGGAAATGGTAAGTATTGTCGATAAATCCCACGAAGTGGGTTGGATATCGACGATTTATGCCTATTTTCACCGGGCAGTATGAACGCACTATCGATGCGAAGAACCGGATTCAGTTGCCCTCGCAATTGCGTGGGGGGATTGACCCGGATCGCGACGGCGCTGCGCTGTATGTCACGCTCGGTGAGAACCGGAGCACGCTGTCGATCCACACGGAACGCGGTTTCGAGGCACTCGCTTCGAGGATCGAGACCGAGTACAGCGCCGGGCCGGAGTCACGCCGCTTCGAGCTTCAGTTCTATGCCCTCGCGTCGGCGGTGGAGTTGGACAAGCAAGGACGCATGGTCCTTCCCGACCGCCTGCGGAAGAAGGCACGTCTCGGCGAGGAGATCTTCCTCATCGGGCAGAAGACTCGGATCGAGATTTGGAACCGGGGCGACTTCGAGCGGGCTGTGGGTATCGACTGGGAAGGCGAGGATTGGCCTGAGTGGCAGGGTTTCTTGCGAAAACGCCCGCAGGACGCGGGTTAGGCGATAGCAGTCGGCAGTGTGCGCCCCGGAAGGAGCCGGGCGCCGCAGCGAGTGGATCGAAAGTGGCAAGGACGCCACGCGATTCAGAAGCGGCTTTCGGGGCGGCGCGGCCCTGACGCCGGTATTCAGTAGAGCGGCTCGGGACGCAGAAGTCGGCGCGGCTGTCGCGTCCCGAGCCTCGCTCTACCGAGAGTTGGATTCAGGCAAGACGGCGCTACGGCGGTAGAAGCGAAAGGAGTCGCCTCGTCGTGGCGTGCGGTTGGGCGCGTTAGGTTTCGGTAGACTTGTTTCCAAAGCAATCGGCGGTTTGGATCGCCTGATTGCTCTTACGGGGCGGCCGCCGACCGCCTCGTGAGCGTGCTCAGTCGCGTTGGGGGTGCGTGTCGCCACGGATGTGTGACAGCCCCCTGGTCTTTTTTGGCCTATATCGGAATCTGTCTGTGGCGAGCGAGGCGATGGGTCATGTCCCGGTGTTGCCGCAGCAGGTGCTCGATCTGCTTTCTCCAGGTCCGGGCGAGACGGTCGTGGACCTGACGGTCGGCCTTGGCGGGCACGCACTGATGCTCGCTGATCGAATCGGTGGGGACGGCGTTCTTGTCGGTTTCGATGTCGATCCGTTGAACCTCGAGAAGGCGCGGCACGCTCTCAACGATTGTGCTTGCCGTGTCGAATTGATCCAGGCGAACTTCCGCGAGGCGCGCGAGAGCCTTGCCGCCGTCGGTGTGAAGCAGGTGGACGTGCTGCTGGCCGACCTGGGCGTAAGTTCCACGCAGCTCGACGACCCTGAGCGTGGGTTTTCGTTTCAGGGCGACGGTCCGCTGGATATGCGGATGGACCCACGGCTCGAGGTGACGGCCTCGGACATCGTGAACCGAATCAAGGAAAAAGAACTCGCCGACATCCTGTACTACAACGCTCAAGAGATGGCGAGTCGGCGGATCGCGAAGCGGATTTGTGAAGCCAGGCGCGATGGACGGATCACGACGACTGCTCGTCTGATGGAGGTGACGGCCAGAGCCGTGGGCGTGCCTGATCCCGCCTCGCGGCGATCGAGGATTCATCCCGCCACGCGGACGTTCCAGGCGCTGCGGATGGCGGTGAACGACGAGATCGGATGTCTGGGCGCTCTGCTCGACACGGCGCCTGACATTCTCAGCCCCGGTGGTCGGATCGGCGTGATCGCGTTTCACAGCGTCGAAGACAAGCCGGTCAAGGTGGATTTCCGAAAGCGCAAGGACGAGGGCATCTATCGGGTGTTGACCAAGAAGCCCGTCGTTGCCGACGAAGACGAACGGAGACGGAACCCGCGTTCGCGCAGCGCCAAGCTCCGCGTTGCGGTTCGGTTGCCGGAAGAGTAGCGACGGGCATCGAGACGCTCGTACCGCGAGTCTACACGGGAGAACTTCGATGGCGAGGGAAACGAAAGTCGGGTTATTGGCCGGACTGGCGTTCATTGTCTGTTTCGCCATCATCCTGGCCAACCGCGGGCGTGAAGGGTGGATCAGCCGCTACGTTTCGCCCCAGGCTGGTACCCAGGCGTCCGCCACGCCGGGTCCCATCGCATCGCCGGCTGCACAGACGCCGACCCGCCACAACGCTGAACCCACACCCGCACAAGACCGGTTTGCGGCTGGCGGTCACGTGCCGCGTTCGGTGCCAAGGCGAGTGGATCGGCAGGTTTCCCAAAACCGGCCTCCGAGCGACCCTGCCACGACGCCTATCGTGAACCAGACGCCTCAAGCCGACCGGCAGGATGAGGAGTGGCGTCAGGTGCTCGAGCAGCGCATCGACGAGTTGACGCTTGCGCTCAACGCTCAGAAACACGAGGGACCGCAAGAGGCGGTGACTGACGAGGTGCCGCCCTTCGACATTCCGCAAGCGACGACGCTGAGCGCGCGTACGCGTCGGCAGGGCCCCAAAACGTACAAAGTGATGCCGGGTGATACGTTGTCCGAGATCGCCGCGACGCACTACAAGTCTCGCTCGAACACCGTGATCAACGCGATCTTCGACGCGAACCGCAGCCTGCTGGCCAGCCCGGGTGAGGTCCGTTCCGGCATCGAACTCGTCCTTCCTGTGATCGAGGGGTACGGCGAGACGAGCCCGGCCAGTGCCGAGGGCGGCGGCGAAGCGAGCCCCTCGAAGCCGGAGCCGGCCAAGGCGAAGGAGCCCAAGTCACCCCCGTTTCGCTGGTACCAGATCAAGAAGAACGATCGGTACGTGAGCATCGCGCGGGTCGAACTCGGTGACGAGAGTCGCTGGCGCGAGATCTACGAACTCAACAAAGAGAAGTTCCCCGACGCGGGGAAGATTCGCGACGGCGTGCGGATCAAGCTTCCACTGACCAAGGTGGCATCCTCGCAGAAGGACACACCGTGACGGCGTATCGCGCGTGCATGCTACTCTTCGCCTTCACGTTGATCGCGCTGGCGGCCGTCTATCTAAGAACCGAGCAAACAAGGGCAGCCGCCCGCGCACTGGCCGCCGAGCTTCACCGCGTGGAAGTGCGTCGCGAGTTGTGGGACGTGCAGGCGTCGGTTGCCCGGTTGCGCGCGCCGGAAGAGATACGCACGCGTGTCACGCGGTTTGACGAGGAACTCCTGCCCCCGACCGCCGATGGGGCTGACACTTCCGTCGGAGAGCTAGCACTCAGCCATGCGGAATAGTAGGGAAGCGATGGCGCACCAAGAACCCCCGAGCGACTCCGGGCACCGGCTTCGCGGGGCGGTATGGCTTGCGGCCATCGGCGTCGTGTTCGTTGCGCTCGGCGGCCGCGTGGTCTACATCAACAGCACACTTCGTGCCGACCTCTTGAAGGTCGCCGACAAGCAGCAGCACAGCAACTCGATCATTCCGGCTCGCCGCGGGCGAATTGTGGACACGCGCGGCCGCGTGGTGGCCGTTACGCGTTACGTCCCGGACGTGTTCCTCGACCCGATGGGCTCTGACGACATCGTGGCGGTGGCGGAGGAACTGAGTCCGCGCCTGAACGTGCCCGTCGAAGAGATTATGGACAAAGTCAACCGGCGTCCGAACTCGCGGTTCATCGTCGTAGCTCGTGGTGTCGACGAAGTGACGGCCGAGGCCGTCAGAGCCATGAAGTCGGCGGGGGTGGGGTTGGTCAACCGTCCGACGCGTTCGTATCCGCTGGGGCGTTCGATGGCGCACGTGATCGGCTTTGTCGGGCGCGATGCGCACGGTTTGGAGGGCATCGAGCTGTCATGCGACGACCATCTTGCCGGTCGCGACGGGCAGCTCGGGTCGATCCGCGACGCGCGGCGGCGGGGGCTTTGGCGTTCGGACGATGTCCGTTGTGAGCCGGTCGACGGTGGTGACGTGGTGCTCACGATCGACGCCGAGGTGCAGCGCATCGCCGAGGATGCGCTGAGGCGAACGGTCAAGAAGTTCGAGGCGGAAAGCGGCGTGGCGGTCGTCATGGTTCCGGGTTCCGGCGAGGTGCTGGCGATGGCTTCGGCGCCGGACTTCGATCCGAACGAAGCCGGTGAGGCTCAACCCGACGCGCGGCGAAACCGTGTGATCACGGACCCGACGGAGCCGGGCAGTACATTCAAGCCGTTCATTGCCTCCGGCGCCTTAGAGGCAGGCATCATCACGACGAGCGAGAAGATCAATTGCCGCATGGGTCGGCATCGCTTCGGCAAGCGACTCGTGACCGATACGAAGCCTCACGGCATGCTGGATCTAACCGGCATCATCACCTACAGCAGTAACATCGGGATGGCCACCATCGGCACGCGCATGGGCAACGGCGTGCTGCACGAGACGATCCGGCGGTTCGGGTTCGGCGAGCGCACGGGCATCCGATGCCCCGGCGAGTCGTCGGGGACGGTGTACGGCCTTCGTCACTGGAACAGCTATTCGACGACATCCGTTTCATTCGGCTATGAAGTTGGCGTGACGCCCATTCAGCTCACTCGCGCGTTCTGCGCTATCCTCAACGGAGGCGAACTCCTTCGGCCTCGCGTGGTTAGGCGGTTTCTCGCTCCCAACGGCAGCGTGACGGCTTCTTTTGACATCCCCGAGGTCGATCGCCGCGTCATGTCGGAGAAGACAGCCACGTACTTGTCTCAAGAAGCGTTGGTATCGGTGGTACAGCGAGGCACGGTGAAGCGCCACTTCCCGGGTCCCTACCGGGTGCTCGGCAAGACGGGCACGGCGAAGCTTCCGTACCGCGACCGATCCGGTTACGAGCCGGGGGCGTATGTGTCGACATTCATGGGCGCATCGCCGGCGGCTGATCCGAAGTTGGCGGTGGTTGTGATTATCCGCCGGCCGAACGCGAAGATCGGCTACTACGGTGCGACCGTCGCGGCGCCGGCTGTCAGCGAAATCATCAGCGGTGCGTTGGTCTATCTGAAGATCCCTCCGGACGATGCGTTGGCGTTGGGCGGCGCAAACGGCGATTGAGTTTGCGGACGCCGAAGGAAGCTCGCGGTCAGGCCATGCCTGCTGCGATGTCAGGCCGCATGTGACAGGCCGAAATTTCACAGGGTGGTGTCGATGGATTTCACAGATTTCCGGCTATGTGGTGACGCCGAGTGTCCGCGCAGAGCGAAACTCACAGGATGACATCACACTGGGCAAAGTGCTACAATAGCGGCCATCAAGGATGAGTGCACCGAACCGACTGACGACGAAGAAGCATTGGACGCTTCCCGCACTGCTGGCTTCCGCTGGTGTACGGGCCGAGGTAGCCCATTCCCCCAACGATGTCACGATCACGACACTGACGGACGATTCCCGCGCGGTCATGCCGGGGGCGTGCTTCGTGGCCGTGCGCGGCTGCGGGTGTGACGGCCACGACTATCTCGAATCGGCGATCGGCGCCGGTGCATCGGCGGTCGTCATCGACCGTGACGTGCCGGTTTCCGGTGGCGCCGCGGTCGTGAGGGTGGCGGATGCGCGCGACGCGCTGGCGCGGCTGGCGGCGACGTTCGTGGGTGTGGCGCGGCGAAAGTCGAATCCGGCACCGCTGCGCATCGTTGGCGTGACGGGGACTAACGGTAAGACGACGATCGCGTGGCTATTGCGCTCGATCTTCCAGGCGGCACGGCAGCCGACGGCGCTATTCGGCACGATCGAGTACGATCTGGTATCGAGCAAGTGCAAGTCTCCGCTGACGACGCCCGGCGCGGTCGAACTCTGTCGCCACTTGGCGACGGCGCAGGCGGCCGGCGCGACTCATGCGGTCCTGGAGGTTTCGTCTCATGCTTTGGATCAGCGGCGCACCGACGGGCTGAGCTTCGCCGCGGGTGTGTTCACGAATCTCACCGGCGATCACATCGATTATCACGGCAGCGTGGAGGCCTATTTGGCTGCGAAGCGGCGTCTTTTCGAGCAACTCGGAGCGGATGCCGTCGCTGTGGTCAACGCGGACGACCCGGCTGACACCGCGGTGACGGAGGGTTGCATCGCGCCGGTCGTAAGTTACGGCATCGAGTCGCCGCGCGCGGACGTGACCGCTCGCATTCATGAGATGGATTTGCGGGGCAGTGCGTTCTCGGTGACGGGGCCGGACTGGGAGATGGAACTCTGGTCGCCGCTGATCGGCGCTCACAACGTGGTCAACGCGCTGGCGGCGGCTGCGACCGCACATGCACTCGGTGCCCACAGCGATGCGATCCGCGAGGGGTTGGCGAGCATCAAGGGCGTGCCGGGCCGGCTTCAGCGCGTGGAGCCGGACGCGTGTCCGTTTTCCGTGCTGGTCGACTACGCCCACA
>JAJDDX010000088.1 GCA_029260055.1 Phycisphaerae bacterium
GTCGCACGTGTCGGGGTTGTCGCACTGGTTACCCACCGGGTCTCCGCACGGCAGGCCGGCAGGAGCCGTGTTGACCAGGCAAGCGCCGGCGCCGTCACACGTGTCCGGATCGTCGCAGTCGGTGTCGCTCGGATCACCGCAAACCGTGCCGGAAGGCGCGATGTTGCCGATGCAGGTGCCGGCTCCGTTGCACGTGTCGGCCGGGTTGCAGTCGGTGTCGGTAAGATCGCCACACGCCACGCCGACGGGCTCGAGGTTGGTGTCGCATACCCCCGTACCGTTGCACGTGTCCGGGTTGTCGCATTCGGTATCGGCGGGGTCCCCGCACGCGGTTCCGGTGTCCTGGAAACGGTCGACGCACGCACCGACGAGATTACACGTGTCCTGCGCATCGCACTCGAACAGCGCCGGGTTTCCGCAGGTGGTGCCGGCCGCCTTGGGGAGCTGCGTGACCTGTCCGGTGCCCGGATCGCAAGACCCGTTGGTGCACTCATTACCGTCGTCGATGACCGTGAGCGTCCCGTCCGCCGGGTTACAGCAGAAGACTGCCTCGTTGAAGTTGACCGTGTTGGAGCAGCGGTTGTTCGGTTCACACACGTCGTCCGTGCAGGCATTCCCGTCGTCGCAGTCCGCGTTCGTGCTACAGGCGACGATGATCTCCGCGCCGAGCGTGTCGATGGGGACGATCGAAATGGCGTCCGAATCGGACATGAAGGTCTCGTTCAGGTCCACGATCAGATCGATCAGGTAGTTGCCCACAGCGCCGGCCGGCACGTCGATCACCAACGTGCCACCATACTTGTCCACACCGCCATAGGGTTGAGAGTCGTTGGGAAACAATGCGAGCGCGCCGTAAGCCCAGTTGATCGTGCTGGTGTCGACGGCCGGGATCGACGGGACGCCCAGGAACACGTACTCGGGATGGTTCGCGTTGATCAACTCGGTGGGTGGGAGCAGGACGGGCGTAAGCACACCGCCGTAGCCGGAGCCGTCAATTCGTGCCTGGTACGTATTCAGAAGCCCGTTAGACGCGACGCATGCGCCGATCACGCAGTCCTGAGCGGCGATGCTGCAGATGCTCAAGTCGCTGCAGATGCCCACATCGGGGACCGGGTTCCAGTTGTCCATGCGCAGTTCCAGCGTCACCGTCTGACCTGCGGCATCGAGGATGATCTGGTTGCCCGCGATGGTATGAGGCCCACTTGCGCCGATTGGCTCGAGGAAGAAGTCGGCACCGACGGCCGCCGGCACCACGAGCCCCATCACGCAACAACCGCACAGAAAGTGTCGTAACTTCGTCATCGCTCTCGTGCCTCCTGAAAGAACGTTCCCCCCAAAGGTCTCGGATTGCCGGTGCGTGCAGAGTCCATACCGGTCCCGGGACGACGGCGCAGGCTTACGGCGGGGCGGGTCGCGGCCTGGACGCTTCGGTGTCGAGCGGGGCGCAGCCTCTAATCCACGCAATACTCGAACTGCGGGTGCGCCTCTTTGCTCCGGCTCGGGAATGCGGTGCGCTGGCGGCACCGTTCAAACGACCCCCCGCGTGACCTGCGGACAAACCGTATTGTATCGGACCTTCCTGATTGTGGAAGGAAAAACTTGCCGCCGCGCAGTGCCTCACGATGCACAGGAACGCTGGGGCGGCCCGTCAGTCGTCACCGTTGCCCCCGCCATCCAAGCCTGCGCAGTCTAAGCCCCCTAGATTCCGTTGTCGGTCATGCCGGAATCGGGCAGCGGGCGGCTTGGCTTCGCCGGAGGATCGAACGAACCGCAACGACAACGCGGCCTACGGGACGCGGTCGCATCCGGGACCCGCGCATAAGGAAACCCGGCGTAGTGGGACACCACGCCGGGTTTCGCCTGTTTCCTTACGCTTGAGACGCCGCGCTCGGTGATGAATCACGGACTAAGGCGCCCGCCAACTCCCGTCTACGGGCACGGCGGCGTACAGAAGTCAGAGAACGGGGTCCCCTGGAATGCTTGCACGACCAGGTTGATATCGCTGAAGTTGATCACCCGGTTCGGCACGCACGGATGCAGGTCCGCGATCTCCAATGTCACGTTGGTGAAGTCGCCCTGGAACGCGGCCACCGCCAAGTTGATATCATGGAAGCTGACGTCGGCGTCCGGCGGTGTCTCGAGTTCGCCATAGGGCCACATCGTGGCCGAATTCGGCGCCGACAAATCAGGACTGCCCGGCGTGCCGCAATCGGCCTGAACGTTGTACGTGGCATTCGGGATGATCTCGTTGCCGATCACGCCGATGGTGCCCCATAGGTCCGGTGTGTGGAACACCGGGTCCGGTCCCAGCGTGCCGTCGTCCTGCACGTACAGCGACAAGCAGGAGACCGCGGGATCAGCCGCGCTGCCCGTGACCAAAAGCGCCTGTTCGAGGCTGCTGCATTGCGGCGTGACCAGCAGCGTTCGGCCGCCCGCCGCTTCGACCGCCGGGCCCACGCACTGCGAGCCGTCCGGGATCGTGATTACGCAACTGTTCCCGGGGCGGAATCGAATCGCGGCGTCATCCAGGTCGATCAGGAAAGCGTTGTCGACGTCCAGGCTCGCCATGACCTCGAACTGCGTGCCCGGCGTCGCGTCGCCGGACACCGTAAGCGTGTACTCGCCGAGGTACTCCGGCGGCGACACCACCGTCGCGGCCCCTACCAGCGCCGTGGAACCCATTGCCGTCTCGCAGGCGACTACGGTAATGGTCGGCGACAGGTCGGCGAAGACCCAGTCAGGCCTATCGGTGTCGATCCGCGCGGCGCAGTCGGGCTCATTGGGACCGCCCGTGCAGGCTGAGCAGTCGATATCGATCGACCCCGTGCCGGAAAGCAGCGAGATCTCCGGCAGTGTCTGATACGTCTTCATGTCCGCCACCTCTTCGATCGTGAAGCGGATGTCGACAGTCCCTCCAGGTGCAGCACACGGCGTGCCGACCAATTCGCAATGGATCACGGTGTCGGCCGGTACGCACGGCGGATCCAGAGGCCCTTCGCACGCTACGCCATCGCCATAGTAGATTCCCCCGATGACCGTACAGTCGAAAGCCGCTCTCAGGTCGCACGTGCCGTCGGGCAGGCAGCATGCTCCCGGCGCCGGCACGCACGACTGGCTTTGCTCGTCACAGACCTCGCTCGGGTCGGGGCACGGATCGGTACCCGCGGTACAAGCCCCACCCGAACAGACCTCCTCGCCGTTGCAGTAGACTGCGTCCGGACAAGGGAGCGTGTTGGGCGGGAACGGGCAACCACCGTCGACGCACGTATCATCCGTGCAGGGGTTGCCGTCGTCGCAGACCACCTGGAAACAGGGGTCCGGAGCGTTGATAGCCACCTCGACAAAGTAGAGTTGGCTTCCCGTCGGCGTGCTACCCTCGTAGATCTTCGTGAAATACGTGCCGGGGGTCAGCAACGTCGTGCCGACGGTCTCGACCTGGGCCGTGCCGGCGGCGTCGCCCGTCGCGAGAATGTTGGACCCGTCCGTGTCGATGATGTGGATGTTCAGGTTCGCCATCGCGTTGCTGTTGATGAAGTTGCCGCTGTTGCACGACCCGTTGCCGGCCTGCGTGCTGGAATCATAGACGATGCCCTTCGGAGTGGCCGTGACCGTGACATCGGCCGGTTCGGTGGTCGTGAATTTGAACCAGTCCTGTTCCCCGTTGGCGTCGATGCTGAGAAGCGAACCGAACGACACGAAGGCGCCCGGCACCGGGCCGAGTTCCACACTGGAACCGATCGGAATCGTTCCGAGGTCATTGGCGGTGATCGAAGTGTTGTCGAACTCGAACGGGTCGCCGTAGAACTCGTGCACCGCGCGGATGTCGTCGTGCCGTAAGCCGTCGAAGTTCAGAGCGGCCAAGGGCTCCATGAGCTTCGTGCTGTTCGTCGGGCACACGTGAAGCAGCCCGAGGCCGTGCCCGTGTTCGTGCATGACCACATTGCGCAGGAAGCGGTGGCTGCCGGAAGCCGCGCTCCATAGCTCGGACCGGTCGAGCACCATGTCGCCGGGATAGGCAAAACCGGAGCACGGCGGGAAATGGTTGTACGCGAGGATGTTGCTGTTACCGTCGATGTTTTTCATGGCGATCCGAACGTCGCCGCGATTCGTGCCGCCGCTCGTGCCCCAGGCGGCTCCATCATCCCAGTCGTTCGTACCGTCGGTGACGAACGTGTAACGCATGCCGGTGAGTTCCTCATAGCGGTCGAAGGACTGCTGGAACCTCAACATCCACGTTGCGCGGTTGCCGAAGAGCGCGTCCATTCGCGCGAACAGATCGCTATTGCCGGTCGGCTCGCCGGTGCCGCTCGGAATGAACAAGCCGTCCGGCGCGAAGCTCCAAGTGAGGTGGGCGCTGTTCCCGTTGCCGCCGGGCCACCGACAAAACAGGTTGTACGCCACGGCCGGGTACTCGTCTCCCCAGAAGGCCTCCATATAGGCCTGGACGACCTCGTCCGGCGTACCCGGCGCGAAGCAGGCCGGCGGGATACCCACGCCTTTCCGGACGAGTTGCTCCGCCTCAGGGTAAGGATGCGGCGCGCCGAAATGGACGAACCAATCGGTGTCGTCCCAAGTCGATACGACCGAGACAGCCGGCCTTGACCGATCGTGGTCGTCGAGCAGACCGATGCCGCCCCCGACAAGCAAGACCGTCCCGATCACCATCGCATTACGCTTCAGCATTTGCTAACTCCTCGCCGTTGGCGCCTCTTTCTCCGAGTCGCCAGGCTTCACGGGGCAAAACTCAGAAGATTGTGCAGATCCGACCACTCTTAATTCTATAGTCCGGTCAGTCACCCTCTTTGCATGAAAATCCGGAACTTATCCGTTTTTTGACGCTACGGGCACAGCGGATCGCACGCCGGGCCCAGACCCTGGAAACCTCGAACGGCTTCGTTAATATCGTTGAAATCGATCACGCCGTTCGGCATGCAAGGAACCAAGTCGAGCGCTTCTAGCGTTGCCCAATCGAAGTTACCCTGGAATCCTTGTACTTCATGCATAATGTCGTTGAAGTTGTTGATGCCGTTGTGATCCACGTCGCCGTGCAACCATGTCGTCGCGGTCTCGCCCAGCGAAAGATCAGGGGTGCCGGGCAGGCCGCAATCCGCTCGCACGCGGTAGAGCGCTCCCGGTTGAACCGCACCATCGTGCACTTGAATCGTGCCCCAGGAGTCCGGCGCTTGGTACACGGCATCGACGCCGAGCGAGCCGTCCGCCTGCACGTACATCGACACGCATGACACTTCGGGAGAAGCGGGATCGCCCGTAACCTTCAGCGCTATCGGATCGACGCCGGCAGGCGGTGTGACGCTGATGTACCGCGAACCAGGCACGGCGACGGTCGGCGCGTCGCATAGACCCGAGAGGCAGCCGGGCAAATCCTCGTCGCAGATGCCGTCGGGGCACGGGTCCGGGCCCGCCTGGCAGAACCGGCCGTCACAAGACTCGATGCCGCTACAAAGAAGCCCGTCGTCGCAATGCCCCTGTTGGTAACAATCAACGGGGAAGTTGACCTGCGCGTAGAGGCTGATGTCGGCCGCCTCCTGATCGGTGCCGCCGTCGAGGATCCAACTCGGCATCGGCGAGCCGGGATGCCCGAAACGTGTCTTGTGATGCATCTCCGCGGGGTTGTGCCAGGCCACCGTGCCGACCCATTCCGGTTCCGACGCACTTCCGAAGTCGATCTCGGCGCCGTCAGCGCCGTGGCACATCTCACACGAGGGGAGGCCGCCGGAGGTGTACAACGTCTCGCCTTGCGCCACGTTGCCGAGGAACGTGCCGTCAACGTCGATGTACAGGTCGGTATCGATCACGAAGGTCTGCATGAACTCGACAAGGTCCCAGATGTTCTGGTGAGTCAGGCCGAGTGCCTCGAATCCGTGGCCGCTGGGCACCGATGTGCCGCGGACGATCTCGAACATGTCCTCGGGCGTCATGGTCGAACCGAACACGCCGGGAATCCCGGTGGCGTGTGACCCCGAGCCGTATTGGCCGTCGACGCCCTTGTAATCCCACCCGTGACACTCCTTGCAACGGTAGGTGGCGCTTCCCGATTGGGTGCCTTGGGGCGGGTAGAGCGGGTGGTCGCCCGTGGGGATGGGGGCCCCGGTCTGGAGCCACCACTTGTCCCAGAGAAGCCCGCCGTAAATGCCGTTGCCCGGGCCGGTACAGGTGATGGCCAGGTTGCCGGTTCCCGACGCGCCGGCGTGGCCGCCGATCCGGATCAAATACGAAGCGCCTGCGGTGACCGGTATCGTCAGTTCCGATTGTGCCGAACATGCGTCGTCGTTGCAGGCCGTCGCCGATTCAGCCGTCGGGCACGTGCAGCCGGCGTACACGGCGAGCGCCGTGTCGAAGTCCGCATCGCACACACTCAGCGTCGCCGTGCCCGTGCACGACGGAACATAACAATACCAGATGTCGTTTTCGATCAATGCGGCGCCTGCGCCGCAGGCCGTCGGCTCTTCGGGTCCGTCGGTGGTGCCCCGGAGCGTCGTAAACGGCGTGGTCCCCTCGAAAGCGGGCTCCACGAACTCGCAGTCGTCGTTTTCCGCCGGGCCCGTCCGGCAGGGCGGTCCCGCCACGTTCAGCCGGAAGCTGCCGACGGCGCCGTCGAAGCCCGCCACGCGGATCAGGTATTCCACTCCCGATGTGACAGGTAGCGAGACCGAGGATTGAGCGCCGCATGCGTTGTCGTTGCACGCAAGCTCCGCGCCGCCTTCGCCCGGGCACCCGGTCAGGATGGAAAGCACGGTATCGAACGCCGATCCGCACGTATCCACGGTCAACGTGCCGTCAATCAGCGGCACATACATGAACCAGACATCCGGGCCGTCCGGCGCCACGTCACAAGCTGACGAACCGTCGGCGGTGGCTCCGACGGTCGTACCATCGAACGAACTCGGACAAAGGGCCACAGCGCTGACGCAACTGTCGATATCGATGTACTGGCAGCTTTCGTCACAGGTAATACCGTTCGGCGGGTCGCACTGCTCGCCCGGATCGATGATCGAGTCGCCACAGATCGGAATGCGCTGGCAGTTCGCGTCGCACGTGACGCCGTTGGGCGGATCGCACTCCTCGCCGGGATCGATGACGCCGTCGCCGCAGATGTAGATGATCATACAGTTGGCGTCGCATGTCGTTCCGTTCGGTGGATCGCACTCTTCACCCTGCTGCACGTCGCCGTCGCCGCAAATCCACTGACATTCGCCGTCACAGTGGATACCGTCCGGCGGATCGCACTCCTCGCCCTCGCCGAGGAAGCCGTCCCCACAGACGGCAGCCGGCGCCATCGGCACCTTGACCTGCGCGTGAATAGCCGTGGGCGTGCCGGGTCTGAACAGACCGATTTCCGCGAGGCCCGTTTGCGGCGGGCTGTCCGCATCGAACCAGTAGGTGTAGATCGTGCCCCAGCGAAGCGCGTTGGCGTTTGGGTTGAAATCGTACGTCTGCGTACTCCACTCGACGACGCCGTTGCCGATACTCACGTCCCAATCGGTCAGGTCGTACGGCTCGCCGCTGTGATAGTCGACATCGTGGAACCCCGCGCTTTGTACGGCAACTTGATCCGGCAGCGGTATCCTTATCGACCGGGCTGACCGGTGCGACGTGACGTTCTGTATCGCGTAAGTGTAGCGCCAGAACCCGTTGCCGAGGTCTTCCGCCTTCGACGCAGCCCAGTACTTCCCGATATCGCCGTAGCCTGCGGCGGTGATCGAGACCGACGGATCCCGCGCCTTCCAAGCGCGTATCGCCGGTTGCTCGCGCTGCGTGATGCCGTCGATCTGCGCCGTGTAGACCCCACTGCCGCCGCTGACCGTGATCGGGCAATAGGCCATGTTGTTGTCGTGGTTGCCGGCGGCTGCGTCGTCCGCCGTGACGTAATGGCCTTGGACAAAGTATTCCGCCCCCTCATTGAGTTGGGGCTCCAGGTCGCTCGTGGCGACTTGGAGTCGCCTTCCGATCGTGGGTGCGGGCGGCGGCGCCGACCAGGGGTAAGGGAAGTAACCCGTCTGCACGTTGACGTCGCTGCGCGGGCTCATGTTGTTTTGGCTGCCGTTGAGGTTGGCGGAATAGGGATCGGAGCATCCCACGCCGAGCAGGTCCGTGCCTTCGTTCGTCGGAATGCATCCGAAACCGCATGTGTCACCGGTCAGTGCGGCGAAGCCGTGCTTGACCCAACTCGTGCCGATCTGTTCGAACCGGTTGTCCTTCAGGCGGTACATGCTCATGGCGATGACGGGGTGCTGATTGGTGTCGGGATACCAATTCAGCGGCTCGTCGCCGGCGTTGCAGGCGATCGTACCCACGGCAAAGGCGGCCACGCCGGCGAGGCTGCCGTAGCTGTTCATCTCGTACAGGCCCGCCACGATGACATCCGGGCCGATCGCGCCGCCGCCACGGTAGCCCTCGGGCGCCGGCGGCAGGGGGGCGTCGCTCGTGCCCAGCGTAGTCTCGATGATGATCGATCCGAGGATCACGTCCTGCGCGTCGGGCTGCCCCAACGCTTCGGCGAGGGCGGCAGAGACGGCCACCTCCGCGACGAGCTGAAGCCGGTCGCCACCGGCCGGCCAATCAATCAACGCCGACGTGACATCAAAAACGTGGCGCGACGGCGTCGCGTCGCTGTCGAATCCCATGAGGAGCCACGAGCCGTCCGCGTAGCCGGCAAGGCTCGGGTTGCTGACCACGAACCGATACTCCGGTGCGAGCAGCAATAGGGCTCCGCTGGACCGAATATCGGCGTCCATTAGGCCCGCTTGCCCGGCACCCCAACCTCGAGCTTCGATACGCGAAGACGAAGACAGAGGGAACACGAAGGCCGCAGGCTCGGTCTCGCTGCCGAGTTCGGTCCGTGCGGCGGCCTCCCACCCCAGAGCCTCGAGCACGCCCGGATCGAGCCGGAACGTCATCGTGCCCTCCGCGATCCCGATCACGGGACTTGTGGACGCTCCGGGTGCCTCCGGAGCAGCGCCGGCCTGCCCGCCGCCCGCAAGTAGGACTAGCAGGGCTGATAAGATGAGCGTGACTTGTGCATGAATTCGCATCCCTCGCTCCCCATCTACGGTGCGTGTCGCGCGGGGCGGTCAGGCAGCCCCGCCTGGTCTCAGTTCGCTACCCGGATGAACGGACCGGGTGCCGGAAGCGGGCCTCGATTGGCATGAGCCTCTTTCCCCTTCCGGGCACGGCGTGGAGACGCCTTCTCGGAGCCGAGTGACGGGCGCGGGGCCCGTCCGGGATCGCAGGGATTGCAATCAGGGGGTGACACTTGTCGTCGCCGGACGCCCGGACGGCGGACCGGTTACAGGCGCATCCGGGGGGATGCTCCCCATGAACCTTCGAGCCGCGCGACGCCGGTAATCTGAGGGGGACGTGCTGACGCCGGCTGACCCCCCATTTCCCCTTTTCCCACATGCCTATCCGAGGCGTAAGACCACGATTACTCATCTTAATGCTTCCGGGGCCCGTTTTCAATCGCCAACCAGCGGAACGGACCGATAGCTTCGCTCATTCCAGGTCGGTGTCGCGAAAAGGCTGCCGACAAACGGCATGTCCGCTGACGCGCGTGTCAGGTGGCGGCAGGGCGCTGACCGGTTCTGTCGTGAGCCAGTACTGAAAACACCGATGCGGACGGACTCGACGCGGCCCAACAGCGACCCTGCCGAGAGGACGAGAGATGAGCCAAGGCCTACCCGTGTTCACCGCATCGCGCGTGCCGGTACAACGCCGGAATGTCTGCTGGTGTGATGCCCGAGGGTTTTCCCCTTAATTGTCAGGGTTTCCACGCATGTCAGTGCTGGGGATGCGATCGGTTGGCGGGTAGGGGGATTCGGACAATACGCACCCGTTAGTGCCAAGTGGCTGGCATCAAATCGTGGCTCTGGGGGCGAAGGTTGCGTAAGGCTGGCAAGCTGGTGACTCCTGGGATGCCGCCGCCCGGCGGATGTGGGGCGTAGAGAGGGGGGACGAGCCCCGGCTTCGGCAGCTTGCCAGGTTCGTCGGGGCGTTTGGCCTCGCTGGGAGGGCTCGACATGCCTATCGTGAGGCCGGAAAAATGCAAGTCGGAGAGGATTGTTGGTCGTCGAATGTAGCAGGGCGTTAATTATTCATTTCTTACAAAACCCGACAAGGCAACTTAGCGAACCTGCGCCAACTGCGGGGGCGCAAGTTAGAAAAAGTCTTGACGTTCGGAGGGCCCATCGGTAATATCGGCCTAAGTTGGGTAGTATGCGGTGAACCCGTTCAAGTCGCTTGGTTCGCTGTGCCGCCCGACAACGCGCTTGCACGGCGCCTGTCGTCGTTAGTTTGCGCGCTTAGCCGGTCATTTGGGTCGGCTTGGCTGTTGTGCCGCAGCCGTTGGCAACGAGGCGGAGAGGAAGGGAGTCCCGCATCGGGGTCATGGGAGGTTAGCGACACGTACGTTGCGCTGGTGAGTGTATAGCGGCGGTCTGCCGTCGCGCTCGCCCGACTGTGTTCGATCGTCGGCGACGGCCGGTGGTAGCGCTGTGGAGCCGAGCCGGCGGAGTTCGGGCGCAAGCCCGGGACAGTGGTCGTCTGGAGGACCTGAATGAAAGACCGCGAGTCGCACGTTGGTTTCGTATCTGACGCATGTCCGTTCCTCGCGGTTGGTTCGTCCGGAGTTATGGGTTTGAACGAGTCTGAAGAGCCGGTGACGGCTTTGCGTTTGTCGAGAGAGTATTCATGACCTGGTTCGTCATACGGGGCGGATTGGGCTGGTGTCGGAACTGTTCACGACGTCTCTAGGGGGCGGAGCACAAGAAGGCACGCGGAAGCACGTGCCGGTAGGAGGGTAAAGGCGCGGCGTGTAATGCGCAGTTCGAGCGGAATCAATTTCGGTTTTATCGGCATCATGATCGCGCGAAGCGGGCCCTCACGGCTTCGTCGGGTTGATGGGTCGACACCGGAGCGGAAAGTTTAATTGGAAAAGACCCGTGCTAATGGCACATTCTGGAACTGGGGGTTGTTTCCTGAATGGAGGTACCGATCAATGAGAGGTAGAGGAAAATCGTTTGGCTGGCGTCCCTTTGTGGGCGTCGTAGCTGTAGGCGTTCTGGCCTTTGGCTGGAGCCTGCAGGGTTCGCCGTTGACCACTGGTGGGTCAGGGGCGGATTCGTCTGCGGATCTGCAGCGTGCTGTAGATCCGTCGGTCGGCGTCGAGGCCGGTTCCGGGCTCGTCTCCGAAGGTGATCCGATTGAGGCTAACGAGGTGGGCAATGCGTTCATCTCAGGCCGCATGCCGGTCGGCGCTGTCGTCGATGTGGCCTCCGACCGCGAACGCGGCACGGCTGGTCCCTTCGGTGGCGTAGCCGGCGGTGGTGCCGCGTGCACATGCGACCTCGACTGTGCCGACGGCGATGCTTGCACGGACAACGCGTGCGACCCGAACACGAACCTGTGCTTGGCTCCGACGCCTTCGGCATTGGGTACGCTGTGCGGCTTCGCCACTAGTGGCGACTTCTGCCTGCAGGACACGTGCGACGGCGGTGGCCTCTGCGTAGCCACCAGCACGAATCCCTGTGACGTGCCCGCAGACTGCGACTCGGCTAACGAAGTCTGCAGCAACTGTGGTGCCGGCTGCGCCGGCAACACCAACGCGATCTTCTGCCTGACCGGTGCTTGTGTGGCCGGTCGTTGCCAGGGCGTGTCGGACTGCACCGTCGACGAGTTCTGCAACACCGATGGCATTGCCAACGGTGTTTGCGACCCGGACACCAACGCTCGTTGCTGTGCGGACATCGAGACGTGTGCCGCGACCACGCCGGCTGCCTGCGATAACGGCGGCGGCGCCTACAGCGGTAATTACGCCCAGCAGATGCCGTTCGACGACTGCACCTGCCCGAAGTACAGCTCAGGTATCAACG
>JAJDDX010000089.1 GCA_029260055.1 Phycisphaerae bacterium
CTTCGAAGATCCGAACAACCCGGGCTTCTGGCTCGGACCGGACACCACCTGCGACATGTGCGACGCCCCGCCGCCGATGGACGGCGCCTGCTGCTTCGAGGACGGTACCTGCACGATCTCCGGCGACTTCGCCTGCTTCGAAGCGGGCGGCTTCTGGCTCGGCCCGGACAGCACCTGCGACATGTGCGGCGGACCGCCGAACATGGACGGCGCTTGCTGCCGCTTCGACGGCACTTGCGACATTTCCGGTCCGCAGGCGTGCTTCGAAGACCCGGCCAACCCGGGAATCTGGCTCGGCCCGGAGACCACCTGCGACATGTGCGGCGGCGGCCCCAATGAAGCCGGCGCCTGCTGCTACGATGACGGCACCTGCACCGAAAACACGTTCATGGAGTGCTTCGACAGCTTCGGCTGGTGGCTCGGCCCGAACACGACGTGTGACCTGTGCCAGGGACCTCCGACCTTCGACGGCGCTTGCTGCCGTGCGGATGGCACGTGTGACATCACGGCCCCGGAAAACTGCCTCGACGGTCTCTGGTTGGGGCCGGACTCGACCTGCGATATGTGCGACCTCCCGCAGGAACAGGGTGCCTGCTGCCACGTCGACGGCACGTGCAGCATCACCAACCTGTTCGATTGCATGGCCGATCCGAACAACCCGGGCTGCTGGCTCGGACCGGACACGACGTGCGACATGTGCGGCGGCCCGCCGCCGATGGAAGGCGCCTGCTGCATGGGCGACGGCACCTGTGCGATCACCGCACCGGATGCGTGCGTCGACGGTATGTGGCTCGGCCCGTTCACGACCTGCGACATGTGCGATGGCGGCCCGCAGGGCGAAGGTGCCTGCTGCTACGAGGACGGCACCTGCGCTGTGACGGACCTGTTCAACTGCATCGACACATTCGGCTGGTGGCTCGGACCGGACACGACGTGCGATCTGTGCCAGGGACCGCCGGCGTTCGAGGGTGCCTGCTGCCGCTTTGACGGCACTTGCGACATCTCGTCGCCCGAGGCCTGCTTCGAGGATCCCGCCAATCCGGGAATCTGGCTCGGTCCGGAGAGCACGTGCGACATGTGCGACGGTGGCCCGGGTGGGGCGGGTGCGTGCTGCTACGACGACGGCACCTGCGCCGAGACGTCGTTCCTCGAGTGCGTCGACGGCAACGGCTGGTGGCTCGGACCGGACACGACGTGTGACATGTGCCAGGGGCCTCCGCAGTTCGAGGGCGCTTGCTGCGGCTTCGACGGAACTTGCGCGATCACAAACAAGTTCGACTGCATCGACGGCTTCTGGCTGGGCCCGGACTCGACCTGCGACATGTGCGATTCGACGCCGCAGGACCAGGGCGCTTGCTGCTACGAGGACCAGACCTGCGCGATCACCACGCTGTTCGAGTGCTTTGACGGCTTCGGCTGGTGGCTCGGTCCGGATACCACCTGCGATCAGTGCGAATTCAATCCGCCCATGGAGGGCGCGTGCTGCGACAAGATGGGCGGTTGCGAGATCACGACCCTGTTCGAGTGCTTCGAGGCACCCGGCGGACCCGGCTTCTGGCTCGGCCCGGAGACGACGTGCGAGATGTGTGACGGCGGCCCGCCGATGGACGGGGCATGCTGCATGGGCGACGGCACATGCACGATGACCGGCCCGCAAGGCTGCATGGACGGCATCTGGCTCGGCCCCGGCTCGACGTGCGAGGCCTGCAACGATGCGGCGCTGACCGGCGCCTGTTGTGGTAAAGATGATGGCACGTGCTCGATCACGGATCTGTTCACCTGTCTCGCTGACTTGGGCTTCTGGCTCGGCCCGGATTCGACGTGTGACATGTGCGACTTCGTGCCCCCCAACGGTGGCGCCTGTTGTCGCGCGGACGGCACGTGCGAAGTGACCCCGCCGTGGGATTGCTGGGACGGAGATTGGCTCGGACCGGACTCCACCTGCGACATGTGCGCGGAGGATGACAATAACCGGAATCCGATCTCGAGTAACTGACGCTCGCAACGTGGCCGCGCGGCGCCGCTTCCTCACGGCGGCGACCGCCGGCCACTTGCCATAGATGTTTGGGAAGTGCTTACCTGCTGACCTAGGTAGGCACGGCAAAAAAAAGAAACCTCCGACAGGCGTGCGGCCGGTCCTTCGGGGCCGGCCGCTTGTCTGCGCGCATCATGTCCGACACTCGGACGACCATCCGCCCGCATGCCGGTCCGGCGTTCCCAGAACGGGGGCGCTGTGATCGCCAGGGAAGGCGGTGCCGACCTGCTGGAGGACCTGGCAGGCGGCATCGAGGCGTTACCGGACCTGTAGCGCCAAAGGGCACCCATGGTTGTCAGGCCGGCAGCCGTATCGTAACGTTAAAATGGGCAAGTTACGTCAGGCCGCCGGAGCTGCGCTTTTCCGTCGGCCTGGCAATTGACGGGGTCGATCTCGGACGTCGTTGGTATGGGGATACCGGCGACAGTAGCGTCGAGATCGGGCCTCGGAGCCGTTTGGGGTAAGAAGCGAGAGCCGGCGAACTTATCGGCCGCGGTTCTCACGGAGGTGAAAGATGTTCGTAGTCGCCGCACCGGCGCGGGCGGTTTGTACGCGCGCGCCCATCCGCATCGGTCTAGCCTTGGGACTCTCAATCCTGCTCGCGACATTTGGCTGTTCCGGTTCGAATGGCAATCCGCTGGCCGACGGGGGCCGTCCGACGCTCGGTGCCTCCGCCACAACCGATGAGTCGTCTGACGACGTGATCGATCCGGCGGGTGTTGACCCGTCTGGTTCCGGCGGTGAGACGGAGCTCCGATTCACGGCGGAGCCGGTCTTCTGCTGTAATCCGCTGTCGCTCGACTTCTCGGCCGAGTTGCTGGGGCCGGTCCCGTCCGGAAGCGTGACGTACGAATGGGAATTCGGGGACGGGCGGACCGGTCGAGGAGCCGCCACCACGCACACCTATTCCTGGGCGGACGATTACCATGTGACTTTGACGGCGGTGGTCGGCACCGGGGAAGCCATTACCACGTCGCGTGTGCTGACGCTGGGCGTTGGCGGCGACGGTGTGGGCAGTGTCACGCTCGCGCCCGATCCAGAGGACGACCCAATCGGCGGGCCGGACGAGGATGGGGATGACGGTGACATCAATCCCGCCGACGTGGATCCGGACCCGGACCCGGACGGCGGGGATCCGGACGGCGGGGATTCGGACGCTCCGGATGGCGGGCTCGGCGGCGGGCAGGATGACCCGATCACAGACGACGGCGATAACGTGGACGACGACCCGGGCGGTGGTGGTGTGGAGCCGACGCCCCTCGTGCATATCATTCGTGCCATGTACAGCTCCGCCGAAACGGAACATCTGGAGGCGGGGGCGCTCGTGGATGGGGCCGTCACCGACGGCTTTACCGATTTCGTAGTCAAGTTCGGCCTGCTGGAAAGCCCGTTGGGCGTCTACGACGTCGTGGGCCTCAATGCCTGGATTCAGAAGCTCGACGAAAGCGGCGGTCGCTTTTGGCCGGCCATCAACTGGGTGTCCACTTCCGAGTTGGCATGGATCGCACCTTTCGAGGCGTTTGTCACCGCCGACGGCGTCGCTCTTCCGCAAACACCGTGCCCGACATCCGAGCACTTCTGGACTCGAAGTATCGCGGAGCGCGGCGCGGCACTGGCGGCGATCGCTCTCGATCACCCGACGCTCGAGGGTATGGTGGTCGATGTCGAGATGTACCATTCGGAACTGAGAAAGTACACGGGGCCCAGCTACAGCGACACGGCGTTCCAGGCGTATATCGATTCGGTGGCGCCGGGCACGGCGCTCCCGCCTGCGAGCCAGCGGTACGCGTGGGTGTCGTCACACGGCGGCGAGCAGCCCTACATCGACTTTCAACAGGCACTGGTGCGGGGCCTGGCGGCCGACGCCCTCGCCGCGATTCGGTCGGTGAACCCGGATTTCGAGGTCGGTGGGACGGGGATAATTAAGGGCGGTGAGTGGTTCTACGACGCCTTTGCGCTGGGGTTTGGCACGGAGCAGCAGCCCGTTTACGGATTCTCGCAGCGTTACTATCGCGCCGGCTACAGCAACGACGTGCAGGACTTCGTGGCCGGCTACCAGGCACGGGGTATTCACGCGAAGCTCGTCATGGGCCTGCAGCTCGACTATTACCCGCCGGACGCGCTGGCAAACCATTTCTACACGGGGGCGATCGAGACCGCCGGTGCATGGATCTACGATGCCTCGGAGTTCGCTGACGGGGCGCAGGATGACAACTGCCACACGATAGAAGAATACCGCAGCGCGCTGCAACTTGCCAACAGTGAACTGGACGCCGTCAGGGCTGATCCCGGGCACACGAGCCCCCTTGCAGCAGGGCCTTTTGTGCCCGCTTGCAGCGATGAGGACCCGGTTATGCCTTCCACGGTCTACGTGCCGCTGGAGGACGGGCCGGTCACGACCGAGGAACTGCGCGTTCGGCAACGAACGACCTACTACTTCTACGCGACGGCCGGCGAACCCATCTCGTTCGACCTGGTCCTCCAACGCGTGTCGAGCGAATACCTTACCGGTTGGTGGATCCTCAAGGGGCCGGACGAGACGACGATCGACAGTGGTGCGTGGATGCCCGAAACGAGTCCGGCGCTGGTTCGCGCTACCGCCTACGAAACGGGGCTCCACGCACTCGTGATCGATCCGAGTTGGCGTTTCCCGGTAACGATCACAAACGCCTCACATCCCGGATCCTACACCGGGGCGCTGGCGGATGGGCGGTTACGGCTCTTCCGCGCCCACGCGCTCGGGGAGCCTCAGCTCTTCGCGTACGTGCCGCCGGGTGTCACTGACATCGGTGTAACGGTTTTGGGACACACGGGCGAACAAACGCATGTGGCCGTCGTCGACCAGCGCGATCCCGGTGTGGTGTTGTTCGAGGCCACACCGCAGGCGGTGATCGACGCGGACTTCACGCTGGCGCTTCCGAACGACGCGGGCGGTGACGGCGTGGTACTCGGCGTCGTTCTTCAGGATGCCGGTGGCGCCGAGGATTTCGAGTTCAAGATCCGCAGCGGCGCTCTCCCGTTCCTGTCGCAGACGCGGTCGGGCCTCTTGCGAGAGCCCTGATCCCAACCGGCTCTTCGCGGCGGTCCGTCATGGCGTCCGTACGGTTTCCGGTTTGCCCGCGGCGTCCGGGTCGAGGAGTCGCCTTCGAGTGAGTTGTTCGCCGATCGTCTCGACGACGAGTTCGCAGACGCGGCGTTCGCAGAACTCGCGGAGTGCTCTTTCCCGGCCCGCGGCGCCGAGGCGTGATCGCAACGCCGGCTCCGTGATCAGGCGTTCAAGCGCTCGCTCCAACTCGCGGGGATCACGAAGGGGAACGAGCAACCCGTTCACGCCGTCCGTAACGACCTGGCGGCAACCGCGGATGTCGGTCGCCACGATCGGCAGCCCCATGGCTGCGGCCTCGATGGCCGATCGTGGGAACCCCTCTCGCCAACTCGGTAGGGTGAAGATGTCGGTGCATGCAAGCAGTTCGGCGATATCGTCTCTGTGGCCGAGCCAGTGCATCCGAGGCTCGAATTGATCGGCCGCCATCGCTGCGGGTTCGATCGCGTCAGCCTTCTCCGGATCGGCTGGGCCGATGATCACGAGGTGCACGTGGGGATGACGGCCCATGATGCCGAGCATCGCCTCCAGCAACTCGACGATGCCCTTGTCACGAACCAGGCGGGCGATGATCGTCACCACGACGGCATCCGCCGGAATGGCGAGTTCTCCGCGCATGTCCGCCCGCCTCCGTTCGTCAAACCGATCGGGATCGAATTGCTCCAACGGGACGCCGTTTCCCAGAAGGCGGAGCCTTTCACGCGGCGCGATCCGCAGTCGGACGGCGGTCTCCACGTCTTCGGGGTTTTGACAAAGAATCATCGACGTGAAGCGAGAGGCGAGCCACTCCATCAAGACGTAGAATCGGTGTTTCGCAGGCGGCATGTGGTCGTGAAAGTAGAAACCGTGGGCGGTGTTGACGATGACCGGGACACGGGCCAGCCAAGCCGCCATCTGCCCCAGTAGGCCCGCCTTCGGCGTGTGGGTGTGGACGACGGCGATGCGTTCGCGACGGAAGTATGCATACAATCGCCACAACGCGCGCAGGTCGACGAGCGGCGATATGCGGCGCCGGATCGGCACGTCGACCATCTTGAATCCGCGATCGAGAAGCCACTCGCGCGACGGACCCGGTGTACACAGGCAAGTCACGTCGTAGCCGGCTTGCTCGAGGGCGCGCACCTGGGCGGCCAGGAGTGCCTGGAATGTCGTGTCGACCGATGCGACCAGGGCTACTCGTAAAGGCGTGGGGTGTCGGGATGAATGGTCGGTGGTCATGGGCGTTTGGATGCTCCGGGGTCCTTCGAGCCTCGGGCGATCCTGTCGTAGTACCCGCCGGGTTCCAGCGGGCTCCCAATATTGTCGTCCGCCTTCCGAAGGGGTCTCTCCAGCGCGCGGGCGTAGGACTTCCCGGTTCGTCTCAAAAGCGCGTCACGTATCGCGATCGCATCCGCAAGTGCGGCGAGCCGTTTCGGCTCGTCGGCGCCGGCCTGTTCGAAGTCCACCACCGATCGAAGTCCACGGCATGTGGCCACGGTCAGCGTGAAGTTGTCGCGGAGACGCGCGACGCGGCGGCGCACCGTTGGATCCGACGCGGCCAGGCCCTCCGCTGTTTCCAGTGGTCTCTCCAGTTCTTTCATCGCGGCTTCGTAGCCGATCAGTAGCCTTGCCAATCCGTCGCGTGCGTAGGTCTTCGAGCGATGGAAGCTCGTCGATAGTCGTTCCACCTCTCGATGATCGCAAGTGGTCGCCCGCTCGAGGCAGTCTTCGGCCACATCGAAATAAGCGCGTACGGCGCCGGCCGCTTCCTCGTACAGCAACCGGTAATACTCCTCTTCCGCCTGCCCTACGTCGATGGTTGGGTCCCAAAGAAGACGGGCGGCCAGGTAAGCGCCGGGGCCGAGGGCCTCCCAAGTCGGGCCGATGTAAAGGTAGCAACCGTTGATGTGACTATCGGCATAACAGCGAATCAGATCCGCCACGCGGTCGCCAAGTGGTGCGGGCAGGCCGTACGTGTGCCTGACCCGGTACATGGTGTCGTAGGCGTAGACCCGTTCGTGGAATCCGCCCCAGAAGCCGTTGATCGATTGCGCGAACGCCCACGTGTCGTCGTCGAGGATGTCGACGGCCACGTTGGGCGCCACGACCAGCGCGACGTTGCGGTGTACACTCGTGACCCGGCGCGGCGGGTAGAGGTAATCCGCGTAGATGTATCCCCCGAGAAGGCGATCGGGGTGCGTAGCTTCCGTCCGCCCGGCGACGGCGTTGTAGAACTCGAGAATCCGGTCGGTCAATACCGGCCGACCCGTGCGCACGCCGCGCGGGACCTTGTACCCGCCCACATCGAGCGCGCGGCATTCAGGACACTGGCACATGCCGGAGCCGTCCGGCGGCGAGATCGAGAACATCTTGCGATCCGCGCGGCGCTCGAACTGTTCCGTGGCCGCTCGGGCGACGAGCGCGATGACGCCGGCGTGGCTCGTGCATACGTGACGTCCGCCGCTTCGCCCCGGCGTCGCCGGCTTACGCTTGCCGTTGATCATGGCGGCAAAGTCCTCGTGCCCGCGTTTGGCCAGCTTATCCGTCGGCACGATCTTGTGGAGGTGGTGGCCGTGGTGCATGGTCATCGCGGCGCCGAGGCGGTTACGGCGGGCCCAGTCGCCCCCGAGGGAACCCGTCGGTCCGTACGGCAGGGCGCGATAGTCGAAGAAGGGTTCCTGACGGATGCGGGTCTCCGCGGGCAGCGCCACTCGGTCATGTTTGGGAATGATGTCGCCGAGTTCTTCCCCCCAGAACCAGCGGACGCCTACGAAACGCGTGAGGAACTCGTAGACGGCGTTGCATGTGCCGCGATGGATCGGATCGATGAAATCGACCGTCGCGTGCTCGCCGTCGCTGTCGCGACCGCGGAGCCATATCTCCGTACCGGCGGTCTCGATGGCCAAGCCGTGCGGCGCAAGACCTTCCGAGCGCGCGATCAGTATCCGGTTCCTTCCGGCGGTGGGCGTACTGACGATGGGAAGCTCGACGCCCGTCGATAGCGCGAGGTACTGCTGCAGTTCGCGTGCGGCTAAGTGGGTGGTGGGAAACGCCGGCTCGAGCACCACGATCTCGTAGGTAGTCCGCCCGCCGTCGACAATGACGAGTTCCTCCGCGCGGCAGACCGTCGCGGCGAGAAGCCACAGTACCGAGACAACCGCGAATCGAAGGGCGGTGTGGGGCCTCGGGTGACAGGACCTGCCTCTTTCACTTCCCTTTCGCCCGGCATGTTTCATTCGTCGGATCGTACCTAGGCGAGGCGCTCGATTCAAGCGCGAGCAGCCGTCTTCGGGGCAAGCCCCGCAGCCGGCGGCTCGCCCGCCACCCCGGGCTGGCGCGCCGGGGGATCGGTGTCGTCCGGCGGA
>JAJDDX010000090.1 GCA_029260055.1 Phycisphaerae bacterium
ACGTAGTTGTCTCAAGGCTGCCCCTAAAGGCATTTCGGGGAGAACGAGATATCTCCAGGTTTGATTAGACTTTTACTCCTCCCCACAGCTCATCGGATAACTTTTCAACGTTAACCCGTTCGGTCCTCCGCGACCTTTTACAGTCACTTCAACCTGGCCATGGGTAGATCACCTGGTTTCGCGTCTACGGCCTGCAACTAATGCGCCCTATTCAGACTCGCTTTCGCTTCGGCTCCTCCGCGGAACGGATTAACCTTGCTACAAACCGTAACTCGCCGGATCATTATGCAAAAGGCACGCGGTCACACGCCAAGGCAAGCCTTGAATCGTGCTCCCACAGCTTGTAAGTGCATGGTTTCAGGTTCTTTTAACTCCCCTTAAAGGGGTTCTTTTCACCATTCAGTCGCCCTACTTGTCCACTATCGGTCGTCGAGTAGTACTTAGCCTTGGAGGGTGGTCCCCCCTGCTTCACGCCGAGTTCCACGAGCTCGACGCTACTCTGGGACACCTCTCAACGGAGGGCAATCGTTTTCGCGTACCGGACTGTCACCGTCTATGGTCGACCTTTCCAAATCGTTCCGCTAACGACGCCTTTGTAACTCCTCGAGGGCCCGCAACCCCGCGATGCATGCACCACGGTTTGGGCTGATCCGCTTTCGCTCGCCGCTACTTACGGAGTCTCGGTTGATTTCTCTTCCTCCAGGTACTTAGATGTTTCAGTTCCCTGGGTTAGCTTCCACGGGCTATGAATTCACCCGCAGATGACGCCATCTGGTTGCCCAGTGACGCCGGGTTTCCCCATTCGGAAATCCTCGGATTAAAGCTCGTTTGACAGCTCCCCGAGGCTTATCGCAGCCTACCACGTCCTTCATCGCCTCTCGACGCCTAGGCATCCACCATGCACTCTTAATAGCTTGACCACAATCATGAGGGGCTGTCCGAAAAACCCCCGAGCCCAAAAGACCCGAGACTCCAACGAACGGCCATGCATGACGAAGTTAAGCTGATTCCGACACTCAAGATTCCAAACTCGCCCATACAGCGGCAAAGCCGTACGGCGAGCATCATTAGGAACCTGTGGCCTTAAATCTATCCACAATACCTTAATGACCTGCCGACGATTCCGCATAAGACCCCGTCACGAGGTTCACACGGGCCGACAGGCCTGCGTCCGCTTCTTCAATTGCCAAAGAGCCCCCCGACAACGCTGTAAACCAGCCCTCAGGGCGAGCCGGGTAACTTATCACATGGCTCGCCCGCGTCAAGCGCCCGAATCGGGCTTTTTTCAAACGAGCCCGCAGGCCGCGTCTTGCGGCTCGCGACGTTATCGGTAACCTTTTTATAGGACCGCACTTAGAAGTCGCCGGCGATGGCCGGCTGGAGAACATCATGGCGAAACAGGGGCCCCGCTTCGGGGCACACATGTCGGCCGCGGGCGGGCTGGAAAACGCGTTCGATGCCGGAACGGCCGTCGGCTGCGATTGCCTCCAGATCTTCGTCAAAAACCAGCGGCAATGGCGGGCGCCGCCGCTGAATTCCGACCAAATCAAGCGATATCGCGAGGCCCAACAGCGAACCGGCCTGACGCCCGTGATCGCCCACGGCAGTTACCTCCTTAACCTCGCGTCGCCCGAGCCGCCCAAGCGCAAACAAAGCGTCGCTGCGCTCATCGACGAACACAGGCGCTGCGCCGCCCTCGGCGTCGACTACCTCGTCTTCCATCCGGGCGCCCACATGGATGGCACGGAAAAAGAAGGCATCAAACGCATCGCGCGATCACTCGACGAAGTGTCACGGCGTGGCACCAATGAGACGACGATGATCCTGCTGGAGACGACGGCGGGGCAGGGCACGGCGATCGGCCACCGCTTCGAGCAACTAGCCGCGATCCTGGAGCGGGCGAAACACCCGCAGCACTACGGCATCTGCCTCGATACCTGCCATCTCTTCGCAGCCGGATACGATTTCCGCAGACCCGACGGCTACGCCGGCATGATCGACGAGCTTGACCGCATCGTCGGCCTATCGAACGTGAAGTGCATCCACGTCAACGATTCGAAAAAAGAGCTCGGAAGCCGCGTCGACCGCCACGACCACATCGGCAAGGGCAAGATCGGCAAGGAGGGATTCGCCCATTTCGTGAACGACCGGCGCTTCCGCGACGTGCCGTTCATCCTCGAAACGCCCAAGGGCAAGGACGGCCGAGGCTCCGACCTCGACAAAGTCAACCTGAAACGGCTGCGCGGGTTGGTGCGGAACTGAGATCGCGCCGAAAGGAGCGCTTCCAGGGAGGCGGCTGAATCGCTGGTGGACCATCGCGCAGGCGGTGAGGTTCGGTCGCCGCCTTGTATTTGAAGATCACCCCGCTCGACAGGCGCCAGCTCACCGCCGGGTCGCGGAGGGGTTGGGCCCGGCCCGCTCATGTATCGCCACGAGCGCGGACCCGTCGATACCCGCGACGTCGGAAGCATCGAGGTCGCCGGTTTGGGGCTGTGGCTCAGTAACACCGAACTGAAGGGAGACCGAGGCTTGTGAGGACATCAAACAACTATCCATGTTTGCGTAGGGGTCTTTGCTTAAGTGTATTCACCTATGTCCCCAGCCTGGATGCGCTGTCACCAACCGACAGTGATTCCAGGGTCGCAGGGCTTGACAACGTGACTGTGCAGTAGCTAAACTATATCAGTTCTCTCAGTGCTTTGGTGCGGGTGGGGCACGCCCCGGTTCGCGCGGCATTCTTCAGTAGGCACGGCGTCGGGGTGGAAAGCGAGGGCCTCTCCGGAGCGGCGCACGGCATCCGTCCCTTCTGGCCTCTCCCATACGGCCATAGCAACGCAGTTGGCGTACATCAGGCGCCTGGGGTGACGCCTGATGCCGTCACCTCGAGAGTGATGATGCGCGCGGCGGCGGGCACGTGTGTTACTGCTCTGTGGGTAATGCGCCGGCTGGCGGTGTGAAGATGAACCGCGGGGCGCGGAAATCGCACAATCGTACGTTGACGTAAGTTGGAGTATCGCATGCGCGCGTTCGGGCCGGTTCGGCGCGGTGTACGCCAGCAGGCGCAGAGCCGGATAACGAGAGCGACGTTTCTAGGAAAGGAGCACGGTTATGAGGAAAGACAGCAGGTTCCTGCAAACGGTAGCGGTCATGGGCGGCCTACTGGCGGGTGCGATCAGTGCACGCGGTGATACCGGAGTTGAAGCTGCACCGGGGTCCGGGTGCGGCGGGATTCCCGCAGGTATCGACTGCCCGAAGACCAACAGTGGGACGTCCTTCTCGTTCGCCGATCAGCCCATCCCCGGGAGCTTCTTCGGCGACGGCTACAGTGCCTTCAATGGGACGATCTCGCTCGTGGCTCGCCCGGGCGTTCGCCACGATACCGTCATCCGAAGGCACTCGGAAATGTGTTTCGAGGAGGCATCGGTGAACGATCCACCGGGGGTCCTCATCGATTCGACGTCGATAGAGGTAGAGCTTCTTGATCTGATCAGCGCCGCACCGATCATCGTCATGTTCGGTAGCACTCAGACTTATTGGGATGTGGCGGTCGATCTATCGGAGGCTAGCGACCCGCCCCCCGGCCTGATGACCGTCCGGAAGACTCACGAGGACGGCGGAACGTTCACCAGCGAGTTCTTCTTGTTCCCGAGGTTCCAGTTCAACGTGCACGTCGGGGGCCGGCCGGCCGACTTTCCAGACCACGGGTGTGCCGGGGGGGACCCAAACTGCAGGATGCTCGACCTAGGTAAGGGCAAGGACCCGACACCGATCAGGTTTACGACGTCCGAACCGACACCGTGGATAAGGGTAATGGAAAACGGGAGAGGTTCAAACGCGGGCCACTGTGGGTTTGGTTTCATCCCCGGCGTCGCGGGACCAGATGTCGTCTGGAATCCCGAAGAAAGAGCCTTGCGGTGCGGCCTCGACTGCGCTGGGTACTGGACCTGTTGTTGGAGCCACAAGGGTCCGGCGCCGGGGCACCTTCATTCGGTGGGGACGTGCTTGCCTTGCCCGTAATCGTGATGACGTAGCATGCAGGGGCGGGTGTGTCTTCAACCTGCCGCGGGCGGCCGCCGGTCGCGCGGCGACATCGTCACTTTCGTCGTTCGCCGCGGGCAGGTCGGGCATTATGTCTCCATCGAGGTCGCCGATCGCGAGCAAGAGTGGCCAGTCGCTGGCGGCGGACTGCGCCGAGGCTCGCGAAATACGCTCGGGCACTCTCCGGAGGCATGCGCTACATCGGCGGGCCGGGTGATGTGTGCATTCGTTCCGGCCGGTCTAGTCAAACCGCCGTTTGTGCTCGGTGCCGACCGAAGTAGACCTTGCCGGTGACCAAAAGCAGCAACGCCAAGATCATCAAGCCCCAGGCCGAGACGGTCGGGACTGGCTGCACGCAGGCGTCGTTGTCCTCATCGCACGTAGTGCCGGCCGGGCACGGATTGGTGCCCGCCTGGCAGCCGAGTATCCCGTCGCACGTTTCCACGCCGTTGCAGAACGCACCATCGTCGCAGTTGGCATCAACAACGACGTGGTCACACGAAACGGTCGTTTCGTTGCACGAGTCATCGGTGCAGGCAACGCCGTCGTCACAATCGATGGCGGCGCCCGCCCGGCAGCCGAGCACCGCGTCGCAGGTTTCCGCTCCGTTGCAGTACGTACCGTCGTCGCAATGGGCGTTATTCGCGACGTTGGTACACGCGTCGGCCGATTCGTTGCACTCGTCATCCGTGCAGCCGACGCCGTCGTCACAATCGATAGCGGTGCCCGCCAGGCAACCGATCACCGCATCGCACGTCTCTTCGCCGTCGCAGTAGACCCAATTGTAACAGTTGTCGTCGTCGGCCACGTTGTTGCACGAATCGGTTGCTTCGTTGCACGAATCATTCGTGCATGCGATGCCGTCGTCGCAATCGGGGGGCTCTCCCGCAAGGCACGCGCCGTCCGCGCAAGTCTCCGCGCCGTTGCAGAACGTTGCGTCCTCGCAAGAAAGCGTGTTGTTGGTGAACGCGCACACATCGGCTATGCAATCGTCGTCGGTGCAAGGATTGCCGTCATCGCAATCCTTGTCCGCCGCGCAGGGAAGGCTTACCAAGTAGGTGAAGACATCGGATGTGGCCTCGTAGACGCCGGGGCTGGTCCTGTGCTTCCACGTGAGCGTGGCGGTCGGTCCGTTGATCTCGACCAGCACGTAGCCGAACTGTCGCTCGTGGTGGACACGTACGGGCGTCCATGGGCCGTTGAAGCCGTCGTACACCCCGTCGGCGTACAGCGGCGCCCCGGCTGTCCCGACGATGTACTGGTGCACGTCGTTGTCGGGATCGCCGTCGCCGTCATCGGCGCGGAGGTGGTCGTAGAAGTGATCGTGGCCGCAGAAGTAGGCTCTCGAGCCTTCGGCTGCGATGCTGTTCCAAAAGTTGTTGCGATTGTTGGGGAAGTCGTCGAGGGTGTCGGTGTGGTCGCACTTGAATGCCGGTTCGTGCGTGAAGGTAAAGACATGCGCCTGCGTGTTTGCGGCGAATTGCCCGTTCAACCACGTTTGGTTCACCCGCCCGTTAGTGACGTAGACGTCCATGGCGACGAAAAAGATCGAACCGTGCGTTACCGAGTAGGTGAGATCTACTTCGCCGGCAGGGCCGTTACCAGGCAGCGCGTAGGGACCGGAGAAGATGTTGTTCCACACGGCAATCGACCCGGCGTCGTGGTTGCCGCGGCAAGGATAGACGCCGATTCCGGCATCATACACGGGCTGCATGTGGTCCCGCCAGTTGGTGAGCTGCGATGTCAGCGTGTTCGGATTGGACGAGCCCGTAACCAGGTCGCCGGGAAAGAGGACGAACTCTGCGTTTTCGGCGACAATGGCCTGAGCAATCTCGGTGAGGATGAGGCTGTTCACGCCGTTGTTGGACCCGCGCGAGTCGCCGACCGCGACAAACCGGTGCGTTTGCGCGGATAGATGTCGCGCCGACACTAACACCGCAAGCACGCCTAGCCATGGCGCGACCGCGGCAACTAGCGCGCACGGCCGCCGATCGAACGAGTCACGCCCGGCGCTGCCGGCTTGACGATCCCCCAGCATCGTTCGCCCTCCTCTTCGGCACGGACTGTGCTGTATTGTCGCCCGCTGGGCGGCTTCACGCCCGGCCGTCACAGCACAACAGAATGTCACCGTCTCTACGTGAGCCGTTTCGCTCGGCGTGGGCGGAAGTAGACCTTGCCCGCAACCACGAGCAGTAACGCCAGTACCACAAGGCCCCAGGCTGAGACGGCGGGCACCGACTCCGCGCCGCCGTCCCACCGGTTGAGCAGAACTGAGACGGTGCCGCCGGTCCAGTTCGCCACGGCCAGGTCTGGAACGTCGTCGCTATTGAGGTTGCCGATCGCCAGGGCCCAGGGTCCGTCGCCGGCTGCGAATGGGATGGCGGCGGCAAACGTCCCATCGCCGTGACCGACGAGCACCGAGACAGTGTCGCCGGACCAGTCCGTTACTGCCAAGTCCGGCACCCGATCGCGATTCAGATCGCCGATGGCCACGGATTTGAACCCGGTGCCGGCGAAGTGATGCACCGCCGCGGAGAACGTTCCGTCGCCCAAGCCAAGTAGTACCGAGACGTTGTCGTCAAACTTGTCTGCCGTGACCAAGTCCGGCACTCGGTCGCCGTTCAAGTCGCCGATCGAAATTGATCTAGGCATGTCGCCGACGGCGTAGGCGGTCGGCGCGACGAACGTTCCATCGCCGATCCCGAGTGCGACTGAGACGTTGTCGCCAGGCCCGCTCGTCACGGCCAAGTCCGTCATTCCATCGCCGTTCAGATCGGCGACTGCCAGGGCTGTAGTCGGATAGCCGATCGTGCGGTACTCACCGGCGCTGAATGTGCCGTCCGCGTTCCCCAGCAGCGCCAGAACACTGCCACCTTCCCACCGGTTCGATACGGCCAAGTCGAGTACACGGTCACCATTCAAGTCGGCGACTGCGATTGATCTCGGCGATTGGCCAGCGTAGTATTGTACCACGTCGGCAAAGGTCCCGTCCCCGAGCCCTATCCACACCGATACGAAGTAGCCGCCGGAGTGTCCCGCGGCCAAGTCGGGCACCAGGTCGCCATTAAAATCGCCGATCGCCAGCGAATAAGGCAGGGCGTTGGTGGTGTAGTCCACGGCGTCGGCAAAGAGCCCTTCGCCGAGCCCCAGCAGTATTGATACCTTGGCACCGCCGGTACTACCCACGGCCAGGTCGGCCACTTGGTCGCCGTTCAGGTCACCGATCGCCACGGACGCGCACAGGTAACCGGTGGCGTAGTGCATGGGGTCGGCAAATGAAGGCGTGTCGGCCAGCGACGCGTTCGAGCAGATCAGGCCAAGCGCCAGCGGCACGCCGATCCGAACATGATAGCCGTACGCGCCCTTGGCTAACACGGGTCTCGTGATCATGAGAGTTGCTTCCTTTCATGGGAGAGTGTGATTCTCCAGCAGGTCCTCCAGAGCCAGTTTACAGGAAACACACCTCGGCGCACAACGAATTCCGGCGCGAGTCGCGGAATACAAGCGGGACGGGTCGACCTCCTGCGACAGGCTGCGCCGTCCTAGCCAACGGACTCTCGTTCGCCCCTTTTCGTGCCAACGGGGGCACGCCCGACATCTCCCGACGTAGCCTCCGGTTGCCAAAG
>JAJDDX010000010.1 GCA_029260055.1 Phycisphaerae bacterium
CCTGGATCGAGCCGACCATCAGCAGCGGGTAGAGCACGATGGGCACGACGATCATGGCAATAAGCGTGCGGCGGTCGCGCAGGATGTCGATGAGTTCCTTGCCGTAGACCGTGCGGATGCGGTGGCGGAACTTCATCGAACAGCCGCCTCCACCATCTCGTCCGCGTGGATCAGCTTCAAGAAGATGTTGCTTAGCCTTTGCTTCCCGCTCTGTTTGCGGAGCGAGTCGATATCTCCTTCAGCGACGAGCCGTCCGTCATGGAGAAGGCCGACCACGTCGCACATGTCCTCCGCCTCGTCGAGGTAATGGGTGGAGAGGATGATCGACTTGCCCTGATCGCGCTCCCGACGGATGTATTCGAGGATGATACGATTGCTCAGCACGTCGAGCCCGAGCGTGGGTTCGTCCATGATGAGGATCGGCGGGTCGGCGATCAGCGCGCGGGCGATGTTGACGCGCTGCTTCTGGCCGGTGGATAGCGCGCCGCAACGCAGCGTGGCAAAGTCGCCGATACCCAGCCAGCCGATCAGGTGATCGGCTCGGGCCTTGGCGTCAATCTGGCTCATGCCGTGGAGTTGGGCGAAGTAGGTCAGCAGCTCACGCGCGGAAAGGCGTTGGTATAGCCCCGTGTTGGCTGTGAGGAACCCGAGGACTCGTTTGACGTCGTTCGGTTGCGTGGCGACGTCGAATCCGGCGAGGCTCGCGGCGCCGTCTGTCGGGCTCATGAGGCCGCTGAGCATTCTAAGTGTGGTGGTCTTGCCGGCGCCGTTGGGACCCAGCAAGCCGTAGATCTGCCCCGTGCCGACGCGGAAGGTGAGGCCGTCGACGGCACGTTTGTCTCGGCCGTCGGGCTGAGGGAACACCTTGACCAGATTGTCCGCGACGACCATGTCCATGTGGCGGGCATTGTAGCGTCGTGGCGGAGCAGCGGTAGGGTGCGGCGTGCGGCCACGGGCCCGGGTGTGCCACCGCTCTCGAGCGGAGGTCAAGCCGGGTGGCAGGGACGCGCGGTAACGGGTGGCATGGGCAAGCAGCAGCTTGCTCGTGTACATGCGTTGCTCAGCACTGGTGGCAAGCCACCAGTGGCACCCAGCGCGGGTGCCCCATCCTTCGGTATGTCCGAAGGGTGGGGGACGGAAGCCTCAACTCGCGAGGATCTCTTGCAGCTTCTTCTGCGAGTCGGTCCGAATCTTGTCGTGCAGGCTTTCGCCGTGCGAGTCCATCGTCACGACGCACGGGAAGTCCTCGACACGAATCTTCCAGAAGGCCTCCGGCACGCCGAAGTCCAGCTTGTAGACGTCGAGCACTTCCTTGACGCTCTCGGCGATCAGCGTGGCAGCTCCGCCGATGGCGTGCAGGTAGACCGCTCCATGCTCCTTGCAGCCCGCGAGCGTCCTGTCCCGCATGCCGCCCTTGCCGATGACGGCGCGGACGCCGAAGTGCCCCATCACGTCAGCCTGATAAGGTTCCTCGCGGATGCTGGTGGTAGGGCCGGCCGCGACGAACGTGTGCTTGCCGTCGTTCGTCTTGCCCACGACGGGCCCGCAATGGTAGATCACGGAGCCGGCCAGCCCCGCCTTGAGCACGTCGTACGTCTCCTTCTCGGAGTCCGGACAGGTGCCCTTGATGAAGTTGTCCATCATGTACTTATGCGCGGCGTCGCGACCGGTGAAGATCACGCCGGTGACGAGCACCTGATCGCCGACCTTCAAGGCCCGGATGTCCTCTTCGCTGATCGGAACGGTTAGTTTGACGGCCATGCGTGTATCTCCCATTGTCGAGCGGGATAGCCTGCAGGTGGCTTTGCGGTACGAGTTCGTCGGTCCGCACAGCGGACCCTACATATGTACGAGTACGTTGGTCCGCACAGCGGACCCTACATTTGTACAAGCACGTTGGTCCGCACAGCGGACCCTACATTCCTGAAGAAGCCTCGTCGGTCCTACGGTGCCTCGATCGTGACAGAGCCGTTCTTGATCGTCAGGAGCTTGCGGCGGTCGGCCCAGCACATGTACGCGATGGACACGAAGAAGGAGGCCGGCACGCGGTGTAACTGAGCCATCTTGACGCCGAGGACCGTCGTCTTGCCGCCGAAGCCCATCGGGCCGATGCCGAGTTCGTTAATCTCGCGATGTAGCCGCTTCTCCATCGCGTCGAGTTCGGCGTCTTCGTTGCTGTCGGTAAGACGCCGGAAGAGCTGCTCCTTCGCCTTGATCATGCTCGTCGCGCGGTCGCCGCCGATGCCGACGCCGAGAATGCCGGGGGCACAGCCGAGGCCCTGAGCCTTGCAGGCCGCGTCCAGCACGGCCTTTCGCACACCCGTGATGTCCCGAGCGGCTGGGAAGTCCTGCGAGGGCACGCTGTACTGGGCGCCGCAGTTCTCCGACCCGCCGCCCTTGAGCATGAGCCCGACCTTGACGTAGTCGTGCTCCCACTCGTCGAAGTGGATGGTCGGGAAGTCCTCGCCGGTGTTGTCGCCGGAGTTCTTGCCGGAGAGTGCCTCGACCGCGTTGGGCCGCAGGTACGTCTTCTCGGTGGCGATCCGGACAGCCGCCTTGACCTGCTTGCGAATCTGAAGCTGAGACACGCCGACGGGGTACCAGACATAGAAGATCGGCGTGCCCGTGTCCTGGCAGATAGGCCGGCCGGTCTTGCGCGACATCTCGACGTTGTCGAGGATCGTCAGCAGCGCGCCCTGGGCGGCTGAATCCTTCTCCTCCGTCTCGACCGCGGTTGACAGTGCGTTCTGCACGTCCGGGCCCAGGTCCGTCGAGGCCGACTTGATCAGTTCGACAAGATGCTCGGTGATATCCTGCATGTGAAAACCTCCCAACCGTCGCATTTTCGACGGGGTCTTCCGGGTGGCATGGGCAAGCAGCAGCTTGCCCGTGTCTCGTTCCGGGTGCCACGGACTCACAGCAGCTTGTCCGTGTTCGCCTTCGCCGTAGTCTCGCATCGGACAGTAGTCACGGGCAAATCCCGGCGTGCCGGGACCCATGCCACTCATCGCAGCGTCCGCGCGGGCTGAAGCCCGCGGCTCGGGGCGCTCGATTCCGGGTCCGTCTTTTAGCCTGCGCCGGGATAGGTTACCCTGCATGCCACGTTTCTCAAGCAAGATCGATACCACCGCCGGGAGGTTCGGATGGCCGCTACGACACGCGTAGAGATGGACAGCATGGGCGATATGACGGTGCCCTCTGGGGCCTATTGGGGTGCCCAGACGCAGCGAGCTTACGAGAACTTCCCCATCAGCGGCTACCGCTTCGGGCGGCGGTTCGTCCGGGCGATGGGGCTCATCAAGCAGGCCGCAGCCGGGGTGAACCGCGATTTGGGCAAGCTGGATGCGAAACTGGCTGAACTAATCGCGACAGCCGCCGGCGAGGTGGTCGACGGCAAGCTCGACGACCACTTCGTCCTGGACATCTTCCAGACCGGCTCGGGCACCAGCACCAACATGAACGCCAACGAGGTGATCGCCAACCGGGCCATCGAGCTGGCCGGCGGGAAGCTCGGCTCGCGCGATCCGGTTCACCCCAACGACCACGTCAATATGGGGCAGTCGTCCAACGACGTGATCCCGACGGCCATCCATGTAGCGGTGGCTGAGGCGATTACGCATGACCTGTCGCCGGCGCTGGCGCATCTGGGCGATGCCCTGCGAGCCAAGGCCGGTGCGTTCGATTCCATCGTCAAGATCGGGCGGACGCACCTTCAGGACGCTACGCCGGTCCGGCTGGGCCAGGAGTTCGGCGGGTATGCCCGACAGGTGGAACTCGGCGTGATGCGGGCCACTAAGGCGGTCAAGGCCTTGCGCGAGCTGCCCATCGGTGGCACAGCCGTCGGCACGGGCATCAACACGCATCCCGAGTTCGGTGCGCGCGTCTGCGCGGTGCTCAGCGGGGTAACGGGCATCGAGTTCGTCGAAGCGGCAGACCATTTCGAGGCACAGTCCGCCAAGGACGCCGTGTGCGAGGTGAGCGGTCAGATCAGGACGGTGGCTGTCTCGTTGAGCAAGATCGCCAATGACATTCGCATGCTCGCAAGCGGCCCGCGCTGCGGCATCGGCGAGATCACGCTGCCCGAGACCCAGCCGGGCAGCAGCATCATGCCCGGCAAGGTCAACCCGGTGATGAGCGAGATGCTCATTCAGGTCTGTACGCAGGTGATGGGGTTTGACGCGGCTGTCGCGATCGGCTGTCGCGACGGGCACTATGAACTCAATGTGATGATGCCCATGATGGCTCACGATCTGTTGGAGTCCATTCGACTGCTGGCCAGTGCCGCGCGTGTATTTGCGGATCGCTGTGTGGTGGGCATTGAGGCGAATGAGGATCGCTGCGCGGAACTGATCGAAAATTCACTGGCGATGTGTACGAGCCTCGCGCCGCTGATCGGCTACGACAAAGCAGCCGCCATCGCCAAAGAGGCACATCAAACCGGCAAGACAGTCCGCGAAGTAGCCAAGGCTCACAAGGTGCTCTCCGACGCCGAACTAGACAAAGCCCTCGATGCGGATTCGATGACGAGACCGGGGTAGGACGCAGTTCGTAAAGCCGCGATGCCTTCCTGTAGGGTCCGTTTCGCGGACCAGGGTCTGCTACGGTGCACATCGCACTCGCGGCCCGCACAGCGGACCCTACGGGACTGTCCACCGGATTTTGCGCCCCGTCTTCCTTGCCCGTCTACCCCCCCCGGGCCTACTCTATGCCGAGATGCGGCATAAACATCGAAAAAGTCGAAACGTCCAAACGTCCGTAGGGCGGGCTCGGCCCGCCGGCGGCGCAGCGATAGGAGCAAAGGCATGCAATGGTGGCAATTCGCACTCTGCGGCCTAGCCGGCGGTGCCATTATCGACGGTATTGAATTCTGGCGAGCCGTCCGGGGGAACAAGGGACGGATACCAGAGGAGTTCCGCACGCCCGGCTTCGCCCTCGCCGAGGCGATCCGACTATTGTCGGGTGCTACTCTCGCCTGGGCATTCGGCACATCCGGCGAGATCAGCACTGCGCTTGCAGCGCTGACCGTCGGGGTCACTGCTCCACTCGTCGTAGAGAAACTCGCCCGAGCAGCATCCGTGCCGGTGCCCCAAACGGACACGGGCGCCGAGAAGGCCGACGCTACCGGCGTGGGGGCGCAACCATGAGAAGCGGAAGATTCTTCGACCAGTTCTTCAAGGCACTTGGCCGAAGGTGGGACAGTCCACAAGGAGAAAGCGTCAGTCATCCCATGACCCTCAACTCCGTCAGCGGACGCCTCCTGCTCTTCATAGTGACTTTAATCGCGGCATCCTACTTTACGGTGAACTGTCAAACGAGTCACCTCACTGTCGGCTGTAGCCAGGAGGCGGCAAACGTGGTTGTCGACCAGCCGTAGGGTGGGCAACCTGCCCGCGGAAGGAGCCCATTCCATGATCGGAGCGGTCGATTTCGTGGCTATCGGCGGTTGGATCTTCACCGCCGTTGTGGCTGGCGTCGGTGCGGCGGTTGGAGCGTACGTGCGAACACGTGCCGAACGGCGGGCAATCGCGGCGTCCTTGGACGACGTGGAACGGCGGATTGCCGACATGACCGAAGCAGCTCGCGCTCGCTGGTCACGGCGATCCGAAGTCTGCGCCACGTTGTACGGCCACCTCATGAAGACACAGCTTGAGTTCGCTGGCTTCCTTGGCCCTTCCACCACTCCAACGGACGCTGAAGTAGAGGAACTCCACACCCACTTCCGCGCGTTCAGCGATTACTTTTCCCAGAACGCCCTATTCCTTCCCAAGGAGATCAAACAGCAGGTCCATGCCATCGCCAATGAACTCAGAAAGGTCCGCGCGGGGGCCACGATGTTGACGCCGGAGAGCGGCGAAGTGACGCAACCGGACTACCGCAAGCGGACACACGAAGACCTGCTGCGACTCACGAACGACGGCGAGTTGGGCGTGATGATCTCCAAAGTCGAAGACGAGTTGCGAGAAGCGCTAGCTTTGGACTGATGCCGCCGAGCGGGCAATCTGCCCGCCGGGAAGACACGAACGGAGCCACGATGGACGCTACAGAAATCCGAGACATCTCCGACCTGGCTGGATTGGCCAAGGCAGACCCGAGTATGACGGAAACGCGGTGGTTTCGCGGGCACAGCGACTCATCGTGGAAACTCGTGCCCCAGGTTTTCCGAGAAGAGAACTGGGGGGCCGGGGAGTCCGGCATCTACTCCGAGTTCCAGATGAAGGCACCATCGCGTTACGGGATGTGCCCGCCCGCGACCGACGCAGTCGCGTGGCTGATCCTGGCGCAGCACTATGGACTTCCGACCCGCCTCTTGGATTGGTCCGAATCGATCCTAACGGCAACCTTCTTCGCCGTAGAGGATGAAGACACGGATACCGATGGCGCCCTTTGGGAGATCGACCCTTGCAGAATCAATCAGTGTGCCATGGTGGGGCGCTGCGTTGTCAGGGCTGATTTCCCCGGCGTGGTAGATCGCGCCAACGCGGGCTTCTCTGGGACTGAACACGTCGGGCGGCCTTACGCTTTCCAGCCGGTGGAGCGTGATCCACGCATGATGCTGCAGCAGGCAACGTTCACTCTCCACGGCAACGAAGCCCCTGTTATCGAGCCCGAATTCGACGTCGAAGCCGTCCGCCGGTATGCGATCCCAGGCGGTTCGAAGCCCGACTTGGCGGCGGCGCTCCGAGCCTTGGGGGTCGCGCGCTCCACCCTGTTCCCGGATCTGGAAGCGCTCGCCCATGACGTGAAGCGAATCACGTGGTCGGGAGACACGCCCATAGCGATCTACGTCGCCAGTGGCCCCCCCCTTCTTCACCACAAACCGGACCTCCGATAGGCGTAGCCCCGTAGGGTCCGCTGTGCGGACCATTCTCCCCGCCGCTTGGCCGTTTCGACGTTTCCCCCACTTCCTGAGTCGCAGGCTTTAGCCTGCGCGGGCCCGCGCGACCGGTAGGCACGGGCCTCGTTGGCAACACCAAGGTTCGCATAGGGCCAAAGGAGGCGCATCAGCTCAACCGACTTCGCACGATTCCGGAAAAAGCTTGCATCGCGCGGCGCGGCCTGGGTATAAAAGCCTCTTAACCGTTGGCTGACGGCGCGGGCGGCGCTGCTGGCCGGGCGACACACATCGACCGAGCGTCTGATCGAAGGGAGGGCGGATCGTATGCGCTCCACAGCGCGATGCACCAAATGGCCCTGACTGCGCGGCGGGTACGTACCGGCGGCGGACGGTACGCAGCGGGCTCGTTCCTTTTCTTTGCGGGCCGGTGGAGGGATCAGTCGCCACGAAGTCCTTACATATCCACGAAACTCGATCGCCGGGGCGCCGCGGTGCGTCTCACATCAAACGACGGTGACAGGCATGGCGGGAAGACGCGACCGCCGCGCATCTGTCGAAGGGAGGTACATATGACAAGAAAACGAGCTACGTGCCTGCTGATGATACTGTTCGTGGTCGCCTTCACGCTCACGACGGCGGGTGTGGCGATGGCGGCCAAGCAGTGGTCCTGCTGGCACTGGGATCACAACAACATCGGCCTATCCAACGCAGCCGGCGGCTATTGGGGCACGATCAACGGGTCCGAGGCCAACGACTGGGAGGCCGCCACCTGCATCAGCTTCGGCGGCGGGAACGAGATCACGGTGGACGCCGGCTTCTATGGTGCGACGGGCTGGCTGGGCATTGCTCGGCTGCTCGAAGTCGGCGGCGGCTGCACGATCGTCCGGGCGGAGGCTCTGATGAACCAGAGCTATCTGGACGGCGGCGGCTATGGCGAGACAGCCGACCGACACGTCTCCTGTCAGGAGATCGGGCATGTGCTCGGGCTGGACCACGCTCGCGGCAGGTCGCAGACGTGCATGAACGACCGGTATCTCAGCTTCCCGTACTTCGCCCAGGACGAGGCCGACCTGATCGACGCCATCACCGGTGGTTGCGACGGCGGCGGCGACCCGACGTGTGGCGAACGGGGCGACCCGTGCTCGACGAATGCCGACTGTTGCTCGGACAGATGTAAGAACAACGGAACCTGCAGGTAGCAGTACACAAAGGAGATTGAGATGATCAACAAGAAATACTGTGTGCTTGCGTGTTCCGCGATAGCAGCGGGCGTGATCGCCGGCGTGTTTGCCGCGCCGCTGCTTCACGTCCACTCACCGGGCGTGGAGATGCTGTCGCCGCAATGGGCGCACACGTACGATTCGCTCGATGCGATGAGCGTTGATGTGGACGCTGTGGTCATAGCGACGGTGGACGGCACGCGGCCGGGGCGGACGGTGCTCACATCCAACGGAACGGCGTCGCTGCCGTTCACGCTGGTCGATCTATCCGTCGAGCAGGTCATCCGTGGCAAAGTCGCCGACACGATCACGGTCGAGCAGACCGGCGGCACGGTGGGCGACACCGCTCTCTATATCGACGGCGATGGCGGGATGTACCAACCCGGCGAGAAGGTGCTGCTATTCGTCAACGCGCAGCCGGACACGGGGTTCTATTATCTCGTGCATCCGCAGGGTCGGTATCACGTGATCAACGATCAGTTGTTCGCGGTGGCTCCCGAGAGCCCGGCCGGCAAGAGTCTGGATGGACAAGCGCTGCGCGGCGCGATTGGCGTCATCAAGTCGGCGGACTAGCGAGCGGGCCGTAGACACGATCCGGACAACCGGACAGATGCGCGAGGGGCTTCGGCGCTGGCCGAGGCCCCTCGTTGTACACTCGGTGTCTGTCGCTCAACGACTGAAGACACGGGCAAGCTGCGCTTGCCCATGCCACCCGGATTCGACTGAACGACGGTGTGCCACCGCGCTCGAGCGGTGCTGCCTACCCGCCAATCAGCCCCGCGACGGCCCCGGCTGGGTCGCGGATGATGCAGAACTGTTGCTCGCCGACTTTGCGAGGGCCGTCGATCACCTCGCCACCGAGTTCGGCACACCGGTCGGCCGCCTGCTTCACGTTCTCTACGGTGATGTAGATCATCCACTGCGGTGGGATGTTGGCGTTCGGGCCGCGGGCGTGGCAGATACCCGCCACCGTCTTGCCCGTCTCCGGCGCGTTCATGCAATAGTCGTTGTAGTCGCCCATAGCCACGGGCGCGTGGGTCCAGTTTGCGACCTTCGCATAGAAATCGCGCAGTTCGTCGGCGTTTTCCACCGTCAGGTCCGTCCAACAGATCGAACCGATCGGGGGTTGGGTCTCGTCAGTCATGGGCAAAAGTCCCTCAGAAGCCTCAAAATCGGCCACGGCGCGGCCTCAACCGATGATAGCGCCAAACCGGCGGTTGATACAACGGGCCCAGCTAACCGAACCGGCCCGTACGTGTCGATACTCGATAACGGGCGGGATTGGCCCGTTGCAGCCGCTATCGTGGCGCGCGGTCGCGTGCGCGGCTCGTCTCGGTACAATAACGCCCGAATCTGATTTCGACTCTGATTGGAGGATCGTGATATGCGGTGCGGCATGGCACTTCTCCTTACGGCGGTGGCCGCTTCAACCGGTTGCAGCCTGACGGTTCCGATCCAGTACCGTCCGACGACCTGGATGGACGTCAACCGTTTCGCCGGGAAGCTTCCGCTTTGCGACGAACTGAAGGTCCTGATCGAGCCGGTCTCCGACGAACGGATCGACCGCGACCTGATCGGCGAGAACAGCGAGCGGTGGGAGATCCCGATTCTATCCGAGGGCACTTCCCCGCCTGTCTTCGTGCATCGCATTTTGAAAGAGAAGTTCGTCGGAGCGGGCTTTACGCTCGTCAGCGATCCGACTGAAGCGACGCGCGTGGTGTCCGTCAAACTCCTGCGGTTCTGGGTCCAGGAGACGGAGGAGTATCGCGGCGAGGTTCGTGCGCTGGTGACGGTGCGCGAACCGAACGGGACCGCCTTGTGCCATCTCCTGCTCGGTGGAAGCAGCGAGCGGGAGGGGTTCAGCCTGTGGAAATCGCTTTACCAGAGCGTGCTCAGCGACTCGACCATCTACTTGGCCGAGAACATCCTGAGCAACGGGTCGTTCCAGGCTTCGATGGATCTGCAGTAGGGGGCGCGTCGTGAGCCGGATCGCGGCCCGCTACGACTCGTCGTCTCGGGGGATGTGGACGCCGGACATCATACGCCCGATTCGGTCGGCTGTTTGCGCGTCGACTCTCTCGAGGTCCCGTTGCTTGCGGGCTCCGAGCTTGACACCGAAGACCGTCATTGCCACGCCGAGAACAATGAGCGAGGCACCCGCAAAGGGCTGTGAGCCGACGAGCAGCGCGACTCCTCCGATGACGGCAGTCACGCCGGCCAGCGGAAAGGCCTTCTCCGTCGGCATGAGTAGGAACTCTACCGCGACCAGAGCGAAGACGGCTGCCAACCCCTTGATCGCTGTCATGGAAAGAGCCAGTGCTAGCATGGGCAAGGTCTCCAGTATGAGGCACGTGAGTTTCCGGGTACATTGTGCGCGATTTATGGTGAACGCTGCAAGAGGCTTCCGGCAACCTTAAGAGTAAGGCCTCACGCGTATGGATGACCAGGCCCCGACTAGGCCGGGTGGTAGTGGGACGGAGAATGATGAAAACGGTTTTCGTGCTCAACAAGGCACAGATGGGTAGCGGCGATGAGTCGCTGGGGCGGAAGATCCTGGCGGCATGCCTGAGGAAGCTGGTCAATTCCAAGGATCTGGCGGCGATCGTCTTCTACAACGGTGGGGTCAACCTCGTGACACAAGGTTCGCCCGTTGCCGTCGAGATCGGCTTGCTGCGGGACAAGGGCGTCGACCTGCTGGCCTGCGGCACGTGCGTCGAGCACTTCGGTATCAAGGATCAGCTTCTTCTCGACGGCGTCAGCAACATGGACGAAATCCTCGCCGCTATCGCCGAAGCCGACAAGGTCGTCACGCTGTGACCTTCGGCGCAAAGAAGAGCAGGAACCAACCCCAAAGCGAGTGGGCCACGAAGACGATCGCCAGGAATAGAGCGGTAGCCTGCCCCGCTTCGATGACGCCGGCCAAGTGCCCGAGGTAGAGCCCGGCCACGCTTCCAAACGCCGACAAAATGATGAGGATCGACGCCAGCCTCGACAGTCCGCGGACGTTGCGCCCCAACGCCAACCCGGTGGCGGCGGCCAGGCCGGCCAGCGCCGTGGCCATCGGTCGAAGCCGTGCCGGGCTTACGTCCTTGCCGACCTGAGTCCACAACTCGAAGCCCTTCCATACCAGCAGCGCGGCAGCCGCTAGGGCGAGGATCGTGCCCAACACGCGCACAGCCTTTCCGCCCGCGCGTCCCCAGCCTGCACCGCCGGCTGCGGCTAGCGCGCAGCACGCCGCCGTGGCGAGCACGAGCCACCCCGTAGCCGTTATTCCGATGACCAGTTGCGATGTGCGCACGTCGAACCTCGACACAGGCTTCGGTGGTTCCGGCTTGGCGAAGGCGTCCTTCTTGGCCGGGGTCGATTCCGCTTGGGACGGTGCGCTGTCACGCAGAGGCGGCACGAGGAGCGGGCGCGGGGCCCCGCCCGGCGTCGCGATCGTGCCGAACATGGCGGCGGCTGCGGCGTCGAGGTCGAGATCACTCTGGAACGGAGTCCGCATGGCGCTGTTGACGACGATGTACTCTTCGATCGGCCACCACGTCGCGTAGCAGAACCCCGCTGCGGCGATCCAGTTGAAGAATCCCAGCACCACGACGCCGATCGACGCTGACGCCGCTCTCGCGCGAGGTGCGCGGGTGGTCTTCTGCCGCACCGGCTTGGCGGGCGGGCGGCGTCTTCCCGAGGCGTCGTAAACGACCGTGATGTCGAGCGGAGCGGAACTGGTCATGATATCTTCTAAGTTCCCGTCGTTGATCCTTCAGGCCAGAGCCGCGGCCCGACGCTGGTCAGATGTCCTTCCGTATTGATCGGAAAGTCCTGGAAGTAAGTGTGAATATCGTCCACGCCGATGGCATCGACCTCAGCCAACATCTGGTCCACGGTTCGCGGACCACCGCGGAACTGCATGTCGTCCATGAGCTGCGTCAGGCGGTGGTAGGGGGCCTCCGCCTCGATGGCGAGGCCGGTTCGCCGCTTGTTCTTGACGCGGTCGAGTTCGTGCGGCGCGATCTTATCGCTGCAGATCTTCTGTGCCTCACGCCTCAGTGCGTCGACGAGGGCCTCCGTGTTCTCCGGCAGGCAGGTGCCGTAGAGGATCATCAATCCCGAATCCGCATAGTCGAGATGGAAGGCTCCTGCACGCGGCGCGATGCCCTCCTGGACGATCTCCCAGAAGAAGCGGGAGTTCTCTCCGCCGAGGATTGTGGCGGCCGCCGACGCCGTCTCAGCGCGCTTGTCCACAGCGTTGACCGCGGGGTAAGTGATCGCGACGACCTGCTGTTTGAACCGATCCACTTGCAGCGAGGCAACTCCCGTCCGGACGGTCGGGATCGTACGCTGGTGCGCGTCGGCGTAGGGTTGCCACGAACCACAGAGTTCCTCGGCCATGCCGATGATGGCCTTGGGATCGACGTTCCCGGCGACAAGGAGCAGCACATTCCCCGGTGCGTAGCGCCTTTGGAAGTACGCCCACATCTGGTCACGCGTCATATTGCCGACCGTTTCTTCGTAGCCCAGGATCGGCCACGCGAGCGGATGCCCTTCGAATACCTTCTCTTGAAGGAAGTCGAACATGACGTGCTCGAGGTTGTCCTTCGACATGGCGATCTCTTCGAGCACGACGTTCTTCTCCATGTCGAACTCTTCGACGGGCAGCGTCGACCGCATCATGTCCGCAAGCAGTTCCATCTGCTTGCCGATGTCGGCCGTGCGCACCCAGCCGTAATACATCGTCCGATCTTCGCTCGTGTATGCGTTATAGCTGCTGCCCATGCGGTCGAAATCGACCGTGATCTCTCGCCACGTGCGCTTGCTCGTACCCTTGAACATCATGTGTTCGAGGAAGTGCGAGACGCCGGCTGCCTCCGGCGAGTCATCCCTGGCGCCGGTGTCGACCATGAAGCCGGCCGCCGCGCTGCGCACGTCAGGCATCTTCTCGATGACGATCCGAAGACCGTTATCCAGGGTGTGTAGGGTGTATGGGTTCTTCAACTTCGCCCCTTGTTAGCCGCGTTGTCGTCGCGCTTCAGCTCGCGGCTGTCCCGTTACTGATACCGCCGACGTCCGGTGCGGTTACGTCTTATCGAGCGGTGCCGCTCGCGCCTTGGGCAGCGGTCGCCGCCTCATCCAAGGGTCTCGGTCCCAGCGTCACGACGCACAGCCGATCCCGCGGGTGCTCGGTGAGGTACCGTACAACGTCGTCGATCGTCACGGCCCGAACCTTGGCGAGTTTCTCCTCCGCCGGTACGGGCCGACCGAAGAAGAACAGATCGTTCGCCAGTTCCGAGCCGCGCGATCGCGTGGTATCACCTCGGGTCTCCCGATGAGCGACGATCCCGGTGACCGCGCGATCCAATTCGTCTTGTGTGATGTCCTCGGCGAGCCGATCTACTTCGCGTAACAGGGTCGTATAGGTTCGATCGGCCTTCTCCGGCGTGGTCGAAGCACCGAGGAACAGCATGCCGGCACCGCGTGGGTTCTCCTGCCACGCACCGACCCAGTACACGAGCCCTTGCTTCTCACGGACTTCGGTGAACAGCCTTGCTCCCATGCCGCCCGAGAGCACACTGAGGATGACCTGCTGCACTTCGAAGTCGTCGTGCGTCGCCTCGACGCCGGGCCAGCATATGCCGATCTGCTCCTGCTCGAGTTCTTTCTCGTAGTGCGTGGTGCCGGGAGTGAACTCGACGGGTACCGGCGAACGTCCGCACTTGGCAGGGTCGCCAAACCCCGAGAAGTGCTTCTCGAACGTGTCCGCGACGCGCGTCGCGTCGAGCGGGCCCGAGACCGAGACGATCATGTTTCCGGCATGGAACCGGTTCTGCCAATGCGCGAGCAGGTCGTCCCGTGTCATACAATCAAGCGTCTCCAACTCGCCGAGCGAGTGGTGCCCGAGCTTGGGACCGTACGCCTGCAAACTGATGTACTTATCCACAAGGCCTTGCGGGTCGTCCTGCAGGGCGTCGAGTTCCTGCTTGGCCAGTTCGATGTTGACGGTAAGGGCGTCCTGAGGCAGCGTGGTCGTGCGGAGCAACTCCGCGTTCAACGCGACGGCCTTTTCGAAGTGCTCCGGAAGCACCGAGCAGGATAACGTGGTCGTTTCGCGCCCCGCGCCGCTGCTGTGGGCCGCGCCGATAGCATCAAACGCATCCGACAGCTCTCGGCCGGTGCGCTGCTGCGTTCCTTTGTCGAGCGTTTCTTCGAGCAGACGAGCGAGTCCGGCTTTGTCGCTCGGCTCGACGGCCGTGCCCGCCAGGACGCGAATCTGGAACGACACGACGTGCCGTTGCGGTAACGGAACGATTCCGTACTCGATACCGCAGGGTAGAACGTCGTGAGTGAATCCGGTCATGCGCACTTCCTTTCGCGCCGGTGGCGGGCATCGTCGCCCGCGAGGTAGAGCGGTCGCCCCCCTCCCAATCGTAGCCGGCAGGGCGAAGGGTATGGGCATCGACCACCGGATGCAAGCGAGGCGAGCGACACTTCACAGGTTGCCATCGCCGCCTGTTATGGCGTCGAGTTCGGTGCGGCGAATGTGTCGTTGAATGCGCGCAGCGATGCGGGATCGTCGTCGATCCGCCAGTCGGGCTCGTTCTCGCGCCGTTTGTCCAAGTTGAACCAGATGACCGCCCGCACCTGGGAAAACTGCTGAAGGTAATCGAAGGCCTCGCGAATCCACACGGCCCGTTGCCCGGGCTTACCCGGTGCGGACCCGAACTCGGTGATGATCAGAGGCTTACCGCGATAACGCTTGGCGAAGTCATCCAACGCCGCTGAGTAGACGGTTTCGAATGTCTGCCAGGTGTGCCACTTGTCGTGATGATCGCCGAAGTTGTAGCCGTCCAGCGCAACCCAATCGACATGAGCGTCGCCGGGGTAGTAGCGGTGCATGTTGTTGGCGTCCGTGTCGGGGCAGCTCACGATGTTCGGTGCCCATACCCACTCGACCGTTTCGGCGCCGGCTTCTTTGAAGATGCGGCGAGCTCGGCGGAAGGCGCTGACGTATGCCGCCGGGTCGCCGGACCAGGTGAACCAATCACCGTTGAATTCGAAACCGAATCGCAAGAGCACGCGCCTGCCGTCCTTCTTTGCCGCGGCCGCCCACGTGCGGAAGAACTCGTCATGGCGGCCTTCGTTGATGTCCGGGAGGTAAGAGCCCTTCCCGGTGGCGTGCCAAGACCAGAGCTCCAGCGAGACGACGGGCGTGGCACCATGCGCCGCGATGCCATCGATCGCGAACTTCGGGAAGGGACGCATGAGGTCGCGGTAAAACATGACGTACTTCGGCTTTGACGCGAACCGCGAGAGGGTGTCCGTCAGTTGCCGATCATAGTCTCTTGACCAGAGAATCTGGTAGAGTCCCCAGTCAATCGGTGTCTCTCGCGCTTCCGCCGCGTCGCCGGAGTGCTTGACCGCCGTCGCCGCGATCAACACACAGATCGCCGGGGCAGCCAGGCCGATCATCAGTATTCGTGGTGAACGCGTCATCGGTGTCCTTCTTGTCACGCGGGGGGCGCCTCCGGTTCGCCGTATTCTAGATGGAATGGCGGAGTCATGGAAACCCCCGGCGAAGGCGGCCTCCACCGGCTGGACACGGAGGTGAATCAACGACTCGGACGACCGCGCCTAGTCGTTCCGCCCGGGTTGAACCGGACCTACGACCCCTCGGTCCGGCGTGAATTCCAGTTGAAGCACGCGCAGGGGTTGGCTGTCGGGCCTTTGATCCAACGCGAGGGCGACAAAACGGGCGACGGCTTCCGGTTCGGCGCCGAGTCGCAACGCCTCACGCAGGTGGCTGACGACTGCGGCGTCGTCGCCTTCCTGAAAGGTCAAGTCTGCCGCGACGTAATGCGACGCGGCGTCGTCTGGATTTAGCTCGAGCGCACGCGTGATCCACGCCTTGAGTTTCGGGAGCAGTTCCTGCACCGGCTTGCGCAGTATTTGTGCCTCTCGACGCTGAAGCAACGAATCGCACAGCCTCCGGTAGCGCGCGCCGAGCTCCCGCGGGATGGCATCTTGGGGGACGTTCGCGGGCGCCGTTTCCCACAGCATCCGCACGGCCTCGTCCTCGTTGCCGGCTGCGATGTAATAGTCCACGAGACGCCGTCTTACGGTCTGCTTCAGGTGGCGTCCTTCGAGCGATGAAGGTGCGAGTTCGATCGATCGGTTTGCGGCTGACAGAGCCGCCTGCGGCGCCTCGGGGTCGTCAAAGAACTTGCAGTCCGCCAACTCGGCGTAACAGCTCGCCGATCCCATCGGCACGGTTGCCCCGAGGCGTTCGTAGGCAACCGCGGCAGCTTCCAGCAGTAGGCGCGCTCGCTCGTAGTTTCCGTCCATGAAGCGGATCGTAGCCGCCAGTCGCAGTGTTTCCGGGGCCCATGGCGTTTCGTCGGTGTCCGACCCGGGAGTATTCGCGGTTTCGAGTGCCGAGCGGACAATGGGCGCGAAATCGCTCTCGAACGCTCCACCGCTGGCGATGCGGCTCAGTAACTCGACATAGTCCTTGGACAGCCTCCCGTAGCGGAGCGGACGCGCAAGTACTTCAATCAGTGGTGCCAGATTGCTGTCGCTCGGTAGCACGCGGACAAGCTCCAGTGCGACCGCCTGGTTGTAGGGTTGGCGCCTGAGTTCGCGGTCGACGGCCGCCGCTGCCGCACCGATATACCGATCGCGCGTGTCTGCTACGCCGGGGTTCTGGGCGGCGGTCAGGTTCAGGCGGTACTCGAGCCGTCCGTGATTCAGGTAGCCCGGCGATCGTCTCACGAGTTCGCGAAGGACTTCGCTGGCGTTGTAGCAGTGCGCGAGACTTCGTCCCAGGTCATCCTGAGCGAGCGCGAACAACTGCCTGTTGGGCAGCGCCTCGGCCGCCGCCCGCTCTTGTCGATCGATGCCCCGGATGAGGAGGTCACGTGCAATCCGGATTTGAGCCTCGGCCTGCCGGGACAGATTCGTCAGTGCTCGCTGCGGATTGAGGCGACTCCGCGAAGCTTCGGCAAGGCGGACGGCCGTGTCATAGTCCTTGGCACTGAGCGCCTGTTCCACTTCGTAGTCCGCGCGAGCCGCGTTGAAGTCCTGCTGCGTGACGACCAGGGCAGCACATCCCAGCAGTAAGGCGGTAGTCCCGCCGGCCTTGCGGCGCCACGGGACCGCAGTCAGTCTCGCCAGTGCCGAAGTTCGTTCGTCTCCGCTCATCGCCCAGATCAGGCCGAGCACCGTGTAGAACATCGTGCCGACGCCGGACACGCGCAGCCCGACGCCGGTGGCTTCCTCTACGATCAGTCCAACCAGCCCGCCGAGCAGCCCCAGCATCGTCCAATAGTCAATGCGACTTCGGGCGGCTGACAGGGTGCGCATCCCGGCTCGCATGGTCAGGATCAGTGCCGCGAGCACCAACACCAGCCCGACCGCCCCGAGATCCGCGAGGGTTTCGAGCCATTCGTTGTGTGCGTGTGCGATGCGCGAGCGAAGCGGCAGCGGATCGTGCAGGACATCATCCGCGGCAAACGAGTCGGCCGTAAGGACGTAGCCGCCCTGGCCGTGCCCGGTGAGCGGCTTCTCCTCGAACATCCGCCAGGCGTATTCCCAGGCGTAAAGGCGCACGCGCAGCGTGGCACCTCGGCCCGTGGGGGATGGCTGATCCTTGGCTTCCAGGAAGTAGCCGAGCCCGACAGCAAGCGTCGCGATTACCACCGCCAGAGGGATCGTCTTCCACCAACGCCGGCTGGCGAAGAAGGCGATCGCCAGGATGCCGAACCACAAGCCGAGCAACGGGCCGCGCGATCCGCTCTTGGCGAGCACGTAGAGACCGAGTCCGGCCGTGATGATGGCGCCGAGCGCGACGATGGGGCGGCTACCGCCCCGGCCCAGCGCACCGACGATCTTCTCGGTGGCGAGCGTGCAGGCCAGCAGGATCCCGGGGATCAGCGCCGCCGCCAGGAAGGTCGGATTACCGAACGGGAACTTGGCACGCAATGTCGGATTGCGTCCGTGGAAATACCAAAGGGCGATGATCGCCGTCACACCCGCGACGACCACGATCGAGCGTGAGGCGAGCCGGGCGGCAAGCGGATGAAGCCCGAGCCCGATTGAAAACGACCAGAGGAGATGCACGGATAGGAGGATGGCTCCACCGACCGCGAGTTCGGGGGCTGCGGACCACCGACCGCTGGCAAAGGACCAGAGCAGATACAGCGCCATGAGCGCCTGGGCGGCTGCCAGCGGCCCGATGTGGCGACGCGCGGTCTTTTGAACCGGCGCCGTCCCGTCCTCCCCGGTCGGCAGCGCGGCAGGGGCTTGAGCGGGAACCTCCTCATCGCCGATTCGGGTCCTCACCAGGATGGCGATCCCGAGGGACAGAGCGGCGAGGCCGGCACCGATACCGAGCAGGTAGACCTTGAATTCGCCCGGATTGACCGTGGGAAGCTGGTAATTCAGGCAGAGCAGTTGAACCACCGCTCGTAGCGGGGACTCTTCCTGCCAGGCGATTGCCCCATCCACAAGCGTTTTGGATTCCGCCGCACTCAGAAGCAGGCAGCCGCCTCCGACCGTGGCGGCGATCAGGCAAATCAGCACCACGTGCAGCGGCGCGATGGCGTTCGGCTCGCGGATTCGGATCACATCCATCGCTACTTGCGTCCTGAGTGCCGGAGTACTACGACCGCCGCTGTTCCGGGGTACGACATGGAAGTTGGCGCTCGATCGTGCTCATAGTCTTAGGTGCGCGGGGCTTCCCACACGATGTCCGATACACCCGCTCGGTGATTCGCCCGCCGCGCCAAGGCGAAAAGAAGATCGCTCAGTCGGTTGAGATAAATGATCAGGGGCTGATCGACGACCTCAGCGTGAGCGAGCGTCACGACGCCTCGTTCCGCACGTCGGCAGACGGTTCGCGCTACGTGCAATGCGGCCGCTACTTTGGTTCCGCCGGGAAGTACGAAGCTGGTAAGCGGCGGCACACCGTCACAGGCCTCGTCGATCCACCGTTCGAGTTGCGCCACGTGCGACTCGCCTATCCGCGGTCCTGATTCGGAGCCCTTGGGTGTAGCCAGTTCGGCGCCCAGGGCGAACAGGTCCGACTGGATCGTGAGCAAGACGGCGACCGTGTCCTCCTCGATACAGTCGGCCACGACCTGTCCGATGGCGGCGTTGGCCTCGTCGACCTGTCCATAGGCCGCTACGCGCAGGTCATCCTTGGGCACGCGCGTGCCGCCGAAGAGCCCGGTCGTTCCGTCGTCACCGCCTTTGGAGTAGAGCTTCATGCCGATCTTCCTCTTTATACGTCGATCGGCATTATAGGGTGCGGATTCCTTGCGGCAATCAATAGCGGCCCGCGCGAGTCGGTGCGCGCACGCTACTCGCGCAGCTCGCTCAGTCGCTTCTCGATGAGCTGTCCGACGAGCTTGGGATCGGCCTTTCCGCCCGAGATCCTCATGACCTTCCCGCGGAGGAACCCGGCCGACGCCTTGGCTTTCTTCGGGTTGGTTAGCGCGTCGCGCACGGCCTGCTCGTTGGCCGCGAATGCCTCGCTTACCCAGGCTTCCATGGCGCCGGTGTCCTGGACCTGCACCAGGCCCAATTCGTCGGCCAGCAGGTCCGGTGGATCGCGTCGATCGAGCATGGCTTCGGCGATCCTGTTGGCGGCCGTCGCCGATACCGATCCGTCGGCGACCATGCTCGCCAGGCGTGCCATTCTCTCGGCATCGACGGACAAATCCGTGACCGGCACATTGCGATCGTTGGCCAGTTTGAGCCATACGTTGACGAACTGCTTGCCGAGGATGTCGACCGGCGCGCCGCACTTCACGGCGTTCTCGAAGAGATCGGCCGTTCCGCGGTGGCCCACGATGATCTCAGTGTCCTTCGGGGAGAGTCCGAACTCGCTCATGAACCGTGCCCGCCGCGCGATGGGAAGCTCGGGCAGCCTCGCTGTGACGCCGGCGAGCATCTCGTCGGTCACGTCGACCGGCACCAGGTCGGGGTCGGGGAAGTAGCGGTAATCGTGCGCCGCCTCTTTCGGGCGCTGGAACTCCGTAACGCCTCGATCGTCGTTCCACCCGCGGTTTTCGTTGGGCACCTTGCCTAGCACATAGTCATGATCTTCCTGCCAGGCCGCCGTCTGCCGCTGAGATTCGAAGGCGATGGCGCCGCGAACCGACTTGAAGCTGTTGAGGTTCTTGATCTCGACGATCGGCGTGCGGTACTCCGTGCCGCCTACGTCGATCGCGACGTTTACGTTCGGTTCAAACCGCATGTGCCCCTTCTGCATGCTCCCTTCACTCACGCCGAGGTAGGTCACGAGACGCTGAAGCTCGGTGCAGAACACGAACGCCTCCTCCGCCGACGTGAGGTCGGGCTCGGTCACGATCTCGAGGAGCGGCGTCCCGGCTCGGTTCAGATCGACCAGCGTGCAGCCGGGCACGTCGTGCAGGTTCTTGCCCGCGTCTTCTTCCAGATGAGCGCGTTTGATCCGGATGCGCCGTGTGTCTCCCTCGACGCTGATCTCGAAATGCCCGTGCTCGCAGAGCGGAAGATCGTACTGGCTGATTTGGTAGTTCTTCGGCATATCGGGATAGTAGTAGCTCTTGCGATCCCACTTGGTGTGGCGGGCGATGTCACAGCTCAGGGCAAGCCCGGTGAGCATCGAGTACGCCAGCGCTTGGCGGTTGATGACCGGAAGAGCGCCGGGATGCCCGAGACAGACCGGACATACGCACGTGTTCGGCGGGGCGTCGAACTTCAGAGGGCAGCCGCAGAACATTTTCGTCGCCGTCCTGAGCTGAACGTGGATCTCCAGTCCGATGATGGTGCGCGTCGTGATAGCCTGATCGGTCATGCGTCTCGATCCAAGAGAGCGGACCCGGTTCCGCCTCGGACTGTACCACAACCATGATCATGCGAGTAGTTTTCGGGCGAGAGGTGGTGCGTGGCGGCTTGTCAGCCGCGCCTACGAACGGCTGGCAATGGCGGCCGCGAGCGGGTTGACGATGCTGGGTACGATCTTGTCGGAAGCAAGCTCGTCCGCGGCGTCGAAGGACGTGACAAGAGCGTCCGCGAGCGAAACCGAATCGCCCACGCCCCAGTACTTCCGCGTGGTGAGGAACACGCTGATCGGTTGATCTTCGAACGTGCCGCTGCGAACCTCGAAGGTCGTCGTGCGGGATTTGACCTCGATGTACGCTTGCAAGTCGCACTCGGGCGTCAGCGCGATACCGAAGTAGGGCTGAGCATCGATGATGTGCATCGCGTCGTCGTTAAAGAGGAAGGTGCCGGCCGACTGCTCGCCGCAGAAGGTCTCGGCGACGAGCTGGTCGTGGTTGCCGCGATACTCGAGATCGAACCCGTACATGAGCTCGAGGTGCTCGTAATCGATGTCGCTGAAGGTCAGGTGATACGGCGCCTGCGTGAAGATGAGGCGTCCGAACCGGCGCACGTCTTCCATGTCGGTCGGCGAAAAGACTCCGAAGCGAAGGCTGTCGCGGTCTAGGCGGATCCAGCGGCGCGAGCCCTCGTCGTCCGGCTCTTCTTCCAGCACGAGGCAGTGCTCGTCGCGGCGGCGCAGCTTGGTCAGCGCGGGGAACTCCTTCCGGATCCGGTCGAAAAAGTGAAGGACCGTCTCGCGCTCGAGCCCCATTTCAAGCTTGAGGAACAAGCGACAGTTGACGTAGAACTCGTCACAAACCGCGCCAAGCCCGCTACCCATAATCCCGCCTCTGTGTTTTGGACATGAACCGGCTCACCATGTTCTATTATTGAGGATTCGCGAGCCGATTTCAACCATAATAAGGTTGACCTTATTATGGTATCAGTGCAAAACGGTGAGACGGCAGGCGGCGCGGCGTATGCACAGGTTGCGAGCGACGACGATCCATTCCGGGGCGTGCGCGGCGCCGCGTGAGTTGGATGTCCGAGACCGCTGGCTACGTTAACAAGAAGGGGGTTGTGCGATGGAACCGATTCACTCCGGCACGACACGTGAGCGCTTGGTAAGAGCCGCTCTCGGTGCAGTCTTAGTTTGCGGCTATTCCGCGTGGTCGCTCTGGGACGGATACATCGCCTATCCACGGGAGAACGTTGAGGCGGTATTCCAGAGTGAATTAGGCATTCAGCCGCCCGATCCGCTGCCTGTGATCAATCCGGAACTCACAAGCCTCTCGGTCGCGGCATACGAGGGGGCATCCCTGGAATCCATCGAGGTGCGCCTGGGCGCACCGGCTCACCGAAGTCGCGATCAGATCTACTACCTTGCGCCCGGCGGCTACGTGTCGTTGGAACTACGCTCGAGCCGCGTCCGAGTCGCGGCGTGGCACGACGGCCCGAGCCACTCGTCCACTGACCTGATGTGGCAAAAAGGCATCGGGTTCGCGCTCGCACCGATCGGATGTCTGCTGCTCATTAATCTGTGCCGCGCTGTGACTCTGCGCGTGACGCTAACGGATGCCGGACTCAAGCTCCGCGGCAAGCCGATCGTTCCCTTCGATGCCATGAAGGGAATCAAGCCGGGCAAGAATTCGGAAACCGTCGTCCTCGAATACAGGCGAGACGGTCGTGACGGTGTCGCCCAACTCGACGGGTACGTCGTCAAGGAGCAGGCGTCAATCGTGACTGCGATTTGTCGCCGCACGGGCTTCACCGATCCCTTCGCGACGTCGGAACAGGTCGACGCGAAGGCGGGAGACGCATCGTAGGTCCGCTATCTCTGTCTTTTTTCAAACGCTCATGACGGACAGCGCGTGAGCCATCCTCCGCGACGGCGGCGCGCGGGCGTTGTCCGAACTTGTCGTAGCACGTATCCTCCGCTCAAACCAAAGGCTGTGGTCGACTAGAATCTGATGGAGCTACGGACTGCACCGGCGTCACACCGACGGCATCCGAGCGACAGGGCCGACCGAATCTGTGGGACTACATGTGGACAGGGTATGCCGGGTGTCGGCGCCCGCCCGAGGACCGATCATGTTGACGAGAACGAGAACTCTGGCGCCGCTAATGGCAGGCGTTGCGATGGCGGGACTGTGTGGCATGAGTGAGCAGGCGCGTGGGGATGAAAAGCCACCGATGATTCCGCGGCACGTGCTCTTCGGGAACCCGGACCGAGCGGCGTTGAAGATCAGCCCGAACGGACAGTACTTGAGCTACCTGGCGCCCGTGGACGGCGTGCTGAACGTCTGGGTCGGTCCCCGCGATAATCCGTCGGCTGCGAGGCCCGTCACGAAGGACACCGATCGCGGCGTGCGGATGTACTTCTGGGCGCACACCAGCAAACACGTTCTTTATATTCAGGACAAGGGTGGGGACGAGAACTGGCACGTCTACAGCGTCGACCTCGATGCCGGCAAGACCATCGACTTGACCCCGTTCGACAGCGTGGCTGCGCGTGTGCAAGAAGTGAGCCATCTAGCTCCCGACGAGATCCTCGTCTCCATCAACAACCGCACACCGCAGATGCACGACATTCATCGCGTCAACATCACGACCGGCAAGATGTCGATCGTGTACAAGAACGACGACTTTGTCGGCTTTCTTTCGGACAAGGACATGAAGCTCCACTTTGCCGTAAAGATGACGCGGGAAGGCGGAAGCGAAGTCCATAAGGCGGATGGCAAGGGCGGCTGGGAGTTGTTCACGCGGATCTCCGCTGACGACACGCTCACGACGGACCCGATCGGGCTCGACGAGTCGGGCGAGAACCTCTTCATGCTGGACAGCCGCGGTCGGGACACCGCGGCGCTGACAAGCGTGAACATCGAGACGGGAAAGGCCACGGTGCTGGCCGAGGACGATAAGGCGGACATCGCGGGTGTTGTCGGGCATCCGGCCAAGAACGTAATTCAGGCGGCCAAGTCGACCTATGCTCGTCGCAAGTGGCACATTCTGGACGAGTCGATCAAGGCGGACTTCGATTACCTGGCTACGGTCACGGACGGTGACTTCCATGTGACGAGCCGGACCTTCGATGACCGGTACTGGTCTGTCGCATACGTCATGGACGCGGGGCCGGTTCGTTACTACGTCTACGACCGCAAAGCTCACGAGGCGAAGTTCCTCTTCACGAACCGCAAGAACCTCGAAGGCCTGCCGCTGGCCAGGATGCGTCCGCAGGTCGTCAAGTCTCGCGACGAGCTCGACCTCGTGTGCTATTACACACTGCCGCTCTGGACCGATCCGGATATGGATGGTCGTCCCGCGAAGCCGCTGCCGACGGTGCTACTCGTCCACGGAGGCCCGTGGGCGCGCGACAGTTGGGGCTACAACCCGATGCACCAGTGGCTGGCCAATCGCGGATACGCCGTGCTGAGCGTGAACTTCCGCGGATCCACCGGATTCGGGAAGGACTTCATCAACGCCGCGAACCATGAGTGGTCGGGCAAGATGCACGACGACCTCCTGGATGCCGTGGCATGGGCGGTCAGCAGCGGCATCGCGGATCAGAAGAAAGTCGGCATCATGGGCGGCAGCTACGGCGGTTATGCCACGCTGGTGGGATTGACCTTCACGCCGGAGACCTTCGCTTGTGGCGTGGACATCGTGGGCCCGTCGGACCTCACGACGCTCCTCAACACGATTCCGCCTTATTGGAAGCCTCTGATGAACCTGTTCACGGCGCGCGTGGGCGACCATCGAACAGCCGAGGGACGTGCGCTACTCGAACGCTGCTCGCCGCTGAACCGCGTCGACAAGATTTGCCGGCCCTTGCTCATCGGGCAGGGTGCTAACGATCCACGTGTGAAGCAGTCCGAGGCGGATCAGATCGTCGAAGCCATGACGAAACGGAAGATCCCCGTGACCTACGTGCTCTATCCCGACGAGGGGCACGGCTTCGCCCGACCGGAGAACCGGATGTCATTCACTGCGGTGGCTGAGGCGTTCCTGGCGCAGCACCTGGGCGGACGATACGAGCAGATGAGCGAAGACGTGTCCGGGTCGAGCATCACGATCCCGAACGGAGCCGACGCGATCCCACACCTTCCCAAGTGCGTGCCGACCGGCACGAAGCCCTGCAAGGACAGGACGTAAGACCCGGTGGGGGCAAGGGCGTCGCCAATCACGCTCGCCCCGCATGGAACGCGCTAGGCGCCGTCGGCTTAGCCCTGACGGGCGAAGGAGTGCATCCCTGGGTGAGACCCTGGGTTTGGGGGCGCCACATCTCTTCAAGCCCTGAAAGGGAGACAGGCAGAAGAAGGCAGAACGGCCGACGTGCGGCACGTGTCATGGGCATCGTCTGCGGTGCCGGCGTCGCAGGCACAACAGGCCGCCGGCCCCGGAGGCGGTGGTCCCGAGGCGCTCAGCGGCAGGCTCCGCTACGCTCGTACCTCGCTCCGCTCCGCCCGCCGCTGGGAAACGGAGCGTGGTTCGACTAATCTAAGGACTGGTACAAACCCGGGGGGAAGGCCGGTTTGCGGAACACCAGCATGGATCGAGGTGAACTGAGATGCCTGAAATCCGAAGCTCCCCAGCGACTCATGAAGTCGGATTCGCTCATAGGATCCAAGTTCGGCGCAGCGTCCGAGATCAGTGCTACTCCTGCCCAGGGATCGGCGAGTAGCACGACTCGGTCTTCAGTGTCCTCAACGCTGTAGATTCCGACCACGAGGCTGGCGTGTGGGTAGTCGTCGGCGAGCAAGTACTCCCCGTGCGTCAGCCCGCCCAGCGGATCCGAATTGAAGAGAGTCAAAGCCTGTACCGATAGACGCACCGCTGCCCACGGGAGTAGTACAACGTTCAGCCACTTGTGGCCGGGGTGAAACGGCGTGACCCTGTAACCTACGACAACCGGCAGGCCAGTACGCCTGATCTCTAACTCAAGCCGATCCACGGTGCCGTGGTATATCTTCCTCACAACCACGCCGTGCCGAACGAGGTCGGGATGCTCCTCAAGGTAGCCCTTGACCGCATCTTCATGGATGTACGTCCCATAGTTGAGCTGGGCGTACTTCTTGTCACGTAGGCCGGCTTTGACGGCATCGTACTCCGTCTTTGTGTTCGGCGCGATCGCCGTGAGGGCCATCCACGTCGTCGCGACAGCGCAGTTCTTAGGTGTGTCTTGCTGTGCGACGACCATGCCGCGAGCGCAAGGGATCTCAGCACGTGGCGTCAACTCGCTTAGCTCGTACCGGCGGTCGCGAGTACCGATGCACGCTGAGATCAACAGGCAAGATGGAGCCAGCAGGCGTAGCCAGCGCTGGCAAGCGCGTTGTCGGCGCCCAGGGCGACGCACTACTCCACACCTCTTGCTCGTAGTCATCCGATTCCTCCCGTCAAGATAGGTTCACGCGCGTCTCGCGCTCTTCTTCAGCGCACCGCCGCTTCGCGGTGTTTTCCTAGCCAAGGCGCGATCGAGAGGGGCCCGCAGGGGGAATTGTAAATGCCACCCAGCACAATGCAACCCACATGATGCGGATGGCGCGCTCACTGCCCCGAGTTTGAAGTAGCCGAGGACCGTCCGGACGATAGTCCCTGCGAGCTTAATGGAACAGCCAAGTGCCGGCGCGGCTTGGTGCCTTGCGTCGCTTCCAAGGACTGCGGGCCGTCCGCTCACACTCGTGGTACTGATCAGCCCGGCCCGACGCGCTGTCCGGCGATGAGTACCTGTTCGATCTGCTCGGGGCGAAGCGTATAGAGCAGTGCCGATGCCTGTTGCTCCTTCGGAAGATCGGCGATCCACGCTTCCGGGCGGACCACGAGGATGTCGGCCTCGTAGCCCTTCTTGATCGTGCCGATTCGATCACCCAAGTCGAGTGCGTCAGCCGCGCCGGCTGTCAGCAGCCACCAACCCTCTGCCGGTGTGGGTGCCAAGTGATGTCCTCGCGGCACGGCGTGGACCTTGAGCGCCTTGGCCGTTTGGATGCAGGAGACGGCCACCTGCGGCATGAACGGCTCGGGACCGGCTGCCACGCTGCTTCCCAGCGCGATCGGAATACCGGCGTTGCGATGGGCCACGTAATCCATCAGGCCGCTTTCGAGGAAGAGGTTGGCGGTGGGGCAGTGGATGACGGCTGTCTTGGTTTCTGCCACCTGATGGCGAAGCGATTCGGTCAGGCAGACGCCGTGGCCCAAGAGGGTGCGCCGTCCGAGTAGGCCCATTTGGGCGAAGACGTCCACGTCGTCGAGGCACTCGGGGAAGCGTTCGCGAACCTTCGATTCTTCGTCCGCCGACTCGGCCACGTGTGTCAGGATGTGGCACTTCATCATCTCCGCGATCGCGGCCGTGCCTCGGAGCAACTCTTCGCTGCAGCAGGTGGCCATCCGCGGCGCGAACGCGTATTGAAGCAGCCCATCGTGCCCGCCGTGCCACTTGTTGGCGAGTTCGCGAGACTCATCCAGCGACTTGTCGGCCGGGGAGCTCAACTCGTCCGGGCAGTTGACATCGTTGAGCATCATGCCGCAGATGGCGCGGAAGCCCCGCTTGGCGAAGACGGAGAAGACCTTGTCGGTGGCCTTGGCGAACGGGCTGGAGAAGGCGGCGATCGTCGTCGTGCCGTTGGCGATCAGTCCGGTGACCAGATCGTCCGTAAGCCCCTCGGCGAACGCGGCATCGGCCATCCTCGCCTCCGCGGGGTAGATGACCTTGTCGAGCCAGTCGGACAGCGGCAGCCCGTCGATTCCACGACAATCCCACTGTGGCACGTGCAAATGAGCGTCGATGAAGCCCGGAAGCAGCCAGCAGCCCTCGCCGCCTATGACATCGCCTTTCGGCGCCTTGTCCTTGCCGACCTCGGCGATCGAGCCATCGTCGCTGACGCGCACGACCGTGTCGGGTGTCACATCGCAACGATCCGGCGAACAGGGCGTCAACATTGTTCCGAATAGCGTTTCCATCTTTCCGTCCTTTGGGCACCTGTTTGGGTTGTGATTCCGGTTTCCGACGCAATGTAGCCCCGCGGGCATTGCCGATCAAGCGACGACAGATTACGCTTGACGCGTCGTGCCGCGTTCGCTACCGTCGAATTCGGCCGGAGGGAATACGGGTAAGTTTTGGAGCGGACCCTTGGGCTACCATTGCATCGTCTGTGTTAAGCAAGTTCCCGACACCGCCCGCGTGACCGGCGAGACCATGAAGGCGGACGGGACCGTCAACCGCGCGGCCTTGCCGGCGATCTTCAACCCCGAAGACCTGCATGCGCTCGAAGCGGCGCTCGAGGTTCGGGATCAATACGGCGGCACGATCACCGCGATCACGATGGGCCCGCTTGGTGCCACGAAGGTCCTGCGTGAGTGCCTCTTTCGGGGCGCGGATCGCGCGATCATCATCAACGATCGCCGAGCGGCCGCCAGCGACACGCTCGCCACGAGCTACATCTTGAGTCGCGCGGTCCAAAAGATCGGCGACTTCGATTTCGTATTCTGCGGCCGGCAAGCCATCGACGGCGACACGGCGCAGGTCGGCCCGCAACTCGCGGAGAAGCTCGGCCTGCCACAAGTAACCTACTACGAGCGCATGGTCGACCTGAACGAGCGCACGGCGCGCATGCGGCGCAACGTGGGCAACGGCTGGGAGGTCCTCGAAGCGAAGCTGCCGGTGCTCGTGACCGTGCTGGACACCGCGAATGAGCCAAGGCCCGCCGGCGCGCGGAAGATGATGCAGTTCAAAAAGGCGCTGACGGCACAGGAACTCGAGCGTGAGGTGGCGGCCGACATGAAGGACGCGACCGACGAGCAGAGAACGGAGGAGCTCGCACGCCGAATCGAAACACTTCGGATGAACCGCCTGCTGATCGATCAGTGGGATCTCGACGACGTGGACGGCGACCTGCAGTGGTGCGGCTTGGCAGGCTCGCCCACCAAGGTACACCGCGTGCAGTCGATCGTGTTGACGAAGGATGGGTTCAAGGCGATCGAGCCCACGGAGGCCGGCGTTCGCGGCATGATCCACGAACTCATCGTGGACCACACGCTGGGTTAGGCCCGGCGACCGGGGCGGATCACGGGCATCAAGAGAATTCGAGACTGAAAACGCAACCATGATTGAACCGAATCGAAAAGGCGAGATCTGGGTCTTTGCAGAGCAGGAGGACGGCGCTCTTTGCGATGTGTCGTTGGAGCTGTGCGGCAAGGCTCGGGAACTGGCGGATGAGCTGAAGGTGCCGATGGCGGCGGTCCTGCCCGGCTGGAACGTGCGGGAGCTGTCCTACCGGCTCATCGCGCTCGGCGCGGACAAGGTCTACTACGTGCACGATACGCGGCTGGAGCATTACCGCACGTTGCCCTACTCGCGCGTCATGTGCGAACTCATCGCGAAGCATAAACCGCAGATCGTGCTCTATGGGGCTACGCCACTCGGGCGCGACCTGGCGCCGCGTATCGCTTCGGAGATGCGGGCCGGGCTGACGGCCGACTGCACCGATTTGAGCATCGGCGATTACACCGAGAGCAAGACCAAGAAGGTCCACAAGGATCTGTTGCTGCAAATCCGCCCTGCGTTCGGCGGTAACATCATCGCCACGATCATCAATCACGACCGTTGGCCCCAGATGGCGACCGTGCGCGAGGGCGTCATGTGTATGGGGGACGGCGACCCTCGGCGCAGCGGCGAGATCATCGAGGAGAAGATCGAGTTCAGCGACTTCGACCTCGCCGTGAAACTGATCGAGCGACACCGAGAGGAGCGGAAGATCAACCTCAAGGCCGCACGGACGATCGTGGCCGGTGGCGCGGGTGTCGCGAACAAAGAGAACTTCCAGCTTATTCACGATCTTGCGGGTGCGATTGGCGGGGCGGTCGGCGCGTCGCGTGCAGCCGTCGACGGCGGTTGGATCGGTAAGGAGCACCAGGTCGGCCAGACCGGTACGACGGTGCGTCCGGCGCTCTATATCGCGTGCGGCATCAGCGGCGCGGTCCAGCATCGCGCCGGGATGGAGGAATCCGCCAAGATCATCGCGATCAACTGGGACAAAGAGGCGCCGATCTTTTCCGTGGCGCATTTCGGTATCGTCGGTGATCTTCAGACGGTCATTCCCATGATGATCAAGGCCATCAGAGAACGGGCATAGCAGGTATGGCAAACTTCTTCGAAGACAACGACGACCTTCAGTTCCTTTTCGATCACCTCGATCTGCACGAGATCGCGGCGATCCAAGAGGATGACTTTACGATGACCGACGGTCCGGGCAGTGAGTATGCCCCCGTCGATGCGGACGACGCCGTCGACAACTACCGTCGCGTGCTGATGATCGCGGGTGACGTGGCCGCCAACGGCATCGCCGGCCGGGCGGAGCAGGTGGACCAGGACGGCAACCACCTCAACGACGATGGCACCGTGACGCTCGGCGAGGGCGTGCGGCAGAACCTCAAGTCGTTGGCTCAGGCTGATCTGATGGGCTTCACGTTGCCGCGCAGTTACGGAGGGCTGAACTGCCCGACGACCGTCTTTACGATGGCGTGCGAGATGGTGGCGCGAGCCGACGCCTCGCTCGTGAACCTCTTCGGCCTGCAAGGCATCGGCGAGACGATCTACGCCTTCGGCGACGACACACTCAAGAAGGAGTATCTGCCGAAGTTCTGCCACGGTGAGGTGACCGGTGCCATGGCCCTGACCGAGCCCGATGCGGGCAGCGACCTGCAAGCCGTCGGGCTGAAGGCTTGGCAGGATGACGACGGCCAGTGGCGGCTCACCGGCGTGAAGCGCTTCATTACCAACGGGTGCGGCGATGTGATCCTGACGCTCGCCCGCTCGGAGCCGGACATCAAGGACGGCCGCGGCCTGAGCCTCTTTCTCGTCGACCAGGGCCCGCGGCTCAAGGTCCGCCACTTGGAGGAGAAGCTCGGCATCCACGGATCGCCCACCTGCGAACTCGTCTACGACGATGTCCCCGGCAAGCTCGTCGGTGAAAGGCAGCTCGGACTGATTCGCTACGTCATGAGCCTGATGAATGGTGCACGGCTCGGGATCGCGGCACAGGCACTCGGCATTGCCGAGTCTGCCTACCGCGTGGCGAGGAAGTATGCCAACAGCCGCAAGCAGTTCGGCCAGTCCATCGAACAATTGCCGGCCGTCGCTGAGATGCTCGTCGATATGAAGGTCTCCATGGAGGTGGCTCGGGCACTGACCTACGAATGCGCCCGCATCTGCGATTTGGACAACAACAACCAGCGCGTGCTCGAGACCAACCCGCCGACCGACAAGGCGGAGTTGAAGAAGCGCAAGGGCGATGCCCGATCCTACAAGCGGCTCAACGGCATGCTCACGCCGATGTGCAAGTACTACTCGTCCGAGATGTGTGTGAAGGTTTCGAACGATGCGGTTCAGGTGCTCGGCGGTTCGGGCTACATGACCGACTATCCGGTCGAGCGACACCTGCGTGACGCGCGCATCACGAACATCTACGAGGGCACGAGCCAGTTGCAGATCGTGGCGGCTGTCCGCGGTGTCTGCGGCGGCTCCTTCGAGAAACGCGTCGACGAGTTCGAGGCGCACGAGTACTTCGACAAGGGGCTGCATGAGCTCAAGACCAAGCTGGTCGAGGGCAAGGGACGCATTCTCGAAGCGATCGGCTTCATCAAGCAGCACGGCACGAACTACATGGACCTGCACGGCCGGCGCCTGGTGGATGCTGCGTTGGTCGTCTACGTTGGCCACCTGCTGCTTCGCCAGGCCGTCAAGTCGGAGCACAAGGCCGCGATCGTGCGTCGTTTCATCGAGACGGGGTTCGAGACGCTGACCTGCAATCTGGCCCAGATCATGAGCGGCGACACGTCGGCCATGAGCGAATTCGAACTCCTCGCCGGACCTGTGCCTGCGGCGTAGGGATTGACGCTACTGTATGATCGCCGGCTGCGCGTGGCACCGCGGGCGCGCACGCTCAATCCGTGGATCCCAGGCGCAGGCTGAGCGGCGTGGCGCTCAGGTCGTCGAGCGGTACCACGCTCACTTCGTTCCGGGTTACCGCAAACACGTAGTCGCCCATGAATATGCCGCGCGTCCAGGGTGTGTACCAGTACCACGGATCGACCTGGACGTCGCGGGATCCGGTGGCGATTCGACCCATTGGTTCGATCCCTTCCTCGGTCGTGACCCGATAAAGGCAAAGACCCTCGAACGTCACCTCGCCGTGATCGGACGGATGTGTGCCGGCACCTTCCGCGATTTGCATTGGCACGGCTAGCGTGTCAGTGGGCGGGAAGAAGTTGAAAGCGTGCGGGTTTGTCAGCGCCTCTGAATGAGTGCCTCGATCGCCGACGATTTCGACATCCAGCCGCTGGGGATTAGCGAAATCCGTCACGTCGAACACGGATAGCTGTACGCCCTGGTACCACGCGAAATCTCCCACGTCGATCGCGTCCTTGCCGATCGTCAGCAGGTGATTTTCGCCGAGTGGATGGATGTAGTCGGAGTAGCCCGGCACCTTGAGCTCGCCCACCACGCGCGGCGCCGTGGGATCGGAAAGGTCGAGCGTAAAGAGCGGATCGACTTTCTTGAACGTGACCATGAATCCGCGATCACCGATGAAGCGGGCCGAGTAGATCCGCTCGCCCGGTGCAATGTCTTCCACACTCCCGACGACCTTCAAGCCGCCGTCTTCCGCACCCAGGACGTAGACGTTGTTTTTTGCGGTGTTGTCGCCGCTTCTGGACACGTGACCCACCGTCGTGGCTGCTCGCAGGTAGCCATTGTGCTCGCCCAGTGAGAACCGGTTGAGCAGACGCCCTGGCACACTCGTGGAACCCACGTACGTCGGTCCTTGCTGGCCGAGATCGAATCGGTATACATCGGTCGTTTCGCGCATGTCGCCGCCGTATCCATAGTCCGTGTCGGTGAGATACAGCGCTGTTGTCGAGGCATACACGGTACCCGCATCGGCCATGACGGCGACCGACTGCTGTGGCTCATCCGGCGCCTCGACATCGAGTGTGACGACGGCGGTAATCTGATACCCGTTGGGATCGACGGGGTAGTAGAAGTCCTGCCAGGCAACGAGGTTCCTCGACACGCTGCTCCCGTCCGCGCCCGTGACCGTGATGTCCGGAATCAGCGCGTCGATGTCGCTGAAGAGCAGTGCGGGTAACGGAGACGAGGGGATCGCGCGCGGCCATGTGCTCAAGACGAGGTGGAGTTTCGAACCGATCATGCGGCTGCTGACGACATCGCCATCTGCCTCGATCGTGGTCTGCAACGCAGGTGCGCCGCGATCCGACACGTCGAGGATCGTGACAATTGCGACGGTGCGGCCCCGTTCCTCGCTATAGTTCGATCCCAAGGCGATCAGCAAGTCGGCGCGAAGGT
>JAJDDX010000091.1 GCA_029260055.1 Phycisphaerae bacterium
CCGAGTATGCCGAATATATTCACCAGAGTGGTAGTCACCTTCTGAATCTTATTAATGACATCTTGGATCTGTCGAAGATTGAAGCCGGCCGGTATCAGGTTTACGAAGAAGAAGTGGATCTGGTTGGATTGGCAGAAAATCTTTGTGGGCTGATGACCCCCGTTGCTGATGAAGGCTATATTACGCTTGTTAATGACGTGGGCATGGGTGCGCCAAGATTGATGGTCGATGAGCGGGCCGTGCGGCAAATGTTGATCAATCTGCTCTCTAATGCCATCAAGTTCACTGAGCCTGGAGGCCGTGTCACGCTCAGAACCCGCGTGACGGAAACGGAATTTATCATGGCCGTTGACGATACGGGAATCGGTATTGCGCCTGAAAACCTGGATGCGGTGCTGGAACCGTTCCGGCAGGTGGAGAGTCATCTGAACCGTAAAATTCAGGGTACCGGGCTAGGCATCCCTCTGGTCTGCCGTCTGGCGAAGCTTCATGACGGTTTTCTCACGTTAGAGAGCGAACCTGGCGTGGGCACTGTTGCACAACTTCATTTTTCTATTGAGAGGGTGATCACGTCACAGGCGCCTCTTGTGCAATCGGGTTGATGGATCCGGTGTGTTTTTTTAAAGCAATCTGGTTAAGAGCTTTAACAGGGAATGATTGAATCAGAAATATAACCAGCATTGAAAGAATCGAGACACCGTCCTGAAGTAACATGTTTCAGATCAATCATGCTTAACATAATATTTAAATCTATAGAGGATCATGTCTTTTACCGTTCACGTGATCAAGCGATGTTTGACATCGCCGGTAAAGTGAAAAAGAGGGGGAGATATGCGTGTGCTCAGTATCCTGTCTCGCAAAGGGGGCGCGGGGAAAACAACACTGACATTGCATTTGGCGGTGGCGGCCCAGCAGGCGAGATTGCGGGTTCTCGTCATGGATGTCGATCCACAAGCCAGCGCTGTGTCATGGTATGAAAAACGCGAAGAAGAAACACCTCTTTTTATCAAAGCCGGTACAACGAAAATTTCTGAGGCCCTGCGGGCCAGCAGTGTGTATGGCATTGATCTGGTGCTGATCGATACACCACCGCACACGCAACAAGTGGCCAGCGTGGTGGCGCAGGACTCAGATCTGATATTGATTCCCACTCGGCCCAGTATTCTGGATCTAGAAGCGATCGGTGGCACCGTGGACATCGCCAAGGCGGTGCGTCGCCCAGGTTTAATCGTTCTGAATGCCTGCCCCGCCCGTTCCCCGGTAACGCAAGAAGCCCGCGAGGCACTCGCAGATTATGGATTGCCGATCGCGCCCATGACAATAGGCAACCGTGTGGCCTTTCAGCATGCGTTGAATTCCGGACATGCGGTCAGCGAGTTTGACCCTTCCAGTAAGGCGAGCGCTGAATTGACAGCACTTTGGCAATGGATTTCCTGGACCTTGAGGTTAAGTGATGAGTGCAAAAAGGCCGTTGCTTAGTGAAATCACACCAAGTAAATCGACATCTGCCGAATTAGAGTCTGTGGACATTTAGGATTCCCAAATCAGTGAGAATATGATTCAAGCTTCCTTTTGAGGAGGTTTGTGATGCGCAAAGAACGTTTTGTTATCAGTGATCGAAGCGGTTCCCTACAAGATCCACATGGTGCTGACGGAAAACGGCGTCCAATTCATGTTCCCCCCGAGATATAAGGATGGCCTAACCGCACGCTATATGACACATATGTTCGACATGCGCTGCCATGAGAACGCTATCATTATGGCGATCACGATCAATTCAAGCGATACTTGGAGACGTTCGTCAACGCCTACAATTATGGTCGACGTCTCAAGAGTCTGTGCGGCCTTACCCCTTACGAATTTATCTGCAAAATGTGGACAAACGCGCCGGAAAGATTCAAACTCAATACGATCCATCAAATGTCGGGATTAAACACCTCGGCATCAGCTCAAATATACCCAACCATCTTCAGTTCTGTCTAAAATCTGCTCAATAGATACCGTCATATCTTCTCCCGCCTTACACTAAAAACCACGCGCTTGTTTCGTCATCCTCAAAACTCAGGTTTTCGCATCCCATGCGATCGCACCGTCAGGCCATTTCCTTAGGTTCAAAATTGAAATAGTCCATCGCTTCGCAATCGCTCAGGCGCCAATAAATATCGATATTGCCGTGATGATAGTTATGGTGCCCGAAAATGGCCCAGAGAAAACCCATCACCGACCACTTCCGCTTGGAGAATGAAACGGACTTACGTAGCTCGCTCTCCGAAAAAGCGCGAAATATCCCCATGGTTTCTTCGTGCACCATCATGGCCACATCGAGGAAGTCTTCACCACCCAACTTTGCGGTGAGAGCGGGATCGTTAGGGATGACAATTACAGCGCCATCCTCGCAATCGCGCAGAGCCCGCGCCCATTTATTTTCGCCCACGAAGAGGTGAACGCATAAAGCCCGGATCGTGACGTCGCTGAGCCTGGCGCCAAATTGAACGCTGCTTCCTTGCGCTGGCGCCCACTCCAGCTTGTCTGCCGGCGTTGCTGCAACTCCGTCACGCGTAAAGTGCACGAGCCGGTCAAAGAGAACCAAGAAGCGGTCGAGTTCTGGAATTGCTGTGGAATCATTCATTGGGGTGGAGCCTCTTTCAAACAATGGGAAATTTTTCTCTCAAGCTGTGGGAAATTTTTCGATCAGCCGCAACGTGATACCGGCCCGAAGCTTGGAAAACTTATACTTGTGATTGCCCTATCATTCAATTATTCGGTCAAACGATTAACGGAATGCATGGACAGCCAGTCAATTCATCTCTATGGCCTTTCAAACATGAGTTATGGATTATCAGATATTTTTAGAAATAGGCTGAAACTCCTCAAACGCGAGCCAACCCCTTTGTATTCTCAGATTTTTGCGATTCTTCACTACTAGATCAGCGAAGGAGAGTGGAAGGTTGCAGATCGCATCCCCTCTGAAGATTGGCTCTGCAAATCGTTCGATGTGAGCCGGTCACCTGTGCGCCAGGCGCTTCGAGAATGCCGGCCTACTGAAAACCGACGGCATGGATATGTCCTTTGGCTATACTTGGGATGATACCAAATTTGGAGCCTTCACCCTGCAGGGTCTGGCGAGCTCCCTGTTTAGCTATGACATTTAGGAAGCGTGCGGAGGTGTGGTGTTTAATGACAAGCGAAGTCGCAACTGGCTGTGGAGCCTGTTCCACATCCGGTTGACTGATTATAGGGGTTCATTAGTATCAGCAGACATGTGTCCAAGCTGCCATGGAGTTTCCAATGTTAAAGGACAAACGGGATGTCGCTTGGAATATCAGTCCTAACACCGGCGGACATCTCTCTCAGAAGGCTTC
>JAJDDX010000092.1 GCA_029260055.1 Phycisphaerae bacterium
TTGTGGTGAAGATACCACATACCCGCGGCAAGACGGAAAGACCCCGTGAACCTTTACTGTAGCCTGATATTGGTCACAGGCACCACATGCGTAGGATAGGTGGGAGGCGATGATCCGGCTGTTTCGGCAGTCGAGAAGCCAACCTTGAAATACCACCCTTGTGCTGTTTGTTCCCTAACTCCGACCCGTGAATCCGGGCGGGGGACAGTGTTAGGTGGGCAGTTTGACTGGGGCGGTCTCCTCCAAAAGAGTAACGGAGGAGTGCAAAGGTCGGCTCAGCGCGGTTGGCAATCGCGTTTCGAGTGTAAAGGCACAAGCCGGCTTAACTGCGAGATATACACATCGAGCAGATACGAAAGTAGGCCTTAGTGATCCGGTAGTCCCGTGTGGAAGGGCTATCGCTCATCGGATAAAAGGTACTCCGGGGATAACAGGCTGATGACTCCCGAGCGTTCATAGCGGCGGAGTCGTTTGGCACCTCGATGTCGGCCCGTCACATCCTGGGGCTGAAGGCGGTCCCAAGGGTTCGGCTGTTCGCCGATTAAAGTGGCACGCGAGCTGGGTTCAGACCGGCGTGAGCCAGGTCGGTCCCTATCTGCCGTGGGCGTACGAGACTTGAGAGGAGATCTCCTTAGTACGAGAGGATTAGGAGGTACGTGCCTCTGGTGTACCAGCTGTCCCGCTCGGGGCACCGCTGGGTAGCTAAGCATGGAAAGGATAACCGCTGAATGCATCTAAGCGGGAAGCCCCCCTCAAGACTAGGTCTCGGTTCCCGATTCGTCGGGATGAAGGCCCCTGGAAGACTACCAGGTCGATAGGCGGGAAGTGTAAGCGCAGAGATGTGTTAAGCCGACCCGTACTAATGGCCAATCGCTTGACCACTTTCATGAGTGGCTGTCAAGCTGGTATCGACACTCGGCCAGAAACCTGACACAACGCCTTAGCGTCCGCTTCTTCAATCGCCAAATGGCAATCAGACCCGAGTCGGCCACGTGCCGGCTCGGGTTTTTTCATGCCCTGCCGCGGATGCCGCACCAAAACCGTAAACCTAGACGCCGCCACCTGTTATAATGGCCTACCGGTGACGGACGAGAGGAGCTACTCGCCTCCAAAGGAGGAGCGCCATGGCTTGGCCTTGTCGACTCGTACCGGTTGGGACCTCTCTTGCGATCGCCTCATGCCTGTTGCTGGCCCTGCCGAGTTGCCAGCCCACCCCACCGGCTGGAGACCCGCCCGGAGGCGCCCCCGTGCCGGGCAACGACAACAGCGCCTCGGAACCTGGGGGGCCGGGCGACGAGTTCATCCCCCTGGACATCCCCGACAGCGAGGAGGCTGTGATGAACGCAGCCGACCTCGACGCCTGGCTCAGCGCCGTGACGGCCCGCCCCGCCGGCTACGTGGCGCCTCGCACCCTTTGCTCCGCCGACTTGATCCGCCTGGCACGAGAGGAAGGCCGAATCACCGAGGAGGAGTACTACATGCTGCGCTGCACAGAGCTGTTCGATCATGACAGCCTCGACCCGCAGTATCGCGGGGAGCCGGACCCCCTACCCGACCCGACGGCGGTCCTGCGCGAGGTGGCAGCCCGCTTCGACGGCTTCACCGCCGACACGCAGGCCCAATTGAGGCCGTACGTCACGCCTTTCGATGACCCGGACAGTTACTGGTATCGCGCCGGTGACGTCGTCTATCCACCCCCTGCCGAGACCCGCAAGGCGGACGCGGCTGTCCGGCTCATGGACCGCCCCACCGCCAGCGGGGACTTCTTCGAGATGTCCGGAGAACCGGGGCAGGACCTGATCGTCGCGGTCGTGCGGGAAGCGCTGGAAACGTCTTATCTTGCCTTCCTCGATCTCGGCTTCACCGAGCCGACGGACTGGATCGCGGTCAAGGTCAGGGCGGACATCGGCACGACGGAGTTGCTCGGAGAGGAGACGTTCCTCGAAACGGAGGGGCGGGAGCGCTGCAACATCGTGATTCGATCCGACCTTTCGGATGACGAATTACGCGGGACAGCCGCCCATGAGCTCTTCCACTGTTTCCAGGAGTATGTCGACGCTGATCCGAACGTAGACGTGGCTGAGTGGGTGTGGGAATCGAGCGCGGTGTGGTCGGAGGAGTTCGTCTTCCCGGCCGGCAACACGGAGCATCGGTTCGACTGGACCTTCTTCTCGTCGCTGGAGATCTACCTCTTCGATACGGACGCCAGCCGGCATTACGCCTCCTATCCGTTTTGGTTCTTCATCTACCAGCGGGACGGCAAGACGGGAAACACCGTCCGCGACTTCTACCTGGCTATCCAACGAGAAGGAACGATCGAAGCATGGGGCGCGCGGCCGAACCGCTACGAGGAGTTCAAGGAATACGCCCTGTGGAACCTCAACAGCGACCCGCACAAGTACTACGAGGATTTCGACGACGAGCCGAGCATGCGACCCTTCGGCGGTTCGATCGAGCATCGGGCGCTCGACCTGGGCGAAACGGTGGACGAGCCGGTGATCTTACAGTCCGGCGCGATCATGTACTACGTCTACACCTTCGATAACGACATAGACAGGGTTCAGTTCGATCTGACCGAGGTGCAGAAGGACGAGGACAACGAGAACGGAATCCAGGCCGTGTACCGAATCGACGGCGAGTGGACGCACGAGGACGTTTCGTATCGCGACGACCTGACGTTCTGCCGGTCGCGGCCGAGCGAGCACGTCGAAGCGGTTATCCTGATCATCTCGAACGGTCAGATGGACGAGTCGTCGCGAGGTTCCGTCATCTCCGCGGACATCCCCATCGACACGACGGAAATGTGCATGCCGAGCTGGCACGGCTACGTCGAATGTTCCTGGGACAACGGCGGGCCGGGCAGTGGTCGTGGCGATCGCTACCTGGACCCAGGCGACTACACGTCCGTGGGCAACTCACGGGTGGACGAGACGCTGCTGCTCGAACCCGGCTGGGCGTTCTACATGACAGAGGCGACGGCCACGCTGTCGTCGCGCTACGAGTGGTATTGGGAGCACATCCCTCCGGAAAGCGACGCACCAGGCTACACGGCCTGGGAGCGGCGTGTGGAGGAGAAGAACGCCACAAGGACCTACGTCAATGACCTGGGCGCCGACTGTCCGCCGGATTGCAGCGGGCATCGGCGGATTCGCGTGCAGGTCGAAGGCGATGAGACCCGGTACTTCCTGAGCGAGGGGAGCTACGGCAACGTGGGCGAGTACGTCTCCGTCTACTCGTCCTACTACGTGCCCGGTACCCTCGGCCTCATGCAGGGACACGTGGCCGAAGTTCGCACGTCGGAGAACGAGCACACGATCAGCATGACCACGCCGTCGGATTCGTTCGAACTGACGATGTCGAGCGACAACCGCACGCTCAGTGGTAGCTATCGGGCCGGCAGCTACAGTTGCGAGGCGCGGTATACGTACGAGTGATGCGGGGGTGATGGTCCGCCCGCGGCGCACCATCGGCTACTATCGAGCAGGCCTTCAGCCTGCAGTCGTCGCTCGGCCGGGTGGCCCATGTCCTTCCGGACATGGGGGAGTCGATGAAGGGCGGCGACGGTGCCAATCATCTCCCGATGCGGGCGTTCGTGATCATCGCCTACCCCACCTCGCCGCTTCGCTCATGAGGTGGGCCACCCGTCACCCGTCCGGGAACCTCCCCCATCCCCTCCTTGGTAAGGAGGGGAGCAGGCGCGCTCGTGGTCCGCACAGTTCCGTAGGGTCCGCACAGTTCCGTAGGGTCCGCTGCGAGTTCCGTAGGGCCCGCTGCGAGTTCCGTAGGGCCCGCTGTGCGGACCAGTTCCGTAGGGTCCGCTGTGCGGACCAGAGCCAGGCCTTCGGCCGCGAGGTACTCGTTGTCCGCACAGCGGACCCTACGGGATTACCGTGGCGGCAGCCGCTACTCCTGGAGCAGCTTGTTGACGAAGCGGGAGAGGCGGCGGGTGAGTTTGGTGCCGATGGGCTCGGCCTTGGCCGGCATGCGGATCGAACCGGTCATTCCGTATCGCAGATCGGAGACCAGCGATTCGGGCAGGTTAACGGTGATCTCGAAATAGGGCACAGCCGTCGACTGGTCGGCGGGGTTGACGGCGATCTCGCCGCCGCCGACGTGCGTAAGCGGCGCATGCTCGATGGTCTTGGTACCGGCTGGTGCGATTCGCGTGATCACGCCTTCGATCGTCTGCTCCGAGCTGCCGGATGCCTTGAACTCGACGGTGTCGCCGACGGTCGCGCCGGCGCTGGCCGACTGGTCTTCGGTCAAGATCGCTTTGAGCTGCCATCGGCCCGACACAACGGTCGCTATGGGGCCGCCCACCGGGATGTAGCGTCCCACATCGTTCGATTCAAGGCATTCGACGACGCGGCCGGCGGTCGATGTGCGAATTGTCAGGTCGGCGATGCGCGCCTCGGCCGCGGTGAGTTGGCGCTTGAAGACCTGCTCTTGAACCTTCTCTTGCTGAACGCGATTGGGTTCGTGGAGGCGGTAGGCATCCATGCGGATCTGGGACGCCCGGAGGTTGGCCTCGGCTGCTGCGACCGTTTCAAGATGGGCATCGTTATGGAGTTGGGCGAGGTTCTCCTCTTGGGCAATCACCTGGCCCGGTTCAACGTGGATGCTTTTGACGAAACCGGGCTCGCGGGTACGAACGATCGCTTCGCGCTCCGCGAGAAGGACGCCCCTGGCATAGACGTGGGAGGGTAGCGGCACGACGAACAGCGCCACCGGGAAGATGACCAGGGCCACCGCGGAAAGCGCGATGGCTCGGTGACGGACGTTGGCGGTCTCCTCGGCGTACCAGAGGTATTTGACCAGTTTCAGGACGGCCTTGATGACCGTACTTCCGACGTAGAAGATCGCCAGGCCCATGCCCAGCAGGAAGACCTTCGTGGCGAGCATGGCGGAAATCGCCAGAAGCAGCGCGATGCGGTAGATGCTGGCAGCCACGCCGTAGCCGCCGAGGATGAACTTCATCCGAACGGTCTTGGGGACGTTGCGGACCGGCACCTTGAGCAGCCAGCGCTTCAGCAAGGCGAAGACGTACTGCGTCGACTTGGCTCTTAGGTTCGGGATCTCCGTGAGGTCACTCATGAGGTAGTAGCCGTCGTAGCGCATCAACGGGTTGATGTTGAACAGCACGGTGACGACGGTGGCCAGGAATATGACGTTATAGGCGGCGCTGTGGAGCAGTGACGGTTGCGTCATGGCCCAGACGAAGACGGCTACGATCGCCGCGAAGCTCTCGTAGTACATACCACCGAGGCAGACCATGAGTCGCTGCGATTTCTTCGTGAAGCCCCAGGAGGCGGTGGCGTCCATGTACGCACACGGCGTCATGAGGATGATGTACGCGCCCATCTCGGGCACATGTCCGCCGAAGTGCTTGCAGCTATAGGCGTGCCCGAACTCGTGGAGGAACTTGAGTCCGATCAGCGTAATCCACATGAGTGGCAGGTTCTGCGCCACGAGCAGACCCTGGAGCGGTTCGGTCACGTCGGCCCATCGTTGTACCAGGATGAAGCCGGCTGATACGAGCGCCACGAACCACAGTGCGATGAACGGTGCCTTGAAGGTGAATCGGGCCTTGTGCATCGTACGGGTGAGGAACGCGTCCGGGTTGAACAGCGGGACGCGGAAGAAGAGGAAGCCGAGTAGCTTCTCCTTCTTCTTCGCCTGTTCCTTCTGTTGGTGTCGTCGGTAGAGCACCTTGTCGTCGGAGACCGGCAATTGAAGGAATCCGATGCGGTGCAGCGACATGATGAACGCGTAGAACTTCTCTTCGTCTTCTTTCTCCGCGCGACCTGCGCTGACGAGTTCGTCGAAGATGTCACCGAGTGATCGGTTGGACTCGATTCTCACGAGCACGTCGTAGTCGGCCGGCTCGAACCGCTGGCTTTGGAAGGTCACCGGGTCTCGAACGATGTAGGAAGGGCTGTCGCGGAAGAGGTGGCGCGTGACGTCAAGGTCGTCGCGCAGACCGAGCCGAACGCTCTTGAGCTTGTCCGCCAGGGATGGCATCGCGGGAGGTTGGGCGGGGGCGTCACTCATATCCAGAGGTTGATCCGCAAGTAGTCAATGACGCGGTGCAGCGCGATCCACCAGACCTTGTGCGCCCCCATGTTGATCTTGGCGACGCCCTCCATGCCCGGACGCATCCAATCGCCCCGCGCGTCGATGTCGGCTTCGGCCACGTAAACGTTCTTGGTGTCGTGGATCCTGGCGGACGCGAGCACGCGTGAGATCGAAAACTCGCGTACATCCTCCGGCCGGGCGTAGCTTGCGAACGTACCGCTCAATTGGGCGTTGAGCTCTTCGGAGGAAGCTTCCGGGACCTGCAATTCGAGCGTCCACCGGTCCAGAGGCGCGACTTCAAACAGCGGGTAACCGCGTGCCACGATCCCGCCGATCATCTTTCGCAGGTCACCGGCGACGACGACCCCGTCGATGGGCGAGGTGATCGTCGCTTGCTCAATGCGGCGTGTCACGATGTCGAGTTGCGCGTCGACGAGTTCTTGCTTGGCGAGCGCAAGTTTGACTTCAAACGGCGAAGCCTCCGCTCTGGCCTTGTCCATGACGCGTTCGAGCATGGCGAGTTCCGCCAGAAGCTGCGCCTTCTCCTGGTCCAGCGTTCTGTGGTCCAGCTCGCAGAGGATGTCGCCGCGCGCCACGTGATCGCCTTCCACGACATGGGCGGTCGTCAGGGCCCCATCGAAGGGCGAGCTGATGTGTCTGATCTCGGCCGCGGTCACGACCGCCGGGACACCGAGTTCGTAATCCATCGATCCGAAGGTGAACCAGCATCCCGCGATAAGGACCACGGCGGCCGCCACCTTGCGCCCGATGTGGCCCGGCGCCCGCGCCGCTTGTAGCGTCTCGTGGCAGGTGTCGAATACATGCTGAGCCATGGTGCGATTGGCTCGATGCGTCAGGATCAGCGCGGGAGCAAAGGGCTCGACCTTCGAGCGGAGTTGTTCGATGCTCTCGTGCGTGAACGACTCCTGGCTGCGTTGCCTGATGCTGAGGATGGCGACCGTTCGCTCGCCCGAGCGCAGAGGGATGGATGCGACGGTCGCACCTTTTGCCGCGCCGTGCCATTGCTTGTGCATCCGGTAGCTTGCCGACGTGCCCTCACCCACGAATCCGCCGTCTCGTTGAAAGACGATGGGAGCAGCCACGTCGTGGCACTCCTCCATGGCGCCGAGGAGGCTGACGACACCCGGGCTCTGCTTCTTGACTTCGTCCAGCCCGGAGATCGAGAGGATCTTGACGCGATTGCGCCTGACCATGCCGAGCGCAACCTGTTCACATCCCAGCTTGTTGCGCAGCTCATTCGTGATCGTAAAGGCCAGTTCCGCGGTGGTGCCACACTGGGCGGCCCGGGCCTGGGCCTGGACCGACGCCTTTGATCCCGGTGGTCCGGCTTCCCGCCCGCCTAGGAACTCGGCGCACGCGGACGCGAGCCGGCAGAACCCCTCGAGCCGGGCGAGGCACGTGGCGACTTCGGCCTCCTCGATCGGTGTCACCACGAGCGCCATGGCGCCGATGGCCGGACCCGACGGGTCGAAGACCGGAGCGGAAAGGAACGCGACGCGGATTTTTCCGCGTTTGGCTTTGAGGACCTTCGCACGCGACCTCGATTCAGCAAGCGACTCGGTGAGGAACTCCTGCAGATTCGTCTTCCAGAACCGCGGGTCGGTCGGGCCTGTATGGCAATCGTCGTGGATGACTTCCGATGCGTACCGCAGGTGTACGGTCGCGTAGGGAGCCTTGTAGAATTTCGCGACGAGTCTCAGGACCTCGGCCATGTAGCGCGGACGGGCCGTGGTGGTCCGCGCCAGATGAGCGATCTCCATGAAGGGATCCATTTGCGCGGATTGATCGTCGGCCTTGCTTGCCTCCTGATCAGATCGTGACAGTTGTTCACCTCGAGGCATACGCTGGTCCCGCCGGTTCTCTAGCTTATCAGGGGCGACTCCGCGCCGGTGTCTGCGGTCTCTGGCAAGGTGATCGGAGAGAAGAAGCAGAAGCCCGCTTCAAAGGCATCTTCTCGTACGACTCGGCAACGAACGCACCTCGCGAAGGTAAGCGGCAGGTCGAGCGTGCTGCGATCGAACTGGAGGCGGTAGATGTCGCCCACGCGCGGTGGAATCGGAAACAGGGCGCTGAGTCCGCCCTCGGAGACGTCACCGGTGGTCCCCTTGACCTTCATGGCGAGGATGTCGCTGGCGTTGCCCGACTGAAGCACGACCGCCGCCTTGATCGCCAGGCGGAAGTGAGATCGCTGCCGCCGGATTTCCTCCGGCGTGTTGCGCCCGAGGTCCTGCAACAGGTCAAAGGCCTCGTCGCTGTCCAGCGACCCGGCCGGCTTTTCGACATCATCGAACATCATGGCATCACCTTCTTAGTCTACTGCGCCGGCCGTTCCCGCGCCGGTTCTTGTTCGTCTTTCGCCTTGTGGGCCGTCAGCTTCGGTGAAGCCTCTTCGGGCGGCGTGGCTGTGGTCTTCGGCAGGGGGAAGTCGATGGCGACTTTCAGTCCTGACATCCAAGCCGCATCCTCGTTTTCGAGTGCTACCCGTACCTTGAAGGTCTGGCTGGCACCGTCGGCGACGCGATGGGTCAACGTGACCGTGCCGTGCCGCGGGCTGACACTCGGTTCGCTCGGCCGGACCAGCACCCTGTCGCCGATGCGCACACTCGGGGCGAGTGAAAGCGGGCAGTCGACGGTTACGTGCAAGGGATCGAGTTGGACTAAGGTCAGGATTCCCTCGAGCTGATCGACGGTCTCGCCGTCGTGTTTGTGCTGGACCGAGACGTATGCGGAGAAGGGTGCGCGAATCCGATAGTCGTCGAGTATGGCCTGCTCGCGTTGATAGGCACGCAGGTCCTGCTCGTGATCGACCTGCGCCATGTCGAGCTGGATTCGCGTAATCTCGGCTTCCGCTTTGGCGTCGATGAGTTCCTTGGGCGAAGCCTGGTTTTGGGCCTCGAGCTTTGTCAGTCTTTCCAGCTCGCTCTTGGCGTGCTTCCACTTCTCGCGGGCCAGATCGATACCGAGCGTCGAATCGGCCTCGGCCTTGGCGATCTCGGTTCGCCTGCGCTGCACGGCGTCTTCGAGTTCGATCAGGAGGTCGCCCTCCAGGACGGAACCGCCCTCTTCAATAAGGATGTGTGCGATGCGTGCGGGATGAACGGCACCGACAACCGCCGTCTTGGCCGGAGCGGTGATTCCAAGGACGGTCTCGACCGCGGAGCCGGCTACGTGCTTACTCGCCGCCGGCTCGCCGGGCGATGCGGAACCTGCCAACACGAACGTTGCTGCTGCCAACAACAACAGCAGGCGTGCGCGAATCTTCCGTTGATGTGGTCCTCGCAGAGGCCGCATGGCGCACCCACACTTAGGTCCGATATTCCCCGGGACGCGCTAGGCGCGCGTCTCAGGAGGTTTTTCGGCTCTACGGGCGCGGATGCTTAGCAACCTTCACCGCGGGTAACGTCATGCCGCTCGGGCCTACTAGCGTCGGCGATTATTACGGACCTTACCCGAATCGTCGTCATCATCGGCCCGCTTGGCCACGCCGGCCTTCGCCCGGACGGCACCCCAGAGCCCCGCGAGGAAGCTGAACGGGTTGAGATCGTCCTTCTCGCCCTCTTCGGCCTCGTCGGCAGCACCCTCTTCAGATCGCGGCTGCACGTTGACCGTGGGAAGCTCTTGTGCGTCGTCCTCTAACTCACGACCTCGTCGCAGTCTTGGATCATCCTCAGCGCCTTCTGCCCCCTCCTCGGAAGTTGCTTTCTCAGGCTCGGTGGGCGCGGACGGTTCCGTGGGAGTCCACGTCGTCGCGGCGTCCGGCGAAGCCGGTGGCGCCGCCAGGCGGCTGCCGATCGGGGCCGGCGAGGATGTCGGAAGTTCCACCACACCGATCACATCGAACTCGTTCTCGAACCTGAGTTCGTCCGCCCGGGCGGCTGTGAAGGCTTCGTTCAGATCGTCCAGCACGTCCGCCTCGGCCCGTGCGAGTTCGAGCGACGCATTGAGGTCCTCGGCGGGATTCATCACCGACAAATCCTCACCGCCGTCCCACGAGACGGGCTCGGGCTTTGTGTCCGATTGCGGCGCGGACGCTGTGTCATCGGAAGCAGGCTCTTGCGTCGTGGTCGCGGAAGGCTGCTCGGCCGGCGGCGTGTACGGCGGCTGGTTGGTCACCGGCGGCGCGGTCGGCTCGGCAGTCGGTTCCGACGCCTCGGCGCTTGGCGGCGGCGTCACCACGGCCTCGGGGGCCTGCGGTATCTCGATGATGGGAACCTCGTCCTTCTGCGGCGGCTCGGAAGCGCCCGGCTTGGTCGCCTCTTCGTCGCCTGCGTCGCCCTGCTCATCGCCGCCGGTTGTCGTACCGCCGTCCACCGGGGCATCGTCCTCGTCATCAGGCTCGACCACCGCTTCGGATGCGTTGACGGTCACGGAGACCGTATCAACCGAGCTGTTCGTGCCGTCGGAGACTTCGACTTGGAAGGTCAGCTCCGTGTCCGCATCGAACGCAGGCGCGTCGAACGTCGGCTGAGCGCCGTTCGAATCGGACAGCGTCACACTCGGACCGCTCGTCTGCGTCCAGGTATACGTAAGGCCCTGGCCTTCCGGATCGGCGGAGCCGGACGCGTTCAGCGCAACCGTCTCGCCCTCATCGGCGGTCTGGTTGGGGCCGGCTTCAGCCGTCGGTGCATCATCATCGGCGTTGACGTTGATCGCCACAGTGTCGACTGACGTGCTCGTGCCGTCACTCACGCTGACCTGGAAGGTAAGCTGCGAGTTGCTGACACCCTCGGGCGCCGTGAAGGTCGGCTTGGCGCCATTCGCATCGGACAGGGTCACGCTCGCGCCACCCGTCTGGGTCCAGGTGTAGGTCAGGCCCTGGCCTTCCGGATCGGCGGACTCGGAAGCATCGAGGGTCACGATGCCACCCTCTTCAACCGTCTGGGCGGTGCCAGCCGCCGCCACGGGAGCGTCATCGTCGGCACTCACCGCCACCTTCACCTCGTCCGTCCAGGAGTTGGTGCCGTCGGAGACCTCGATTTGGAACGTGAGGTCCGTGTTGCTGATACCCTCGGGAGCGGTGAACGTCGGCTGAGCGGTGTCGCCGTCGGATAGCGTCACGCTCGGTCCGCCGGTCTGCGTCCAGGCGTAGGTCAAGGCGTCGCCCTGTGACCCGTCATCCTCGTAGACGCGCAGATTGCTGAAGAAGCTCTCAGCCGTCGGGTTGCTGACATCATGGTCGCTCGCGAAGAAGAGGCGGTCGAACTCACCCGTGTAGGCTTCACCGACCGGGATTCGGTAGTGTTTCCACTCTCCCTCTGAGCCGCTGTAGTCATCGAATTCGCTCCGTCCCCAATTCTGCGTCCCGTGGAGCCGGAACGTCTGATTAGGGCTGAGGTTCGCATCGTTGTCGAATCCGATTCCGTGGATTTCACCTTCCGTCGTGGCCTTGAAATCGAATTCCAGGACGGTGTTCGGCGTAACCGTGTACGGGAAGTCCATCGACTTCCACCCGTTTCCGGTCAGGTGCAGCGTATCGCCACCATCCTCCACCTGAACGTCGAGATTCACGTCCTGGCCGGCGCCGCCGTAAACCTCCACCGAGCCGGCGTCGAATGGAACCATCGTCGACGTGTCGGTTGCGGTCGCATGGAGCGAGACCGCTTCCCCTTCCATGGCGTTCACGTCAGCTCCGGCATCCACCTGCATATTGTCATCGACGGCGTCCACGGTCACGGTCACCGTATCGACCGACGTGTTCGTGCCGTCGCTCACCTCAACCTGGAAGGTCAATTCGGTGTCCGCGGCGACATCCGGAGCACTGAAGGTCGGCTGCGTGCCGTTGGCATCGCTCAGCGTCACCGTCGGACCGCCGGTCTGCGTCCAGGTGTAGGTCAGACCATTATTCTGGTCGCCGTCGTCCTCATAGACCGTGAGGTTTCTGAAGAAGCTCTCGGCCGTCGGGCTGGCCACATCGTGATCGCTGGCGAAGACGAGCCGGTTGAAATCGCCGGTGAAGGCCTCACCAACCGGGATTCGGAAGTGTCTCCACTCTCCGTCCGATCCGCTGTAGTCGTCGAATTCGCCTCGTCCCCAGTTCTGGGTGCCGTGAAGGCGGAACAACCGGTCCGCGCTCAAGCCGGCATCGTTGTCGAACCCGATCCCGTGAATCTCACCCTCAGCCGTAACCTTGAGATCGAACTCCAGGATCGTGTCGGCTGTCACCGTGTACGGGAAGTCGAGCGACTTCCAGCCGTTGCCGGTGAGGTGCAGCGTGCTCCCGTCATCCTCGACCTGCACGTCGAGGTTGATGTCCTGGCCGCTGCCGCCGTGGGCCTCGATCGCACCAGCGTCGAACTCGATGGGTTGCAGGACGCTTCCGCTTGCACTCAGCGTGACTTCCGCACCTTCAACCACGGCCTGGTCCGCTCCGGCGTCCGCGTTGACCAGTGGCTCAAGCTCCGCGTTAACCGACACGGTCACCGTGTCGACTGAGGTGTTCGTGCCATCGCTCACTTCGACCTGGAAGGTAAGCTCGGTGTCTGAGCTCACATCCGGCGCATCGAAAGTCGGCTGGGCGCCGTTGGCATCACTGAG
>JAJDDX010000093.1 GCA_029260055.1 Phycisphaerae bacterium
GGGCGGGTGGCGCCGTGAGTCATGCGCATGAAACCGTTGTCACTTATGCGAATTGCCTGTTTTACGGAAACTCGGCTGCACGCGGCGGCGTCGCATTCGGCACGGAATTCGAAGCGGTGAGTTTCACCAACTGCATATTGACCGGAAACTCGGCGACGGACCGAGGGAGTGCATTCTACCACTATCAGCCGCCAACGAACATGTCGCTTACGAACTGCATCGTCTGGGACAACCACGACAGCGAAGGCACAGGGCCGGAGTCCCTGATCTTCAACGAGTCGGGTCTGGCGCAGACCATCGTCAACTACAGTTGCATCCAAGGCGGCTGGACCGGCGTCGGCAACATCGACCTCGACCCGATGTTCGTGGACGCTTCCAGTGGCAACCTCCGCCTACTCTCCGGCTCGCCTTGCATCGACGCGGGTGACAACACCGCCCTGCCGGCTGATGAGTTCGACCTTGACAGTGATGGCGACACGCTCGAACCGATCCCCTTCGACCTTGACGGGCTTGCCCGATTCGTCGACGACCAGACGATGCCCGACACGGGTAACGGCACCCCACCCATCGTCGACATGGGCGCCTTCGAAACGAGCGATGACTGCAACCTCAACGGCATGCCAGACGCAATCGATCTGCTCGACGGGACCAGCGCTGATTGCAACGCGAACGCCACGCCCGACGAGTGCGATGTCGCATCCGGGGCAAGCACCGACTGCAACACGAACAACGTGCCCGACGATTGCGACATCGCAGAGGGCGCAGGCACCGACTGCAACGGCAACGCCCTGCCGGACGCCTGCGATCTGGCGGCCGGCGCGAGCAACGACTGCAATGGGAACACGACCCTCGATGAATGCGACATCGCAGCCGGCACCAGCTCTGACACAGACGGCAACGGCGTCCCGGACGAATGCCAGGGGCAACCCGTGCCGGCTGTCTCCACCTGGGGCATGCTGATCCTTGCCCTGACGCTTCTGAGCGCCGGAAAGGCCGTCGCGATACGCCGCCGCCACGAATCGGCATAGCCGGCGAACATCGAGCGAGCCCGGGCGGCCGTGCCGCCTCAGGCGCTTGCCGTGGAGGGCGAATCGAGCGTTCGCGTCGAGAGCAAGCGGCCTGCTGAAGGGGAAACAGCTCATGCGCAAGTTCACTCCGTTACGCCTGTCGTCTGCTCTCTCGATTGTGCTGTTCTCGACTGTATCATCCGCATCCGGCTCGGTGATCTACGTCGACGCGGAGGCTGTGGGCCCGACACACGACGGCTCGAGCTGGTGCAGCGCCTACGTCCACCTTCAGGACGCCCTTGCCGATGCGTCGTCCTCAGGTGGCGTCGTTGCGGAGATTCATGTGGCAGACGGCATCTACACGCCCGACCAGGGCAGCGATCAAACGCCCGGCGATCGGGAGGCTACGTTCCAGCTACTCAACGGCGTCGCGATCATGGGCGGCTACGCGGGCTGTGGCGCGCCGAACCCAGATGACCGCGACATCGCGGCGTACGAAACCGCACTGAGCGGCGACCTGAACGGCGATGATGCCAACGCCACCGAGAGTGACTGTTGCCACGCGCACTTGGGAGTCGGTTGTGACAACGAAGTGTGCCAGGACTTGGTTTGCGCGACCGACGGATACGACGATTGTTGCACGGGTGGCTGGCGCGAGCGCTGTGCCGACCTGGCGCTTTCGGTGTGCGGCTCGACTTGCTCCGGGGACACCACGGATAACAGCTACAATGTCACGTTTGGTGCTAGCGTGTCTGCGACGGCCGTCATCGACGGGGTCGTCATCGAGTCAGGGAACGCCAACCAGTTCTCGCACCCCCATCGGGATTCTGGGGGCGGCATGTACATCGCGGGAAGCCCGACCGTGACTCGCTGCGCTTTTCGAAACTGCCACGCGGCATGGCGCGGTGCCGCCATATACAACGCGCCCGACAGTGCGCCGCGAATCAGCAACTGCACGTTTACGGGGAACACCGGCGGACTCGGCGCGGCGGGCATGGGCATCTACAACGATCAGCGGTGCCACCCCGTGGTCATCAATTGCCTGTTCACAGCCAACCTCGGCCACGGGGGCACCAACCTCGGTGGCGCGATCTACAACTATGATAGCAGTATCACGCTGATCGGTTGCGACTTCGTCGGCAACGTCGTCGATGCCGCAGGCGGCGCGATGGGGAATGACGGTCCGGGCACTATCACGGTCTTGAATTGCCGGTTCATGAACAACTCCTCGGGCTGGTTGGGCGGCGCCGTAGTGAACCTCAATGACCCAACGACGACTTTCACAGACTGCCTGTTCGCCGGAAACACCGCGGAGGATGGCGGCGCGATCTGGGGACGGTCCTTCCATACGCTGGCTTTGGTGAACTGTACGATCGTCAACAACTCCGCTGGTGACCGTGGCGGCGCGCTGTCCCTTCGCTACGATGCGGCGGGAGCCACACTGTCGAATTGCATCGTCTGGGACAACTCGGACAGCGAGGGGTCCGGGGCAGAGTTGCAGGTCTATCACGAAGCCGGCTCGTCGGAGATCGCTGTCAACTACAGTTGTATCCAAGGCGGCTGGGCGGGCGACGGCGGTGTCGGCAACATCGACCTCGACCCGAGGTTCGTGGACGCTTCCAGCGGCAACCTCCGCCTACTGCCCGGTTCGCCTTGCATCGACGCGGGCGACAACACGGCCCTTCCGGCTGATGAGTTCGACTTGGACGACGACGGCGACACGAGCGAGCCAATCCCGTTCGATTTGGACGGGCTCGCCCGGTTCCTCGACGACCCGGCGATGCCCGACACTGGAAACGGCACCGCTCCCATCGTCGACATGGGCGCCTTCGAGAAGAGCGACGACTGCAACCTCAACGGCGTACCCGATGTAGTCGACCTTCTCGATGGCACGAGCGCCGACTGCAACGAGAACGCCGCGCCCGACGAATGCGACATCGCGGGCGGCGGCAGCACTGACTGCAACGCCAACAACGTGCCCGATGACTGCGAGATCGCCGACGGTAACGCCACCGACTGCAACGGCAACGCCCTACCCGACGCCTGCGACCTGGCTGCGGGCACAAACCGAGACTGCAACGGGAACACGACCCTCGACGACTGCGATATCGCGGCCGGCACCAGCGCCGACACCGACGGCAACGGCGTCCCGGACGAATGCCAGGGGCAACCCGTGCCGGCTGTCTCGTCGTGGGGTCTATTGATCCTCGCCCTGATGCTGCTCTGTGCCGGGAAGGCCGTCGCGATGCGCCGCCGCTGCGAACCGACCTAGCAGTCCGCTGAAGAAGCGGGCGTACGGCGCTGTCTTGTAGCGCCACCCCTTGTGGGTGGCGACCAGTGCGGCTCCTCGTCGCCCACAAGGGACGACGCTACATTCTTGGACGGCCTGCAAGGCCCCAAGCATCGTGCGAATCCAGGCAGCGCTGGCGTGTTAAAACGCCTCTCGGTGTTAAACTGGGAAGAGTTCCAGCCGGCCCGCGCGCTGTTCGACCCGCACGGTCGGCGCTCGCGCGGGTCATGCCCCGCCGGATTCCGTCTATACATGCTCAGAATCGTGCAAGGTGGTTGAATGTCGGCATTATGGTGGTGACAATTGGTATCGGACCTGCGGGGTCCACGTCGCGGGGTCGCACCGTTCACCGAGGCCGGGGGCATGCCGGTGGAAGGCAAGCCCGAATCACGGGGCGCCCCATCGTTCACTTTGCCTCTTCCTGGAGCCTGCCATGTTCAAGAAAGCTGTTGTCGCGCTGATCATCCTCGCCATGCCGGCCATCACTCATGCGTCGAGCCAAGATGCTAAGGCACCCGCGGCGTCGGCCGGACGGGTCGAGGGCCTTTGGCCGTCGCCCAAACTGACCGACCTTCTCCTGCGTCGGTGGGCGATGGAGATCGGCGTGAAATACGAGCTGAAGGACTCGGATTCAAAGGCCGTTCAAGACGCGATGGTCAAACGCTGGACACCCTTCCTCGAGAAGAACCGCAAGAGGATCATCCCGCTGGTCAACGAATTCATCGAAATGCGGCTCGAGCTCGAACCACCGGACAAGAAGCGCGTGCAGGAATGGGCGGCTCGCGCGATGCCCATGTTCGAGGAGGTCAAGAAGCAGCTCGACCTCGCCATGGTCGATGTGGCGGACGTGCTTCCGCCGGTCAAGCGAGCGCAATTCGAACTCGAGAAGCTGACTTACGGCGCCGGCATGACGTTTGCCGAACAGAAGCTCACGACATGGCAGAGCGGCGAGTTCGAGCAGTCGACCTTCTGGGAACCGACCGGCCCCGAGATCAAGCGGCGCAACGATGCCCTGCGTAAGAAACGGGAGGAGAAGAAGCTCGCCCGCCTCGAGGACGCGGGTGAGCCGCTGCCTCCGCCCAAGGCCGAGCCCGAACCCGACGACGAGATCAGCCAGGAACTCAGGGCGTGGGAGAACTACGTCGCTCAGTTCATCACGACGTACGGCCTCGACGACACGCAGACAACGACCGCGCGGTCCTGCCTCGACGAGCTCAAACAGCGCGCCACCGACCATCGAAACACCCGGCGCGTAGCCATTGCCAAGCTCGAGGCACGCATCAAAGAGGGAGCCGGAACCGACAAGGACCTCAAGGAAATCGAGCAACAGTTGACCGACCTTTACGGCCCGATCGACGACATGTTCGCGGAGCTCAAGAGCCGTATCGAGAAGCTCCCGACCGCGGATCAGCGGGCCAAGGTCGAGTCCCGCTCCAAACGAAGTTCGGACACGGCTAAGAAGAAGGGATGATGGCCGACAGCTCGGTGAGCCTGTGGATCACGAAGTCGGCCTGATCAGCGAAGGGCGGCGTCTCCTTGCCACCCACCATGAGTACGGTGCGTGTGCCCGCCTCGCGCCCCGAAATCAGGTCAAAGAGGTAGTCCCCCACCACCCAGCTTCGCAGTGGATCAGCGTCTAGTTCGGCGCACAGGGACAGCACGGGCTCAGGAGAGGGCTTGATCGCACCGTCCTCGCGCGTCCTGACAGCATCGATCGAAATACCATGCGCGGATAGCACGAAATCGAGCATTGGCCTGGCGTTGCGCGTCAAGATAGCCACCGGGTGCCCGCGCTGCCGGAACCCCGCCACAACCTCGACCGCCCCATCCTGAAGCTCGGCGTTTCGGGCGGCCTCCCACTCGTAGCGTTCCAGTATGGCGGCCGCCCGGCGGCGCGAAGCGTCGTCCATGTGATTCATCGCTTCGAGGATCGGCCCGCCCTCGACCCCAATCTCGGCACGGATGACGTCGAAATCGAGGTAGGGCTTCGTCAGCGTTCCATCGAAGTCGAAAATGACGGCGCTTCGGCACATGGTGGGCGTGGTCAATCCAGATCGAGCGCGAAGGCCTGGTCACAGCGGGCACAGAGGTGCTCGGGGTCGATCGGGCGGAATCCGTAACGCGCGTATAAGCCCATGGCTTCGACCAGAGCGGCGGCTGTTTCGAGTTCGATGCGGCGGAATCCGAGCGAACGGGCCCGATCCAGGATGCGGTCCATGATCCTCTTGCCCAGTCCCTTGCCCCGCGCCTCGGGCAACAAGTACATCTTCCGCAACTCGCACACGCCGTCTTCTTTCGGGAACAGTCCGACCGTGCCGACGAGCCGGCCGTCGTCGTCTTCGAGCAGCTCGAAGAGCCCGCCTCGCGCGATGTAATTGCCTTCAAGGTCGTCCAGATCGGCATCGACGCCCTGGTGCTCGGTGGATAGGCCGTACTCATCGAGCACGCCGAAGATCAGCGTGCGCGCGGCGTCCGCGTCGGCATTGGTGGCGGAACGAATGTGCATGGCGGAATTGTACCGTCGACGCTCTTTGCAGCCAGACCCCCCTCTTTCCCCCCTTGCCAAGGGGGGATGAAGAAGGGTCCCCATTCGCACGGCGCGGATCCAGTTGGGCGTGCCGATTCGCACAGCGACACGGGCAAGCTGCGCTTGCCCATGCCACCCGGCCGATTCGAACGGGGCGATTCGAACGGGCCGCGTTCTCGCACGCGGGGCGGCCCTACTCCCCCTTTGCCTTCTCGATCTTCTTCTTCGACCCGAGCAGCACCGTTGTGTCGGGATGCTTCTTGCGCCACTCGCCGAGTGTCACGATCGGCGCCTCTTCGATGAACGGTATCGTCTCGCCCTTGCGAGGACCGGAGATGGCCGTCCACTTGGTGTCGTCGAGCGGATACCAGAGGCTCACGGTCCGCCGATCGAAGATGAGGAAGACGTTCTTGTAGACGTAACCGCTGACACCGAACTGATCGACCGCTCCATCCTTCTCTCGTCCGTAAACTACGGACAGCTTGGCAAGCGGTCACCACCCCACCGTCACCGGCTTGCCCTGGATTTCGTCGTTGACCAGTTCGTGCCCGTCGAGCAGCGCCGTGGGATAAGCCCGTGCCTCGCCGCCTTCGACGTAGCCGATGACCATGATCTCGTCGTTCTTCGTGGCGCGTTCGTTTCGGTAGTGGCTTGCGCCCACATTCAGAAGCCGCGGATCATCCGCGGCGACGAAGAGTGGGTCATCGATCGCCCGAATCCGGTCCTTGCCGATCCCGTACTGCAGCTTCGCATACGGAATTGGCGAACCGGTAAAATCGTACCATTCCGCGTCCGGATCGTCGTGCCGCCCCTTCGCCAGGAGGTAGGCCTTGCCGCCTTCGGTGCGGTACTTCTTGCTGTCGGGGCCGATTTGCCGTGCGTACGTAGGCGTTTTCGGCTTCTTCGCCTTGTCGTCTTTCGCAGCCGCCCCCGGCTTCGGGGACGTATCCGCGGCTGTCGCCTCCCGCCGACAGCCCGAGACCGCGAACCCACAGAGGCACACTACACAAACCGCGATCCCGGCCCTCGCCGAGCCGCTGAGGTCCTGTTTCATTCGATGATCCTCCAAGCCCTTGTCCTGACGCTTCATCGGGGACGACCCGATGCACCTCCAACCGCCTCAGCCGCCGGTTTATTCGCCTCTTCTGAAGACCCGGGACGAACGGCCGCCCTGAACAGAAACGGGCGGCGAGCACGGGCCAAGACCCGGGCACGCCGCCCGCAATGGATCAAACGCCGAACCGCTAGTTGGTTTCGGCCGGTTTTACCGTGGCCGGCTGACGATTGGCACCCAGGATGCCCGGACGCACACCCACGGCGGGAAGCGCAGCGGCCTCCGGCGGGGTCACGATCGTCACGCCGCGGAACTTGCGGGCCACGACCTTCGGCGGCAAATCGTCGATGAAGTCGTCAATCGTACGCGGACCGCAGTCGGAGCAGTCGGTTCCGAAGTCGCAGTCCGCCCAGGCGGCTCCGATACCACCGTCATCGCATTCGCCGTCGAATGCGAATCGGCAGGAGTCATCGCAGAACTCGTCTTCGATGACGACATCGCCCTCGGATCGCGAGCCGCAGTCGGAGCAGTCGGTGCCGAAGTCGCACACGTCGAACAGAGCACCGGGGCCTCCGTCGTCACACTCGCCATCGAACGCGGTCATACACTGGTCGGAACACAGGTCGTCGATCACGTCGCCGCCACCGTCTCCGTCGCGCGTGCCGCAGTCGGCGCAGTCCGTGCCGTAGTCGCACAGGAAGAAGTCGCTACCGGTCCCGCCATCGTCACACTCGCCGTCGTAGGCGAACATGCAGATGTTCGAGCAGGTGCCCGCGTCGCCGCCGCCGTCCTCGCCGAGCGCCGCCACGTCGGCCGCCCCCGTGTAGAGGATGTCGGTGCCGGACTGGGTCTGCGTATCGAACTCCAGCGTGTAGGTCCCCGCCTGCCACTGGAACCCACCGGTCTGGACGAAGTAGACGTAGCCGTCGAGATACCAGGTGTCGTAGGTCTGCTGTCCGACGTTGCCGGTCGGGTCGGTGACCGTGACCGTCCGGATGAAGACCGGCGCATCGAAGTGATAGTAGAACACCAGATAGACCTGCTGCTCGTGCGTCAGCGGGTCGGCGTCGGCGAACTGGAAGGCGTCGTCGATCGTTCCCACGGGATCGGGCAACGGATCAGGATCAGGGTCGGGATCAGGGTCGGGATCAGGATCGGGATCGGGATCGGGATCGGGATCAGGATCAGGGTCGGGGTCGGGATCAGGGTCAGGGGCCGGATCAGGGTCACGATCACCCGAGGGCTCGATCGAGTAGGCCTCGAAGGCGGTCCCCTCGAACGTCTCATACGCCATCCACATGAAGCCGGCATCACCCCAGCCCGTCGACCAACTGTTCATGATCCGATAGGCGCCGCGGCTGTCGTCATATCCAACGATGCTCATAGCGTGTGCCGCATGTTGGCTCCCTTGCGTAAGGTAGTTTCCGCTACCGCGATAAACATCGCCACCCAGGGCGTTGGGGAAGTCGTCGTAGAGCTTCGCGCCGAAGACGATGATCCTCCCGGCCGCCAACTCTGACCGCAGAGCGTGACGATCCGTCTCGACCACACGGTTGAAGCTGCCGATCTGGAAGTTGGCCGCGTCCGCCGCCGACGGATCGTTGATGCAGGCTTCGTCCGTGTAGTCCACCAGTGCCAGGCTCGAGCATCCACCCTGCACGAGCAGGTTCATGGCGGTGCTGATCAGCGTGCCGGAGCCGCAATCAAACGAGTCGGCTTCGAGCAGCTTCTCGTAGAGGTAGCCGGGGCTCGCCTGGTGATCGGTGGTCATTGCGCCCCAAGCGTACTGCCTGTTGGACGTGTACGTCGCCCCTGCATAGCCGGCCGCCCATGCGGTGCACGATCCAAGATTGCCCTGGTTGCCGATGGGCGGTAGATCCTTCGTCAGGTCGGCGGACGACGGCAACTGTGCGCTGGCGTTCGCCGCAAACGGATTGATCGCCTGAGGCCTTGCCAGCACGTCCTCGCGCGGCGGCTCCACGCCACCGAAGGTGAACCCGGCCGGCGCCGTGTCGCCGTTGTCATTCGCGTTGTCGGCTGCGTTGTCGTTGGTGTTGTCGCCGGCATTGTCGTTCGTGTTGACATTGTCATTACCGTTCGTCGGCGGCGGCACAGCCGGGTTGCAGCCGACGAGCACCACCGCGCCGAGTAAGCCGGCACACAGAATGGGAAGACAGAAACGTCGCGTAAGGTCAGTCATGACGGAAACCTCCTTCAATGCTTCGTGACTCGATATGGACAAACGATGCAGAACAAGAAACGACATTCCGCACGCGAACCGAAACCGCCGCGTCGCGATTTCGACCACACACAGAATGCCACATATGGTAAGGACACTTAACACTCGTGGCAAGCCGCGGCATGCCCGCGAACCGGACGCACACCGCAGCCGCTACTCCTTAAGCGGGATCGGCGGCGATGCGTGTCGCGCAAAAACCGCAGATTCCCGACGCGGGGATCAACGGACGCTTCAGACTTTTTCTTTATCCGGCCAACCTGTTAAACTGCGAGGCGGGAAGACATGGCACGGCGGGGAAGATGGCCCGGCTAAGACGAGACGCATGAGACCATGACCACGATACTCGGCATCGAGACATCCTGTGACGAAACCGCGGCGGCGGTGGTCGTCGACGGCACCGAGGCCCGCAGCAGCGTCGTCGCATCACAAATCGACCTGCACCGCAAGTACGGCGGGGTCGTGCCCGAGATCGCCTCGCGCGCCCACATCGAGAAGCTGGACTCGGTCGTTCAAGAGGCGATGGGGCAGGCCGGCTGCGGAAGGCACGACATCGATGCCATTGCGGTGACGAGTCGACCGGGCCTGGTGGGCTCGCTTCTAATCGGTGTCACGGGTGCCAAGACTCTGTGTTGGGCGTGGGGCAAGCCGCTTGTGGCCGTCAACCACGTCTGCGCGCACGCGAACAGCGCGGCGATAGGCATGGAGCAGCCGCCGTGGCCCGCCGTCGCGCTCGTGGTGTCGGGCGGGCACACCTCGCTCTATCGCGTTGACGGCCCGCTCGAAATCGAGTCGCTCGGGGCGACCACCGACGACGCCGCCGGGGAGGCATTCGACAAAGTGTCGACGATCCTCGGGCTCGGCTATCCGGGTGGACCCAGGATCGAAAAGGCAGCGCGAGACGGTAATCCGAAGGCTGTCGATTTCCCGCGCTCGATGCTCAAACCGGGATCGCTGGATTTCTCCTTCTCCGGCATCAAGACGGCGGTGCTCTACCACGTACACGGCCCGGGCAGGACGAGCGGCGGGCTCGATAAGCTCTCGCCGACCGAAGTCGCCGATATCGCGGCATCCTTCCAGCAGGCCGTCGTGGACGTGCTGGTCAAAAAGACGATGCTCGCGGTCAAGCAGACTGGTGTGGCGAACGTCGTCCTCGGCGGCGGCGTGGCGGCGAATTCGGTGCTGCGAGCCCAACTTCTAGAGGCGTGCAGACGGCGAAAGTTCGGCTTCCACGCGGCTGAGTGGGCTTATTGCACGGACAACGCGGTGATGATCGCCGCCCTGGGATACCATCAGTTCGTGGCGGGTGATCTAGCCGCTCTGGACCTCGATGCGCGGGCCGCGGCGATGAAATAGCCATCCCTATCCGTGATTTGCCGTTTGGCTCGCCAGTGTTTACACTGTCATTTGATGACCGAACAGACCCTTCGCGAACTCCTTGATTCCGTCAGCCGCGGCGCTCGCTCCGTCGACGAGGCCGTCGATCAATTGCGCGACCTGCCCTTTGAAGACCTCGGGTTCGCCAAGGTCGACCACCATCGAACCATCCGGTGCGGCTTCCCCGAGGTGATTTATGCCGAGGGCAAGTCGCCCGAACAGGTGGTCACGATCATCGGCCACACCATTCGTGGCGGCGGCAACGTCCTGGCGACACGCGCGTCGAGCGAGGTGTATGCGGCTGTCGTCGATGCCTACCCCGGCGCCGAATACCTCGAGATCGCGCGGACCGTCACCATTCGTCAACGCGAGGCAGTGCCATCCGGAGGCACCATCGCGATCGTGGCGGCCGGCACCAGCGACCTGCCCGTAGCCGAGGAAGCCAGGGTCACCGCGGAGATCATGGATCAGCGGGTCCAGGCGATCTACGATGTGGGTGTAGCGGGGATTCACCGACTCTTGGCCCATGCGGACTTGCTTCGGTCGGCGTCCGTGGCGGTCGTCGTCGCCGGCATGGACGGCGCGCTACCGAGCGTGGTGGGTGGCCTCGTCGAGTGCCCGGTGATCGCCGTTCCGACGAGTGTGGGCTATGGCGCGAGCTTCGGCGGTCTTGCCGCGCTTCTGACGATGCTCAACAGTTGTGCGGCCGGCGTCGCCGTCGTAAACATCGACAACGGCTTCGGCGCCGGGCACACGGCCGCCCTGATCAATCGCCGCCGGGACGCCTGCTCGCGGGAGGACACCGCATGAGCCGCGACGTGGTGATCACGCAGGAGATTCCATCGCTTCCCAAGCGGCACCACGACGCGCACAAAGCTCAGGTCGGGCGGATCGTCGTCATCGGCGGTTGCGACGGCTCTACGACCATGCTCGGCGCGGTCGCGCTGACGGCCAACGCGGCATATCGAAGCGGAGCGGGGCTCGTGCAGCTTGTCGTGCCCCAGGCACTTCGGCACTCGGCCGTGGTGTTGGCACCTTGTGCCACAGTGCGATCCCTGCCGGCGGACGCCGCGAGTCTGCTCGCGATCGTCGGCGACTATGCGGCGGATGTGATCGCCGTGGGGCCGGGGTTGGGCGATTCGATGAGCGGGGCGACCCTTCGCGAGTTGCTCGTCGGCTGTGAGGTTCCCGTCGTACTCGACGCGGACGGACTCAACTTGCTCGCCACCGTCGAACGGTTCGAAATACCCAACGCCGCACGCGTCGTCATGACGCCGCACCCGGGCGAGGCAAAACGGCTACTTGCAGCCCGCGGCGCCGACGCCTCGCTCGACCCCTGTGCCGCCGAATTCGCATCGCGCCGTGACGCCGCGTTGGCATTGGTCGAGCTGTACGGTTGCCACGTCATTCTCAAGGGACACCACTCGATCATCACGAACGGGCAGCGCCTCTACACGAACGAAACCGGAAACGCGGGCATGGCAACCGGCGGTACGGGCGACGTACTCACGGGCGTGGTGGCCGCGCTGATCGGGCAAGACATGGAAACGCTCGAGGCCGCCATCCTCGGCACCTACCTGCATGGACTTGCGGGCGACTTCGCCGCGGAGGAACTGGGCCGCTTGTCCATGACCGCGATGGACCTGATCGAGTACCTGCCGGAAGCCTTCTGTGACTTCGACGTAACCGCCACCGAGTGACCGCGGCCGGGCACGCTAGCGCCCGCGCTTGCGACCCACCAAGCTCTGCGTACTCGACTTGATGCCCTTGACGGACGACCCCAGGGCCTCGCGACTCGGCGCGTAATCCATCGCCGTATCGTAGTGGACTTTCTCCGACTCGATGAGTTCGCACAACGACGTGGTGAACGACCGCATCCCTTCTTCTTCGCTCTGGGCGATCACGGCCGGCAGATCGCCGTCCTCCTCGTGGGCGATCTTGTCACGTACGGTGGAGTTGTTCAGAAGGACCTCCGTCGCCGGGAAACGCGTACCGGGCTCGATCCCCGGCAGCAGACGCTGACAAAGAATCGCCCCAAGGCTGTTCGCCAGGGACGACCGTACGAAGGCATGTTCCGATCGTGGGAAGAACTCCAACACACGGGAGAAGGTCTGCTGGGCGTCGCCACAATGCAGGGTGCCGAACACGAGATGGCCGGTTTCGGCGGCCTGCAGCGCGGCCGCCATCGTCTCCTTGTCCCGCATTTCGCCGATCAACACGCAGTCCGGATCCTGCCGCACCATGTAGCGAAGCGCATCGTGATAGTCGGGGACATCGATGCCGATTTCCCGCTGCGAGACGATCGACTTCTTCGGACTAAAGACGTACTCGATCGGGTCCTCGATGGTGAGGATATGCATGCTGCGCGATTCGTTCACGGCGTCGATCATCGCCGCCAGCGTACTGCTCTTGCCACAACCCGTGACGCCGCTGACAAGAATCAACCCCTCCGCGCTTTGCATGGTCACCTTGCGGTACACTTCGGGCAGCGACAGCTCGTCGAATGTCGGAATCTTACTCTGCACCCTCCTGATCGCGGCGTGCGTTTCGGCTGTCGAGCGGAACACGTTGATTCGGAATCGGTCTCCGGCGGGCCCTCGCGCCGAGAAATCCAGGTCGCCGCGTTCGTCGAACGTGCCTCGGCGAGCCTCCGGCACAAACTCGATGAGCATCTGCTCGATGTAGTCGGTGGAAGGGATCGCGGGCATATCCAGCTTGCGGAGCTGGCCCGCAATCCGGTAGTATGGGACGTAATTCACTTTCAGGTGCAGGTCCGAGGCGCCGAGCTGCCCCATGCCCGCAAGCAGCTTGTCCATGACGACACGTGGTTCGTCGAGTTCCGCTGTCACTGTGATGCTCCAAGGCGAAAGGGCCTTCCCCCTCCACGCCTGTGACTATCGAAAAAGCCCGATCAATGCGAGGATCATCGCCACAACCGCGACGCCCACGAACGACCACCCGATCAGGACCAGCTTCGCCGCAAGACGGCGGTACTCCTCGACGAACCGCGTTTCACGGTCCCTCAGGTCGGCGTGCAGTTCCCGCAGCGCCGCGAGCGAGGCGTCGCCGGCTTCGCCGAGGTGAGCCACCGAACCGCGAAACTCCGTCAAGGCCCCCACCGACTGCTCCGCGCTGCCGTGGAGCAAATCGAGTTGTCGTGCCACCGAGACCATCGTTTCCCGCTGGGCGTCCGCGATGCGCGGCAACTCGGAGAGCGATTCCTCGCTCTTCTTCGCCGCCGTAGCACCCGCCTCGATCCTCGGGCCCATGCCCGCGAGTAGATCCACCTGACGCTCCGATGCGCTACCCAAAGCCGACAGTGACTCGGCGACGCGATCCACCGTCGTGCGCAGGCCCTCCATCGAGCGGCCCTGCTCCGCCAAGTGCAAGTGGATTGAATCGATCAGTTGAACTATCTCGGATGGGCGCCCCACGCTTCGATCCGAATCACCGTCCGTCGGCACGCCACTGTCCTCCGGTGCCAAGCTGCCGCCGCGCGACGTGGGAAGCGCAAGACCGGCAGCACCGTCGTCGGATAAGGACGCCGACGCGGATCCGTCGGCGGCGTCCATCGACTCCGGATTGACCGCGTGACGGAACCACGAGCCCATACGTGTCCACAACCGCGTGCGTTCCACCGTAGCATCCCCCGTACGTAGATACCTGCTTTCCAAACTCATCGGCGGCGTCCGACCGCTTAGCTTCGAGATGCAGCCCCCTCCTGTCACTGGCAATTCTATCGGCCCTTCGCAGACCGATCAATCGAATCGGCGACTTCCGGTTGTTGACGGCGCGGCGCCGACAGCTAGATTGGCACCTGAATCGGCAACCGACGAAAACACCCGGAATCAACGCTATGTCACGACACGACAAGCTCTTAGCGATGCTCGAAAAAGACCCACTGGACCCGTTCCTCCACTTCGGCGTCGCCATGGAGCTGGTCAAAGAGGGGCGCCAGGACGAGGCAATCGCCCGTTTCGACCGCACGATCGAACTCGATCCGGCCTACACCGCCGCCCATTACCACAAGGGCAATACGCTCATTGGAATTGGAAAGGGCGAGGAAGCACGCGCCGTCCTGACCGCCGGAATCGAGAAGGCTCGATGTACCGGAGACGCCCACACCGCAGGCGAGATGCAGGATCTGCTCGATACCATCGGCTAAGGGGCGCCACGGGATCGTGGGGGTCGACACTCCGGTGGTGGGCTAGAGCCGAGCCACACCGGACGGAATCGCGCCGGCGAGTGAGCCGGACAGCACTGCCGCCCGCCGGTCGGTCTGCAGGCGATAGTCTTCCAGAGCGCCGTTAAGTGCGGCGCGCGTCTGCTCCTCATCGCGCATGAGCACCGCCACGACACCTCCGCAACCGCGCCCCGTGATCTTCGCGCCGTAAATGCCGGCATCTTCGCCATGGCGGCGGATAAGATTCACGAGCAGGTCCGTCTCGATGCTCCCGAGCCCGCAACGCTGGCCGTAACTCCAATGGGACGCATACATCAACTCGCCCGCCACGATGAAGGCCCGCTCGTCCTTCGTGCGCGCGGCGCGCGAAAGGCACTCGTAGAACTGTACGGCGCGCGCGTGCTCGTAGATCTGGTGCTCCGTGCGCGACCGGACCTTGTAGATCATCGTCGGGTCGATGCGGCACAACGGATCGTCCGGCATGCCGAACTTGTCTATGAAGTCACCGCCCGTGAGTTTGGTGGGAATCCGATCGCGGAACCGCTCGACGTAGTCGTTCATGGTCACGCGGGACAGGTGCCCATCCCACTGCAAATCGCTCAGCGCGTCGTGCCGGATGATCCGATCGATCAGGAGTAGCCCCATCGTGGCGGCCGCCCTGGTCAACTCGTTCTTGGCCCCGACGTTGGGATGCACGGCGCCACAATCGACGCCGACCAAGACCACACCGCCGGGAATCTCGGTGGCGCCCCCGTAGGCACAGGGGTCGCAACGTACCTGAACAAGGGCGCCCGGAACGCTCATGAGGCCGGCTACTACGTCCGAAGCAGCCACCGGAATGGGTAGCCACTCCGGCTCGATCGCCCGGAACATATCGACGGCAGCGGCATGGTCAAACGGGCACCCCAGCGCGGACGCTGTCGCCACCGCAAGAGCGCCGACGAGGCCAGCTTCGCGTCCGAGGTCACCGGGCGAATCCAAATTCGAGGCCGCCGCGACGGAGAGGCCGCGCCCGAGATCAGGGACCGTCCGCGCGGCCAGCATCCCGATCAGAGTCCCGACGATGCATCTTGCGGTGTCGGAAAAAGCACCGTCGACCAGATCGTCCGCGCCCGATGCGGCCACCACGGTGCCATCGGCGCCGCGCAGTCGGTCGATCGGAATCGTGATCGGCTTCTCGCCGTTGACATCAGGTTTCTGCGATGCCGCTATCCACAACAAACCGTCGTCGCGCGGTTGCACCGCCACGCAAACGCAGTCGGAGATTGAGGTGGTCAGGGCCAGGGAACCGGTGTACCCCGCGCTGCCGCCCATGATGTCGAGCCGTCCCGGAGCACGGGCCACGAAACGCGGTCCGCCGGCCGGCAACCGCGCCGAGAGTTCAGCGACAAGTTCCGCGCCGTGCTTGGAGTCGACCCAAGCACCCGGGGCTTTGATGGGCGGCCGCGCCGCCGTGCCCACCGCGGCTGTACGCGGTGCGACCGTTTCGTGTTCTACCTTCATGCGGTCACATCCCGGTCCCGAGCGTCAACACGCTTCTTTCAGGACGGCCTCGTCCACAAACAGGGGTGTGGCAGTTCCGGCCCCGATGGCAATCGCGTCGGACGGTCGAGAGTCAACCTCGAAGAGTTCGCCGTCACGTCGCAACACCAACTTCGCATAGAATGTCGAGTCTCTGAGTTCGCTGATCACGATTTGTTCGAGTTCGCAATCAAGCTGGTCCAGCAACCTCGCGATCAGGTCGTGGGTCATGGGGCGTGACACGGGTATGCCCTTAGTGCGCCGGTCAATCGCATACGCCTCGCTCAGGCCGATGATAATCGGGAACGCCCGCTCACCGTCCAATTCCCTCAACACGATCATCGACATCTTCTCTTCTTCCGAATCGACGATAACGATGCGTGCCAACGCGACGGGAACGAGCATGCCGATCCTTCCCACAAAACCAAAGTCAAACTACCGGTGCCGACGAAATTGTCAAGAAAGCCGAGAACGCAGGCTTCCGCCGCCACGGACGGCCAGCGCTCCTTCGTCACATGGCAGCGCTAGGCGCTACCCATGGCGAGATTCCAGCGCCCGCTGGAACTCCGCCAACTCCGCCGGATCCATGGCGATACTGTTTTCTACACTCGGAAAAGCCTCTGTCGCCACATCCTTGGCGTAGGCGCGAAATGCATCGACAAACGTGTCGTGAACCTGTGCGTATTGCTTGACCGAACGCGGCGGATGGCCGCCACCGTAACCGAGCATATCGTGCATGACCAGCACCTGCCCATCGCAATGCGGTCCACTGCAGATCCCGATCACGGGAAGCTCGGTTGATTCGGCTATCGTCGCCGCGACCTCGACCGGGACAGCCTCAAGAAGTAGTGCTATCGCTCCGGCATCCTCCATCATCTTGGCGTCTTCGACGATTCCGAGGGCGTCGCCGGCTCGCTTGCCCTGGACGCGATAGCCGCCCGTGGTCTGGATCGATTGCGGCTTGAGCCCCAGATGAGCCATCACCGGAAGAGTCGCCGCGCTCATCGCCTCGACCGTCTTGACCAGACGCCGATCAACCTCGATTTTCACGCAGTCACAACCCGCATCCGCCATGAACTTGCCGCCGTTACGGATCGCCTCCTCCGGGCACACTTGGTAGCTTAGATAGGGCATGTCGCCGACAAGGTAGGCGGTAGGCGAGCCTCGGCGCACAGCCGCCGCCAGCGTCACCATATGATCCATCGTCGCCGGAAGCGTCGTCGAATGCCCGAGGCAAACCTCCGCGTACGTGTCGCCCACGAGCAGTGAGTCGATTTCCGCCTGCTCCATGAGCCGCGCCGTGGCACAGTCGTAGCACGTGAGCATCGTAATCTTCTGTCGCTCACGTTTGCGCGCCCGGAGCTTGCTGATTGTGATTTTCGAGCGAGCACCCATGATTGCACAGGATAAACTTTCCACGCGTGGATGACAAGAACGGTAATGCGCACCGTGGAAGCCCCCCACAAGGGGCTTATTCGGGCATCTTCGACGCCGATTCCATAGCCCCTACTCCGCCTCGGAAGCCCGTTGGTCGTACTACGCACCCGCGTAACGCGGCCGTCACGTGTCCGGACGCGGCATTCCGCAGACACTGACCGCTTGTTATCCTTCCGCCACGCTCCGCCCGGCGACATGGCATGCCGGGCGGCACTCGGTTACGCTGCCCGCGCCGTTCGCGGCGCACTGGTGGACCCAGAAACGAGATTCAAGCCTATGATTCGGTCGACCGTCCTTCCAATTGTCGGAATAGTGCTGAGCATCGCCGCGGCGATGGCTTGCTCCTTGCTTCTTCAAAAGCACATGACCGGCACGTCCGGCGAATCGTGGTTCGAATCCGTCTGCCAAACCGACAGCGAGGAAGGCGGCGCCAACTGCGCGAAGGTGCTCGCCTCACCGTACAGCTACATCCCCCCGAGGTTCCCCGACAAACTCGAGAAACGCACGTACTATCCGGCCGCCTTCGTCGGGCTCATTTACTACACGTCGATCGCGGTCTGGTTGATCGGCGTCGGGCTGCCCTCGCCACAACGTCGACGGCTACACCTCTTCCCGCTCCTTTTCGTCGCGGCTGGTCTGGCGGGTTCAGCCTACTTCACGTACATCATGTTTTCGAGGCTCGAGGAGTGGTGCCCGTGGTGCCTGCTGACGCACGGGTTGAACCTCCTGATTGGCATCTGCCTTGTGCTCATGCTCCCGAAGCGCGCGACAGAGCCCGCATGCCCCTCCGGTGAGGAGCCCTCATCGTCAGAGGCACCGGATTCGTCCGCCGCGGCTGAGCGCGACGCCCTTCGCCCAGCGCATCCGTCGGGAAGACTAGTCCTCATTACGGTGCTCGCCATCGCGTTCATCGTCTATGCACAGCGCGCCAACGTGGGGCTCAAGAACTGGAAGCAGATAGCCGAGTCGCGCCAAGGGACGCTGAGCCAGTGCAAGGCGGCCGTCGCGCGGCTTCAGGCTGATACCAAGAAGCTCGTGACGAACTGGCAACTCGCAGAGGTGCAGGACATCCCGATTCGTCAGGACAACCCGGCGCGCACCCACGCCAAACCGGGCGAAGCGACGTGGACCGTGGTCGTCTTCAGTGATTTTCAATGCCCGCACTGCGGCAAGGTTGCCAAGTTCCTCGAAGAACAGGTGCAGCCGATGTTCGCCGGGCGGCTGAAGATCGTCTTCAAACACTATCCACTGAACAAAGACTGCAACGGCAACGTCCAGCATGCGATCCACAAGCATGCGTGTACGACTGCTGCGATGGCGGAGGCGGCACGTCAGATCGGCGGCAACGAAGCCTTCTGGGAAGCGCACGACTTCCTCTTCGGAAACCGCGAGTTGATCAAGAAGGCCGGACTGAGCACCGAGACGATCGCAATCGAACTCGGTTTTGACCCGCCACTGTTTACGCAGAAGATGAGGGCGACACCCGCCGCGAAACGCATATGGGACGACGTGAACGTGGCGAGCACCTTGAAGATCACCGCCACGCCGTCGATCTTCGTGGAAGGCAAGAAGGTGGACAGCCTGGCCATCCTCGACGCTGCGTTCTGGGACGCGATGGCGACGCGATTCTGGCGCGAGGCGAAGCAGCCCCGACCCCCGCGCACAAAAACAAAACCCACCGAGGCAGCCCGGAACGGTGCGGGCAAGGCCGCGCCGCATGGGCACGCTGCGCCGGAGCACGCTACTGAAGGTAACCGAGATCAGCCAGCCGGTCCGTGACCTGCTTCATCTCTTCCGCGGAGAAGACCTCCCCGGTGTCCGACGAAGGCTCGACACGCTGTGCTTGCTCCGTCTCGATCGTGAGCGCTCGATCGAACATGTCCGTAATGACGGAGCCCTCCATGTCACTCGGGATGCGCAGGCCGAGCATGGCGAGAATCGTCGGCGCGCAGTCGACGATGTGAGCTTTCACTTTCCGCCCCGCGGCGATGCCCGGACCGGTCGCAACCAAGATGCCGTCGGAGCGATGCGTGCCCTCGAGTTTGCGGTAAGGCAGCCACCGAACGACATCCCCTCCGCGAATCTTGCGGACGACGGCCAACGAGTCATGAGGACTGAGGATCAAGTCCGGCAACCACGGCTGGTCCTCACGCGAGACACCGTATAGTTCCTCGGGCTTGTGGACCGCGGAGAAGAGCTGGATCGTCTTTCCGTTGGGGTCAACCGCACGGCACTCGTCCCCGAGCAGCCTCGCCGTCAGCTCGTCGCGAAGCGCTTCGTATTCGTCTTGCGGCACGATCCCGCACGGCTGGCGGTCCTTCAGGTTGATGTACAGGAAGCCGGCCATACCGGCGTGCATGATGCACGCCTTGGTGCGCTCGAAGTCGACGGCAAGATCGTGGGCCACGTCGCCGTCGCGAGCGAACTTCTTCGTCTTGCCGGCGAACCGATCGGCCAGGTGCCGTGCGCGGGTAGCCTTCTGCGCTCCGCCGCCGCGAATCGTGAGATAGCCCCACCGCTGCAGCAGCAGGTTCGGCTGAATCTTGCCCTCTAGGCTGCCGTGCCCGTGATCCGAGACCATCACCACGGACGCCTCGTGGGCCTCGGCGTAATCGAGCAGATCGCCAACGGCCTTGTCCAACTCAGAAAAGCAACCCTTGGCGATGTCGCGCCGAACCGGGTTCCGGTCCGACCAACGCGGATCGAGATACTTCCACGTCTTGTGCTGCAAGTTGTCCACGAGCTTGAGCACGACCATCATCGCATCCCAGCCATACTCATCGCCGAGCCACTTCGTCATGGCCGTGCCCTGATGGAAGCTGCCGGCCATGTACGCCACGTTCTCGGTAAAGAGCTTGTCGCCGCCGAGCGTCTTGCGCCGCCAGTTGGTGCCGAGGGTCGGGTCCGACCAGCGATCTAGGATCCTGCTCTTGAGCTCCGGCGGATAGGCGAAGTCGGCCTCGGGACCCGGCGTCTCGAACCCGCTGACCATGAACCCGTTGACCGGGACGGGCGGATAGGTCATCGGCACGTTCACGCTGCCGACGCGGAAGCCGGAATCACCCAGGACGTTCCAGATCGTGCGCACGTGATCGAGCGCACGTGTGCTGTTGAGACGCAGCTTGTTGGTGCGCGTGTCGTAACCCTCGAAATCGATGATCCCGTGCGATCCCGGCTGCTTGCCGGTCAGGAAGGTCGTCCAGGCGGCCGGCGTGATCGGCGGCGTCGTCGAGCGAAGCGGACCGGCTACGCCGGACTCGATCGCGGCCTTCAGCCGCGGCATGCGCCCCTCTTCCATGAGCGGATCGAGTACGTCGAACGTCGCGCCGTCCAGCCCGATGACCAAGGCGCGCTTGGCAACGGGTTCGAACGCGCGGCGGGGCTCGGAAGCGTCGGTTGTACTCGAAGATGGCGTAGGCGCCGTGGACATCGGGGAATCAACCCTCCGAATGGATGATCTCGCTTCTCGTACCTCGGTCGGACTCGGACACGGGCAAGCTCGCGCTTGCCCATGCCACCCATCAGCACCTGCCATGCTAGCCATCGGCGCCTGCCATGCTAGCCATCGGCTCCCCTCCTTACCAAGGAGGGGGCGGGGGAGGTTCTTCCACGACCGGGTCCCGCTCCACCGAGGCGAAGGGCAGGCCGGCCGCACCGCAAAGCATTCGGGCAAGCCTTGAAAACAGGGCGAAAGTCTACTCATGCCGTCGCCCGTTTGCAACGCAAGCGACACGCTGATATATGTGGTCACACCGGGTCAAAAGCCCATCGAATCGTCGTCCGCGCGTGCAAGGAGGGAGCCGTCATGAAGATCATCCGCCGTCCCAGCGTCTATCTCGTCGGTCGCCAGACCGTCGACGATGGCGAAATCTCGCGGTTCCTCGCCGATCACGAGGTCGACGCCTGGAGCACGGACACGAGCGTCGCCGGCGAGTCGCTCTCCGAGATGGCCGGCCGACTCTGCTACATGAGCTTCGCCAAACCGCGCCCCGGCGGCAACGCAGCCTACCTCGGGCATATCAAGGAGGTCGGCCACGGCAGCGTCCTGGAGCACTGCGCGTGGAACTTCATCGTGACCGGCGTGTCGCGCTCGTTCACGCACGAACTCGTGCGGCACCGAGCCGGCTTCGGCTATTCACAGCTTTCCCAGCGATACGTCGACGAGTCGGTGGCGGAGTACGTCGAGCCGGACTGCATCGGAAACGACCCGGAACTCCACGAGGTATGGCAGTCGAGCGTCGAGCACGCGCAGGAGGCGTACATCAAGCTCGTGGCGGGCTTGCAGGCGAAGTTCTCCGATGTGGACGACAAGACGCTGCGCCGCAAGATGGCTCGCCAGGCGGCCCGCTCGGTCCTGCCCAACGCGACCGAGACGAAGATATTCTTCACAGCCAACGCCCGCGCTTTGCGTCACTTCATCGAACTGCGCTGCAACGAGCACGCGGAGATCGAAATCCGCGAGGTAGCCGCCATGGTGCTCGACATCCTCCAGAAAGAAGCGCCCAACATCTTCAGCGACTACGAGTTCATCACGCTTCCCGACGGCACCAGAGCGGCAAAGACCGACCACGCGAAGGTCTGACGTCGGGGCCGCACCCGCTTCGGAAGCCGCGTCTATTATGCGACAACGGGTGGCATGGGCAAACTCGTTTGCCCGTGTGTTTCGATAAGTTGTAAGGCCCCCGACGGCGTAGCAGATCACCCCGGCGTAGGCGTCTCATCGGCGTCCATGTGGTTCCACTTGCGAATCAGTGCGACCACGCCCTCCATGCGTTCGCGTAGATCAAGGGCATCAAGGTCGGCGCCTGACATGAGTTCGCAGATCGCACGCGCGTATTTCACTTTAGCCCTGGCGTAATCGATCGTCGGACCGTCGAGGCCTTTGGTCGCGGCGAGAATGGCCCGGTCCACACGTCCGCTACGATTGAACTTGATCATCACCGGCTGGCCCACCTCGGCGGTGAGGTAGCGCTTGACCAACTCCGGGAGCAGGTAGTTCTCGACCTCCCGCCCCTGCGTTACCCAGCACTGATCCTCGCCGATCTCAGCGAGTACGCGCTCCTTCGCAGTGTTGAGCTTGCCGTCCGCCCTCACGGCATCTTGATCCATCATGAAGATAGCGTGCCGGTTGATTCACAGGACTTCGACAAGGTCTTCTGCGGGATCATCCGATGCGGTGAAATGTCCGAGCACCTTGCCGCCATAGAAGGTGATGGAGTAGTGGATGCCCTCAACCAACTCCGGCGCAGCAAGGCTGAGCCACTTATTCAAATAAACGCGATCGCTCGGGCCCTCAACCCATATCACGCAATTCGCCTGCAGAAGATCACTCGCTTTGTAGCCCAAGTCCGCAAGCACATCCCGTGCCCGGGACGATGCGTCGACGCGTGCCATCGTCGATTTCGTTCCATCGTGAGTTACGTGGTAGATGGCGACGTCAGGTTGAGCATCGAGGAAGACGTTCGAGTGCGTGGTGATGAAATAGCGGTGGTTCGTTTCTTCCGCAATGAAGCGCAGGAACTTGCGCTGGAGTTCGGGGTGGATGTGAATCTCCGGCTCTTCGATGCAGACGATATGGTCATCGTGCATCGCAAGGGCAGCGCAGAGGATAACAAGTTGATGAAGACCGGTTCCGTAGGATTCCAAGGGCAGCCGTTTGCCGTGCATGCTAACATAGACCGCATCTTCGGAAGGTGGCACCTCCAACAAGAGACCTGGCTCGGCGACCAAGTCGCACACGAAATCCTGGATGTCATCGAAAACCTCTCGCTGATCCTCGTCGCCGATCCTCGGATGCTGCATTTCCCGAAGCCGTGCAATCACATTGTAGCCGTTGAAGGTCTCGCTTTCTGACGCAGTACCGTCGACGCTACGGATCTCGCGGAAGTTCTCCACACAAATCAGGCGGTCGAATGTGCGCATCGCCTCGATGGCGCACGGCAGCATCAGCTTCCCGATGTCGCCCACGAGGCGCTCACGAGCCGGCTGCCTCATGTAGCGACGAGAATCGAGAGCGCTGTGCAATGCGTAAAGCTCGCCATCGCTAAGTGCGACTAGGTTCTTGCATTCCTCGACCGCCCCAGACTTACTGTTCCAACGGACATGCACGAAGTCACCGAGTTTTTCCTCCCAGTTGCGCACGAAGCGATCGTTCGAACGAGCGATTCCCTCCAGTGGTAACATGGCGATCATCGAGACGGGCGAACGCGCTTGATCGTGCGAATCGATCTCCGGCTTCAGGCAAAGGCCTCCCTCGCCTTGCCCCATCGCCGCAGTTTTCACGCACCTCAGAAGTCGGATCGCACGAAGGATGTTCGATTTGCCGGAGTTGTTCTTGCCGATAAAGATGTTGATCTTCCGAAGACCATCGATGACGAAACCCCCGTCGTCGAAACTCCGGTAGTTTGCCACGCCGAAACCAGTGAGCTCGGGCGCTTCCGTGTCGGACATGCGGGCGTCTCCGTTGGATTACAGTTCGGACTCCGCTATGCCACCCACCGGCGAAGTGATCCATTCATGACTGGCGGTGCCCTTGACGGGAGGTTAGCAAAATCCCTTGCGCCGAGCCAGTGCGCATAGACAAGAGGTGTTCGCAGCAGTTGATCGCCCGCGTAGGCCACCGACGTGGCCGGGATACGTTCAGCCCGCGGCTCAGCGCGCAGAAAAACGCCACGCACAAAGCGTGGCGCTCATGTCGTGTAAGTCCTTATCGGCGCGCCCTACATGGCCGCGCTCGAGCCTGCCCCTCGTCGCAAGAACACGATCGCTCCACCGGTCAGCACCAGTAGCGTCATCACGATCATGCCCCACGTCGAGACGGCGGGGATTGCCGCCACCGCAGGCACGGTCTCGGGATGCGGCCCCTGGTGAATGCAGGCGACGGTGACAAAGAAATTCGGGTCGGGGTTGCACGGATCGGGAATCAGCCCGGGATCGGCATGAGACCATTCGCCGGGGAATTCCGCCAGGCATACCTGGGTTTCGCTCACATCGGCCATGACGAATACACTGCCAGGATTCCCCACTTCGGTGAACGTGACGTCGACGATCGCAGTGAAATCCGCAGACCATGTGCCGCCATCGGCGCCCTCGTGGTTTATCGTGATGGTTCCGACCGATTCGAGTGTTGGCGACTCCACTACGGTCAGGTCAAACTCCGTGGGGTTCTGTCCGCCGTTGAACGTCACCGTGATTGTGGCGTCGCCCCTGAGAGACAACGCGACGAGTTCGATCGGAACGGTATCGCTGGCGCCGACGGCAGGCAAGACGGCGGTCGTAAGGCGCTCAACGATCGTATCCGCATTGCCCGTATTGGAACCATTGTATGATCCCAACGGGACCCCATTCAGGGATACATTCCCAATGAACGGATCGGACCCCGGCCCGAAGAAGTCAGCGGGAATCGGAGGCTGACTGCCACCGAAATCGAGAGAACCTCCGCCATTCGGCGTCCTGAACGCGTCGCATCCCGCAAGTGCGTCACTACCTTCCGCACGGCCTCCCAGTATCAGCACGGCGGCGGCACACGCGACAGCAAACCAAGTACTCGAACGTGTCGTCATCTTGTTCACCCTCCTGAGCAAAGCGTCGAGAAAGAAATGTGGGGCAGTTAACCGACATAGTCAACTTAACCTTCCGTTACCGAAGACCAACCGATATGCGGCCGCACTGATGGGCAAAGAGTGGCGGACCGACACACCGCGCATTGAATTGCGCGGAACCTCCAGGACCGAGAAGCCATAATAGTGTCGCAGATCGCCCCGCTCACTGAATCAGGGTTTTCCCTGATATCGCGGTTTTTTTCGGGCATCCATGTCGTGGGCGGCGTTCCGACGGAACCTCCCACCTGCCCGCCACAAATCACACTGAATGTGTGTCTCCGGGGATCATATCACGGGAATGGACGCGATTACACGTGCAGCTCGGCACGAGTGTGCCACTGTGAGCTTGCTCGGAAGTGCCGGTCCGTGGCATGGGCAACCGTCAGCTTGCCCGTGGGGTACGAGTCAGGCGTGCCGTTACGCTTGCGCCGCCGCGACCTTCCAGCTCGCCTCGCAGCCGACGAGCATCCCCGCGACCGCACTGCAGTCGTCCTCGACCCGCGCGGCACGACGCAATTCGTGAAAGATCGTCTCGCGATACCGCCGATGTTCGGCCTCGCTACTCCACAGCGTACAAACGGCGAACCGATCCTCGTCATCGCAGTGCCGGCTGAACACGCCGCAGAGCAACCCGCCGCTAGCCGCCATCCCGGGGTTCCAAGTATTCCGCTGAACCTCGACGAAGTGCTCACGCCGCCCGGGCCTGAGCCGGCAAAGTGCTATCCGAATCAACCCGGCCTGCTCGACGGCCTGCCCCAACGCATGAAGTGACCCCGGAATACCGAGCACGCTTTGCCACAGCGATATGTCGCTCGATGTGTACGAATCCTGCTGGCCGTGCGACTCGAAGATCGCGTCGTGTGCGTCGCTCATGAAGCGGTTGTAGGCCTCCGCGTCACGCCATAGGCCGACGATCACGGCTCGGTTCCAGTCCGACAACTCCCACCCGCCGAGCTGCCCCAGGAAGCCATCGACCTTCGCCAGCGCGCTCCACGCCGCTTGGCCGGCCGCAAAGCGCTCGAGGTTCTCGTCGGGCACCTCGCACGTAATCAGTTTGACCAGCATGCGCACCAAGATAGCAGACACCGCGACGCGCCGAAAGCGGCGCCCCGAATCGCGCGGCTAACAACCCACGGTGCGTTGCCCTACAATCCGCCGATGCGAACCGCCGACTCAAAGTCGACCGCTTCAGGTGCCGCCTTCGTGGCGTTTACGCTCGTGGGTTGGTCGAGCGCGCCGTTGTTTCTCGAGTACTTCACGTCGTACATCGACGCTTGGACCGCCAACGGCTGGCGCTATGGTCTAGCCGCCCTCTTTTGGATGCCGCTGCTCGTCGTCGCGAGCCGGCGGAACAAGCTACCGCCGGGGCTGTGGAAGGCGGCCATCGTGCCGGCCATCGTGAATTGCTGCGGGCAGTGCTGCTTCGCGTGGGCGCCCTACTACATCGATCCGGGCCTGATGACCTTCATGCTGCGGTTCCAGATCATATTCGTCGCCTTCGGCGCGTACATGCTCTTTCCGGCCGAACGCAAGGTCATCAGAAACCCGATGTACTGGCTCGGCGTGTTTGCGGCCTTCGGTGGATCGCTCGGTGTGTGCCTGTTCGGAGAAGGTATGCCCAGCGGCACGACGGCCTTCGGCATCTTACTAGCCATCGCAGCCGGCATCCTCTTCGGCGGGTACTCCCTCTCCGTGCGCTACTTCATGAGCGAGGCCCGATCTGCCATCGCCTTCGGCGCGATCAGCCAATACACAGCCGCCGGCCTGCTAATCATCATGCTGACGGTAGGCCACAACCACGGCCTCGACGCCTGGTCCATGACGAACGGGCAATTCGGCATGCTCGCGCTGTCGGCTCTGCTCGCCATCGCGCTGGCGCACGTCTTCTACTATGCAGCCATCGCACGACTAGGCGTGGCGGTGGCGGCTGGGATGATCTTGCTGCAACCCTTCCTGACCGGAGCAGCCTCCTACTTCCTGTTTGACGAGCGCCTCACCGGTTTGCAGTGGCTTTGCGGCGCAGCCGCGTTGGCCGGTGCCGCTGTCATGCTGCGCACGCAACACCGCGTGTCGAAACGCACGCACGAGCCGGCTCGCGCGTAAGGGCACCTAGCAGCCCGTTGAAGATCACAGGTTTACGCAGCGCGGTTTGCCGTTGCTGTGTTCGCCGCGCGAAGGCGTGCTGACCACAGCCATGTGAACTCGGTGGCGGTCCATTCCGCCAGAACGCGCCAGGTGTCTCGCACGGA
>JAJDDX010000094.1 GCA_029260055.1 Phycisphaerae bacterium
GGCGTCGGCGGTGGCGGCTATGCCCAGCTCTACAACAGCAACAACGCCGTCACCGTCAGGATTGATGGCGACGCCGATGATGCGGGGTTCGCCCTGCTCAGCAATAGCAGTGGCACCGCCACCATCAGCCTCGACGGTGACGAAGGCGACGGTGGCGCTTCGCTGGCCCTGTCCGACGGAACACAGGTCACCATCGACCTGGACGCGAACGAGGACGTGGGTGGTGGAGGTGGTATCACACTGTTCAACGGAGCGGGTGCTCGAACCATGTTCCTGGATGCCGACTCCGTGAATGATTCGCTCATCGTACTTTACGACGCGAGCGGTGACATGGCGTTTCAGTTCAACAGCGAGAACATGTCCTCGGCCGGTGAATTCTCGATGTTCGCACGAGATCCGGGCAACTTCCTGCGTGAGACGGTGGAACTCGTCGCGTCCGCCGACGGGCAGGGCGGCGGGCAACTGATACTCAGAGACGGCAACACGGACACGATTCGCCTCGACGGTAGAGGCGGCGGCGGGGGGGCTGGCGTCACCCTGTCGAACAGCGCGGGCGCCAACACCATCGTCTTCGACGCCGACGCCGGAGATGACGCGTTGGTGAGATTCTCGGATGCAAGCGGCCAGATCGCCATCGAAATGCATTCCGATGATTCACACTCCGCGGGGCGCATCTCGATGTATGCGCTGGATACGGGAGGCACGGCGCGCGAGACGGTCGAGATCATTGCGTCCGAGGGTGACGACGACTCCGGCCAGTCGAACAACGGCGGCCAGATCACGCTCTCTAAAGCCGACGGAACCCCGAGCATCACCCTGGACGCCGAGCACGGCGTCGATGGTGACGCCCGAATCATCGTCGGTGACGCGGGCCGTATCGTCACGCCGGTGCTCGAGATCACCGGCGGCGCGGACCTCTCCGAGAACTTCGACATCGCCGGCAAGATCAAGCCGGGCTATGTCGTTTGCATCGACCCTCGCAACCCGGGCCGGCTCATGGTGAGCCACAGGGCCTATGACCGCACGGTGGCTGGTGTGATCAGCGGTGCCAACGGCGTGCATCCCGGCATGATCATGGGGCAGCGCGGGTCGGAGGCGGACGGGAAGCATCCGGTTGCACTGACCGGCAGGGTCTACGTCTGGGCGGATGCCGCCGGCGGCGCCATCGGACCCGGCGATCTGCTCACTTCGTCAGGCACGCGCGGCCACGCAATGAAGGCCGGCGATTACGCTCGAATCCAAGGCGCCGTCCTCGGCAAGGCCATGACGTCGCTCACGCGAGGTAAAGGGCTCGTCCTGGTTCTAGTGAGTCTCCAGTAGAGGGCTCGGCAGGTACCACGCGGAAGGAACGGCAATGACAGCGAAGACCCATCCGATTACGAGGGCGCGGTTTCGCATACGGCGACTTGTGACGCTTGTGTTCATCGTCCATGTGGGGGCGGCGTGGCCGGTCCACGGTCAGGAGCACGATCACCGTGCGGTCGGCTACTGCGGCGGCGTGATCGCGGTGCCGACGGATGAGATGCCTGACGAGGCCGCCCGGGGCGGGGCGTTTTCGATCAATGCGTTCTTCAACGTCAACATCACCCCGGCCCAACAGGCCGTGATCCAGCAGGCCATCAACGAATGGCAGGGCATCATCCGGACCGCAGGCATCAATCCGAACAACCTCCCGGTGGTATTCCAAAACAGCGCGCTGAACGGCAATCTACTGGGCCTGACGACTACGACTTACAACAATGCGACCGGCGCCGTGATCTCAGCGTTGGTGCGGTTCGACAATCGCGCCGCGACAACTTGGTTCATCGACCCCACGCCGAACGACGATTCGGAGTTTGACGAAACGCCGCCGGCCGGCTGGGACTATCTCAGCGTGGCCAGGCATGAGATCGGACACGCGGTGGGGTTCATCATTCCCACCGGCGCGCCCAACCCCGCGGTGAATGCGTTCATTAGCGGGAACACGTTCGATGCGAATCGGCTCAACATCGGCATCACGACGGCGGGAGGTGGGCATATCGACCCGGCGGTACACGCGGATGATCTCATGGTTCCGGGCATTGCCGCGTCGACGCGGGTGCCCATTTCGCTCTATCCGTCGGCCTCGTTCTTGGCACGCGCGTTTCAGTACAACATCACGATGAACTACGTCGACGGGGGATTCGTCGGTCCGGAGACAGGCTCGGCGAATACCCCGTGGAATACGGGTATGGAAGGGCTGAGCCTCACGCCCGTCGGCAGGGACCTGCTGTTGATACCGGGAACCTATCAGGAGCCGATGCCCATCGTGCATGATACGCGGCTGACGATAGGTGCGGCGCGCGGCGGGAGTGCCGTGATCACCGGGCCTTAGCCTCGGGGATCGTTCGCCCGCGCTGTGCAGGCACGAGGGCGGCGTGTCGAGCGACGAAGAGTCGAACAAGAAGGTGCAATGGCATCGCGAGGACGTCCGCACCAGAGGAGTAGCCATGAAGATCGTGCAGTATCTGTTGGTGGCAGCCTGCTCGTCGGTCCTTGCTCCAGTCGGCGGGGATCTCATGGCGCAGCATCTGCCATGTCGCGCTATTTCCGCCGGCGCAGAAACGGACGCGCTGACCGGCTCGATCCAGAACGTCGGTCAAGCAGCCATCGGGATTGCGTCAAACGGGGTGATCAGCTTTCATGCGGGCGCGATTCCTTGCCTGGCGCCCACGCCGTGCATGAGCATGGCGCGGGCAGACCTCGACGCAGATTGTGACGTGGACCTCGATGACTATGCCGTATTCACATCGTGTGCCTCGGGACCCTACGGCCCGGTCGAGATCGGCTGTGAAGGGAGAGACTTCGACGGCGACGACGACGTAGACCTGGCGGACTTCAGCCTCCTCGTGAGGTGTTTCGGCGGAGCGGATCACCCACCCGCCGCGACCTGCTCCGGCTAGCGCATACGCCGCTGAACCGGCGTGTATGCTGAAACCGAGATCAAACGGCAAGGTCGATCGGACCGAACGGTTTCACATCCACCGCTACCACCTGTCCGACGCGCAGTCGCGTATCCGCCGCATGCCGGCTGCCCATTCCGCCCTCCAGATCGAACCGCTTTCAGCGCCGGCTCCCGGCTCGGGCCGCGGCTGCCGTTCAGCGAACGAGGTAGCTGCCATTCAGGTCGGACCATTCCACCGATGCGGCCGGGCGTTAGCGGGCCCGGTCGGGCAACGCCACCGTGCCGCTGGGATTGTCGGAATCCGGCTCGGTTGCCGATAAGATGTACCGGCTTAACAAAAGAGGCGGTCCGGCCAAGGCCGCGGTCGAGCGGCGGTGCGCCGGTCTAGCACGGCATAGGAACCTCACTTTCGGACCGAAAAACGGGGTCGCGATGCCTCGGAGACGGTGACCCCGTGGCCCGCGAATCCCGTCTGAACGGCCCTCGGGTGCCGTCAAACTCCGGGATCACGGGCAGTTTCTGAGTGCGGACGCCGTGGTAGGTCGCCGAAAGATAAGGTACGATTGTTCGCGCGGGGGAGGCCCTCGACCTGCCCATGACTCCTATCTGCGGGCGGCTTGCGTGCATCCCCGAACGGGTGCCGACCTGTGAACCGAAAGCTCCCTAGAGACGCTACGGGCGCCGCGTCGCGTCATCGCGCACGGCGCGAGCGGCGGTGGCCGCATGGCAACCCAGCGGTGTCGTCGCCTTCGGGCGCGCGGGTGGAAGAGCCGCCGGCGAATGGCATGCACACGACGGGACCGATCCGCGCGACGCAGCACCTATCCGAGGCACGCAGTCCAACCGCGAGCTACATCGTTCGCGTGTGGGCATGGTCTACTGTTTAGCAGGTTTCATGGTGGCGTGGCTGGTTCGCGTGCGGGCTCGGGCGGCGCCGAGCGCATCGCGATTTGAGGTCTTTGACCGCGTGCGAGGATCGGGCGTGGCCCGAGCGCATGCCTACCCGCTTCACGGTTTTCGTCGAACGGATGAGCCCCACGCGCCCCCGAGCGTCCACCGGGACGCGCTGGGCAGGTGAGAACAAAATGGCAGGCATCAAGATTGACGAACCCGCCTCAGCGTTCAAGAGGTATGGCGGACGCCGCTACCTCGTCGCAATTGTCATCGTTCTCGCGGCCGCCGCCCTGCGCGTCTGGCCGCTCGGCGCCCTGGAATTGCGAATTCCCTGGGTGACGTTCTATCCTGCGGTCATGGCCACGGCCCTTTACGGTGGCTTTTGGTCTGGGTTGCTCGCGACGTTTCTCACGGTCGTCGTGGTTCTGCTCTGGTCACCGACCGGCCAGCCCTTCATCGATGATCCGGGCGACTGGCTCGGCATGGGTGTCTTCTCGGTCAACGGCACGCTGATCTCCTTGATGAGCGGCGCGATGCACCGCGCCAGGGCACGTGCGACGGAGGCCAAGGAGCAGGCGGAGGCCGCCAACCAGGCCAAGAGCGTGTTCCTGGCGAACATGAGCCATGAACTTCGCACGCCGCTGAACGCGATCCTGGGGTTCTCGAACGTCATGAGGAAGGCACCCGACACCACGGAGGAGCAGGAGGAGAGCCTGAACATCATCGCTAGCAGTGGCGAGCATCTGCTGAACCTCATCAACAACGTGCTGGACATATCCAAGATCGAGGCCGGGCACATGGTGCGGGAGGATGGCGACCTCAATCTGTACCGGCTTCTGTATGAAATCGAGTCGCTGATGTCCGTACGTGTCGCGGAGAAAGGCCTCGCGTTCAACATGGACCTTCCGCCCGGGCTGCCTGCGGACATTACGGTGGACGCCGGCAAACTTCGCCAAGTTCTGACCAACCTGATCGCGAACGCCGTCAAGTACACCGAGTCGGGCGAGGTGTCGCTGCGGGTCAGCGTCGCCGCCCGGAACTCGGCGGACGAGGCTCGTGTGCGATTCGAGGTGGAGGACACGGGCATCGGTATTTCCGAGGAGTCCCAGGAGGCCATCTTCTCCCCGTTCGAGCAGGTGGGTGACCAGCCCGCCGCGGAAGCCGGGACCGGATTGGGGCTGGCCATCAGCACGCAGTTCGTCGAACTCATGGGCGGGCAGATCGGCGTGAACAGTGAACTCGGGAAGGGCTCGATCTTCCACTTCGAAATCCCGGTGCGCGTGTCCGCCACGTCCGAGGAGGGCCCCTCGGAGATGCAGCGCGAGCGCGTCACGGGTCTGGCGGAAGGTCAAGAGAGCTTCCGCCTCCTCATCGCGGAGGACAAGCTCGAGAATCGCCTGCTCCTGCGCAAGCTGCTCGAGCCGCTCGGCTTCGAGCTTCGCGAAGCGGTCAATGGGCGGGAAGCCGTCGAGATGTGCGAAGCGTGGAAGCCGCACTTGGTCTGGATGGACATCCGCATGTCGGTTATGGACGGGATGGAGGCGACGCGCCGCATCAAGGAAACCGACACCGGCGCTGGAATCCGGATCGTCGCGCTGACGGCCCATGCGCTGGAAGACGAACGTCGTGAGATTCTTCAAGCGGGCTGCGATGATGTCATTCGGAAGCCTTACCGGGATTCGGACATCTTCGAGGCCTTGGCGAAACACCTTGGCGTGCGCTTCCAGTACGCCGCGCTGCATACGGGGCATGTAGCGAGGCTGGCGGACGGGCAAGACCGCTATCGTCTGCTGATTGCTGAAGACAAAGAGGAGAATCGTCAGCTGATGCGCAAGCTGCTCGAGCCGCTGGGCTTCGACCTTCGTGAAGCGGTCAACGGGCAGGAGGCGGTGGCGATGTGCGAAGAGTGGCATCCGCACTTGGTGTGGATGGACATCCGCATGCCGGTGATGAACGGGTTGGAGGCGACGCGACATATCAAGGCTAGTGACGCAGGCGGCGGAATCAGGATCGTCGCTCTTTCGGCCCACGCCTTGGAAGACGAATGTCAGGAGATCATGGAAGCGGGTTGCGATGCGTTCATCCGCAAGCCCTACCGGGATACCGAGATTTTCGAAGCCGTGACCCAGCAATTGGGCGCGCGCTTCCTCTACACCGAGTTGCCACGAGGCCGCGTGGCGGCGCTGGCAGACGGACAACAGGCCTATCGTCTGCTCATTGCCGAAGACAGCCGGGAAAACCGTCAGCTCCTGCGCACGTTGCTCGAGCCTTTGGGCTTCGAGGTCTACGAGGCGGTCAACGGCGAGGAAGCGGTAGCGCAGTACGAGCAGCACCATCCTCACCTCATCTGGATGGATATCCGCATGCCGGTGATGAGCGGGCTTGACGCGACGCGACAGATCAGGGCAAGCGAAGCGGGCGCCGACGTCCGGATCGTCGCCGTGACCGCCCACGCTCTGGAAGACGAACGCTGCGAAATCCTGGAGGCCGGCTGCGACGGCGTCATCCGCAAGCCGTACAGGGATACCGAGGTGTTCCATGCCCTGGCGAAGCATCTGGGTGTGCGTTTCCTGTACGCCGAGGCACAAGCGCCGGTCGCCGGCCCGCGGGAAGAGGACTCGCTTCAGGTGGCGCAGTTGGGCAAGATCCCGTCGGACCTGATCGAGAAGCTGAAAGAGGCCGCCGTCCTGCTGGACGAGGAGAAGTGCCTCCAGGTGGCCGGGATGATCAGCGACCACGACCACGAGGTGGGCGAACGCCTGCGCAGCATGGTGGAAGACCTGCGGTACAATGAAGTGCTCGCGGTATTGGACGAGTCGGCGGAGGTGGCCACTCCATGAGCGATCCCGGCACCCATCACGCTGTCGTCGGGGACATCCTGGTCGTCGAGGACAGCAAGGCCGACCTCAAACTGCTGTCGGACATGTTGGCGACGGCCGGTTATCGGGTGCGGCCCGCTACCGACGGGAAGCTGGCATTGCGCAGCGTGCAGGCCAAGCTGCCGGCGCTGATCCTGCTCGACGTGGGGTTGCCGGGGATCGACGGGTACGAAGTCTGCCGGCGTCTGAAGGGGTCGGAGGAAACCCGCGAGGTGCCGGTCATTTTCGTCAGCGCCAGAAAGCAGGTCGTGGACAAGGTCAAGGGGTTCAGCCTCGGGGCTGTCGACTACATCTCCAAGCCGTACGAAGCGGAGGAGATCGTCCAGCGCGTGAAGACGCACCTGGCGCTCCATCAGGCGCAAGCCGGGCTCGAGGCGGCGTACGAAGATCTCCAGCAACTGAACGCCGAGTTGGAAGACCGCGTCCGCGATCGCACGGCGCAGTTGGAGCGCAGCAACCTCGATCTAAGCGAGAGCGAGCACAAGTACCGTAGCCTCTTCGAGGAATCCCGGGACGGCCTCCTGCTGACCGACGCGGTCACGGGCACCGTCCTCGACTGCAACAGCGAGCTTGCACGGCTGCTGGGGTACGAACGGTCGGATCTCGTCGGGCAACACAAGAACGCCGTTCATAAACGTGATGGGGGCGGCGGCCTTTCCGAACCACTGGGCCCACAGCTCACCGATGACGCGGATCAGGTTCACCAGGCCTTGCTTACGTCCGCGACGGGCGAAATCAGGAATGTGGCCATCAAGTCCTGCCCGTTCGAGCTTCACGGTCGATCGGTCGAGTTGCAATCGTGTCGCGACATCACCGAGCGGAAGCGGGCCGAAGAGATGCTGCACCGCTCCGAGTACATCGTATCGAGTTCGACGGACATGCTGGCGCTACTGGACGGGCACTTCGTCTATCTCGCCGTGAACCCGGCCTATGCGGGAGCATTCGGTAAGACGCAGGACGAGTTGATCGGCCACACGCCGGCCGAGATCTTCGGCACCGAGTTCTTCGATGGGACCATCAGGCCGCAGGCCGAACGGTGTTTGGCCGGCGAGGAGGTCCGTTACCAGAATTGGTTCGAGTTTCCCGTGAGCGGACGGAAGTACATGGACATCAGTTACTTCCCGTATGTGAGCCCGGATGGGGTCATCAGGGGATTTACCGTTTCCGCGAGGGATGTGAGCGCGCGCAGGCATGCCGAGGAGGCAGCCCGCCAGGCGCAACAGGGGCTCCTCGACCAGGAGCGCCACGAGACGGAGCGCGTCCAGATCGAACTTGACAAGGTGCGCGGACAGCTCGTCAACCAGACTAAGCTGGCTACGATCGGCCAGATCGCTGCGAGCATCGCGCACGAGCTGCGTAACCCGCTCGGAGCGGTTCGCAACGCCGCCTACTATCTGAAACGCCACGTGCCCGGGGAGAATCCGAAGATTCCGCAGTATCTGGGGATCATCGATCAAGAGGTGAGCACCGCCAACCGCGTCATTCGTGACATGATGGAGATGGCTCGATCGAAGGAGCCGGCCAAAGAGACCACCGACCTGAGGCGAACCGTCAGCGCGGCGTTTGCGCAACTGTGTCCCGGAGAGGGCGTTCACTGCCATGTTACGCTGGAGCCGGATCCATTCACGGTCTACGGCGACGGAGGCCAGCTACAGCAGGTGCTGGGCAACCTGATGACCAACGCCCTTCACGCCATGGGCGACCGAGGGGAGATCACGGTGGAGGCACGGAGGAGCGCCGACGACGACGTCATCATCGTGCGGGACGGCGGCCCGGGCGTCGCCGCGGAAGACCGCGGTCGACTCTTCGAGCCTCTATTCACGACGAAAGCCAAGGGTACGGGCCTGGGGTTGACGATCTGCCGCCAAATCGCCGAGCGTCACGGCGGCACGATCGATCTTGTGGATCAGGCGGGGCGCGGCGCCGCGTTTTGCCTCCGGCTGCCGCGGCAGCCCGCGGGCGATCAGAACCGGGACGAGGAAGGAGAGAGTCACCATGGAACGGGAGCCGCTCGAGCAGAGACCTGCGAGCGTTCTTATCGTTGAGGACGAGGCCAACATGCGCATGACGCTGACGGATATTCTTCGGGATGAAGGGTACGAAGTCAGCGCGGCCGCCTGCGGGGAGGAGGCGGTCGAGATGTGTTCGAAACGGGGCTACGACGTCGTCCTCATGGACGTGCGCATGCCCGGCATGGACGGCGTGGAGGCGTTTCGGCGGATTCGGAACCATGCGCCGGGGATTCGCGTCATCATGATGAGCGCCTACAGTGTGGATGAACTGAAGGAGGCCGCCCTCGACGAAGGCGCCATCGCGTTTCTGGCCAAACCGCTGGACGTGGAGCAGTTGATCAAGTTGATCGGCGAGGTCAAGGACACCGTCATCCTCGTGGTGGAGAACGAGGACGCCACGGCGTCGGCGCTTCACGACTCATTGAAAGCCCATGGCTACCGGACAACCTTGGCGCGACGGCCCCATGACGCGCTGGAACTCGCCGCTCAGATCCGGTTCGATCTGGTCTTCATCGACGCGGAATTGCCGTCCATGAGCGGGCTGGAGCTCTATCTTGCGATCAAGAAGATTACGCCCTCGGCGCTCGCGATCATGATAAGCGGGATGGAGGAGGAGTTCGAGGCCATTGCCAAAGAGGCGGTCCGACGGACCGCGTACACGTTCGTGAGGAAGCCGCTGGACCTCGACCATGTACTGGAACTGCTGCGGCGAATGACGGGTTTGCGTGCGTCTGGAGATTCTCGAAAGCCGCCGAGCCTCGCGTGAGGGATCAAGGTGGCGTAGGCCGAAGGGACAGGTGTATGTCGGATTCAACCGAACGCAAGCGACTCTCTCGCCTGCTGATTGTCGAAGACGAAGAGTCGCAACTGCGCACGCTGACCGACCTCATGGAGGACGAGGGCTTCGAGGTCATCGGATGCGCGACCGCAGGCGAAGCGATCGAGCAGGCCGAGCGCGGGGAATTCGGCGTGGCCGTGGTGGATCTGCGCCTGCCCGACCTGGACGGCACGCAGCTCTTGAAGACGATCAAGGCTTTGGACCCCCGAATCCGCGTGATCATGAACACCGGCTACGGGTCGTTCGACTCCGCCAAGAAAGCTCTGAACCTCGGTGCCTTCGCCTATGTCGAGAAGGCCGGTGATCCGGACGAGTTGATCCGGCACGTTCATGCGGCCGCTCGATGGCACCTGGATCGGTACGCCACCGACCTGGAAGAAGCGGTGGCGGCGCGTACGGCGGAACTGCGTGACGCCAACACAGAACTGAGAAGGCTGATCGAGGAACGCCAACGAGCCGAACAGGAACGCGAGCTGCTCGCCGAACAACTACGACAGGCGCAGAAGATGGAGGCCTTGGGGCAGCTTGCCGGCGGCATCACGCACGATTTCAACAACCTGCTGACGGCGATTCTCGCCAATACCGAGATGCTTCTGGGTTCGCTGGCCGATGGCACACCGGCCTGCTCTCGCGAAGCGCTCAAGACGGCCTTGGAGCAGATTTGGGCGGCCGGTGAGCGCGCCAGCGCGTTGACGCGACAGCTCTTGACCTTCTGCCGGGGTGGTGTCACCGAGCCGAAGCTGCTTGATGTGAAGAGGGTCGTTCGTGACGTGGAGGGGATGCTTCGGCGACTGATCGGCGAGCATGTCAAGCTTGACGTCGGGCTGAGCCCGGAGCGATGTTGCATCCGCGCGGACCAAGGCAAGGTCGAGCAACTGATCATGAATCTCGTCATCAATGCCGCGGACGCCATCCCGCATGGCGGCCGGATCAAGGTTGAGGTCCGCAGCGCGGACCTGGATGAGGCCTATGCGGCCAACCACCTTGACGCAAGCCCGGGCCCTCACGTCTTGGTGTCCGTGATCGATGACGGAATCGGCATGACCCCGGACGTCATGAGCCGCGTCTTCGACCCGTTCTTCACGACGAAACCGACAGGCAAGGGAACGGGGCTCGGATTGGCTACGGTGTACGGGATCATGAGGCAGTTGGGTGGGCATGTGGCCGTCGAGAGCAAACCCGGAGAGGGCTCTGTGTTCCGTCTTCACTTTCCAGCGGTCGAACGGGCGGAGACGCAGAAGGAGACGGAAGTGGTGGAGGCGCAGCCATGCGCGGGCGAGACCATATTGCTGTGCGAAGACGAGCGCCTGGTTCGAGCGGTGACTTCCGAGGCGCTTCGCGGAGCTGGTTACAGGGTCATCGAAGCCACCGAGGGCGCGCACGCGATGGAGGCGGCGTCAGCTCATGCCGGCCCGATCGACCTGTTGATTTCGGACGTCGTGATGCCCGGGATGAACGGCAAGGAACTCGCGGCCATGCTCGCGGCGGAGCGCCCCGAGATGCATGTCCTCTTCATCTCCGGCTATACCGCTGATCTGATTGACGATCACGGAATCGAGGCCAGCGGCGCCGCCTTCCTGCAAAAACCCTATGGATCAGGGGAGTTGTTGCGACGAGTACGCCAGATCTTGGACCGGGCGAGGGCACCGGAGCCGTGCACGGAATCCCGGTGACGGGCCGGGCGCGATCCATGCCGCGGTCACCTGTGGCTTGACACACCGACGTGAAGCTCCGGGCGAGCCGCGGGCGGGGGTGAATTGAGCCCGCCCGGTGGGCGGATGGAGACGTACAGCGCCATCACGGAGTCGGGTCGACGACATCACCCGGTGCGAAATGGCGTGGGGTCGGCGTTTGCGGCTGCGGTACACACGGTGTTCCGCCCGCGCCTCTTGGCCTCGTACAACGCTTCGTCCGCCTGCCTGTGGGCATCCTCCCAGCGGCTTCCTCGGGTCGTGGCGGAGCCGATGCTGACCGTGACCGTGTCCGCCACGGGACTGGTGGGATGCGCGATGTTCAGCTCCCAGACTGCCAGGCGAATCTGCTCCGCGAACTGCGCGGCGCCGTTGCCATCGGTTTCGGGCGCCAGAATGACGAACTCCTCTCCGCCGTAGCGGCCCACCGAGTCGCATACGCGCGATGTTTGCAGAAAGCACTGCGATAATTGCTGCAGGCAGTTGTCACCTGCCTGGTGCCCGAGCGTATCGTTGAAGTCCTTGAAGTGATCGACATCGATCATCAGGATCGTGTAGAGGCGGCCGTAGCGTATCGAGCGCTTGTGCTCGAGCTTCGCAGCGTCGGCCCACGCCGCGCGGTTCAGCAGCTTGGTAAGAGGGTCAAGCTGCGCTTTTTGCCTGAGCTCGATATTCGCCTCGAGGATGAGCTTGCTGAGCGTCTCTCGCTGCCGCCCGAGGTCCGCCATCGTCTTACGCCGATTGTACCGAATTCGCGCCTCTTCGATCGCCTGCCGGAGTACGTCGGGGTTCAGATCGTTCTTCGATATATGATCGTCCGCTCCTTCCCGGGCAAGCTCCGCGGCGACGTAGGCGTCGGCGGATCCCGTCAGGACCACAAGCGGCCTCAGGTCACCCGCCTTCCGCATAGCTTGCAGCACGTCGAGCCCGGTGCGTGTGCCCAAGTGGTAATCGAGGAACGTGACATCAATACTGCGATTCGCCAACTCGCGTTGAGCCTGTGCCGGATCGGCCGAGTGCACGAATTCGAAGTCGATGCCGTCGATGGCTTCGAGATTCCGTTGCAGGAGTTCAGCATCTGCCTCGTCATCGTCGACGGACAATACGGTGAGGCGGTTGGTAGTCATGTCTCGCCCTCAGGATACGGGGAGTGTCACCAATTCGAGCCAGTATCCGCCGAGTTTCCGGAGCGTCTCGACGAACGGTTCCAGCTCGACCGGCTTTGTGATAAACGAATTGCACCCCAGATCGTAGCTGGACAGAACGTCTTCGTCCTCGGATGACGTGGTGAGCACGACGACCGGGATGCGCCTGAGGTCGGGGTGGCTCCGCACCTGTTTCAAGACCTGTCTCCCATCGATCCTCGGCATGTTGAGGTCCAACAGGATCAGATCGGGGCGAGGTGCGGACGCAGGGTCAACATAGTCTCCTTGCCGAAGAAGATAGTCCATTGTCTCCTGTCCGTCGGACACGATTCGGAGATCGCACTCCAGAATATCTTCCTGCAATGCCCGCCGCGTCAGTTCCTGATCTCCGGGGTCGTCCTCCGCTAGCAGGACGACTCCGAGTGTCTCGCTTCGTGTGTGCATTCCTCGCTCTCCGAAGGGTCCTCGATCGTGAATTTGAAGTGAGTTCCTTCTCCCGGTCCCGGCTCCGTCCAGATGCTCCCTCGATGCCGTTCCACCACCTTGCGGCAGATCGAGAGGCCGATGCCGCTTCCGTCGTAGGCGCCACGTCCGTGCAGGCGCTTGAAAGGCGTGAAGATCTGATCGACGTGTTCGGGTTGAATACCGATGCCGTTGTCCCGTACGCCAAGGACCCAGTTCCGGTCCTTCCGTTGCGCGGTGACCTGAATCTCCGGATGCCGATCGGGCGCGATGAACTTCAGCGCATTGCCGAGGAGATTCTGATAGAGCTGCGTGATGAGCGTGTGGTCGCCGGTGACCTCAGGGAGAGGATCCCGGACGATCTGTGCTCCGGTCTCTTCGATCCGCGCGGCGAGGTTCGCGAGTGCCTCATCGACACATTCCGAGATGGCCACGCGTTCGCGTGAGACCGGTGACCGTCCGGTCCGCGACAGCTGTAGCAGATCCTGCACGAGCCTCTGCATCCTTCGAGCGGCGTCCGTGATGTACTCCACATCCTTCGCCGCCCGCGCCGGAAGGTTGCCGCCAACGTCGGATTCCAACAACTCGCTGAAAGCCGTGACCTTCCGCAGAGGCTCCTGCAGGTCGTGGCTCGCCACATAGGTGAAATCGTTGAGTTCTCGGTTCTTCGACTCGAGCTCCGCTATCAGGCGTTCACGTTCGGCCTCGGCCTCCTTCCTGGCACTGATGTCGCGAGAGATGGCCGAGGCGGCGACGATTCTTCCCTCTGCGTCCATCACGGGGGATACGGTCACTGACACGGCGATTCGCCGTCCGTCCTTTCGGCGTCGCTGCGTTTCGAAATGATCCACGATCTCGCCTCGACCGATCTTCCGGAGGATTCCCGGAATCTCGTCGGGAAGATCGGGCGGCACGAGCATGGAGATCGACTTGCCGATCGCTTCTTCGGGTGAATAGCCGTAAACTGCCGCTGCTCCGCGGTTCCAGGTGCGGATTGTCCCGTCCAGCGACTTGCCGATGATCGCGTCGTCCGAGTCTTCCACGATCGCGCCGAGTTGCCGCGAGCCTTCCTCGGCTTGCCGGCGTGCCTTCTCTTCGCGTTGCCGCTGCAACCTCGCGCTCAGTACGGGCGCGATGGCGTCGCCGATCGTCTCCAACAAGCGGATGTCGTTATCGCTGTAGTCCGTCGGCTTGTTCGCGGCCTGGAACAGCCCGATCGCCTCTCCCTGGTGGACGATCGGAACCGACACATGCCTCTGTATGGCTAGATGTCCTTCGGGCACCTTCACAGAGGGTACATTCGACCAGTTGGGCTTCTTCTCGCGAAGCGCCCGCGGCCAGGAGCTGTCGCCCCACGTCTCACGTGGGAAGGTCTGGGCCTTGCCCGGCACCTGACACGAGCCCAGCACGCCGGGCGTCATCGACGAGGCGTCGAACGCGCCGTTTTCGTCGATGTGACCGAAGACGCCAATCTCACTTTCAACGGCGCGAAGAACGACCGCCAATGTCGCATCGTACATTCCGTCGTCGGTGACCGTGAGGAAGACATTGGCTATCTCGTTTCTGATTGCCAGTTCTTGCTCGGATTGGCGTAGTGCGTCCTCGGCTCGCTTGCGCTGGATAATGCTCCACGCGTTCCCGGCGAAGAGCGATACCTGGTCGACGTCGAAGTCTCGATAGACGTCCGCCTTGTTGCCCACGCCCAGCACCGCCGCGATTCGCCCGTGTTCGAAGACAGGCACGGCCACGCCGCGATCAAACGGGACGTGTCCCTTCGGGAGGCCCCTGGCCTCGCTCATGCTCCGGTAATCGTTGACGACGACCGGCTCCCTCCGGCGAAGACACGCCGCCCATAGGCTCGCGCTCTCGTCGAAACAGTGCGCGTCGCCGCCGCCGACCGCGCACCGGTTCAGCGTGCTCTTTGACCAGATATGGCTCCGGACGGTCTTCTGGTCGTCATCGATCAGATGGAAGAAGCCGATGTCGCTCGCGGTCAGGCGGATGCACTCCTCCAGCGCGACACTCATGATCTTCTCTTCGGACGATGCGCCAATCTCATGATGAAGTGCCAGAGATGCACGGAGCACTTCCTCGCGTTGCTTGCGCTCGGAAATGTCGATCCAACAGGACCGGCTCTCCCGGATCGTGCCGGTCTCATCCCGGACGGCGGATACGTTCAGGGCCACGTCGATCTTCTTCCCGTCGGACCTCATGAGCTGAAGTTCGGCGTCGCGAACCGTCCCTGTGCGCACGAAGGTCTCGAAGGCCTCGTGCGCTTTGTCGATACTGTCGGGATGATACAGTTTGCAGATCGGATGCCCGATGATATCCGGTTTGGCGTAGCCCAACTTGTCCGCCAGGGTCTGATTGCATCTCAGCACGTTGGCCGTTTCGGCGTCGACGGCCACGTACATATCCGGCGCGTTGTTGTAGAGGTCCGCGTACTTCTTCTCCGATTCCCGCAGGCTTTCTTCGAGCTGTCTGCGGCCCAGCGCGATACCGATGCTCGCGCCGATTCCCTCCAGAAACGTGACCAATCCCGGCGACGCCATGCCGATTCGGTGATCGTTCAGTTGCAGAAGTCCGATGATCTCGTTACCCGAGCGGAGTGGCACGAGAACGACCGATTCGTAGCCCTCCGCGTTACATCGGTTGCGCGTGCGGGCCTGTCGCTCCTTCTCCGTGGTTGTGGCCAGAAGCCGAGTCGTGCAGTCGGTGTGGAAGCTGCCTCCTTCGCTGAAGAAGGGCAGGCTCGGGTTGGTACGGCCGCGGAGGATGTTGCCGCACATGC
>JAJDDX010000095.1 GCA_029260055.1 Phycisphaerae bacterium
AGCCGACTACAATTGTGTGGTCAGCACCGTCTGCCCGCCGGCCGTCACGAGCACCAACGCCGCGCTCACACTCGTGGACTGCGGTCCGGTCGTCGTCGAGGCTGTGGGTCCTCGCTACCTCGCGATCACACCGGAGCCGGGGCCCAATACGGTCGCGTTCCTTATCGAGTCGCCCAGCGGTTCTCCGTGTCTGCCGCAATATGTGAATGCCGACGGCAGCTTAGGGCCTGTGCCGGTGCAGCAGACTCCGGCGGCATGGGGCACGGTCTTCGTGACCGACCAGGAGATCGTCCCGGCGACGCAATACGACATCAAGATCGAGAATCCGGACGGTACGCTGATTGGCGGGCCGAGCGTGACGACGTTCCTGTGGGGCGACGTAGATGACAACGGGGTGATCAACTTCGCCGACATCTCGCTCGTCGTGAAGGGCTTCCAGGGCGACTTCAGTGTGATAAGTCTGCAGGCTGTGGATCTGCTACCGTGCATCCTGAATAACAACATCAACTTTGCGGACATCAACGGAACGGTCCGCGCTTTCCAGGGAGCACCGTACACCGAGACGGGATGCCCGTCGCCGTGTCAATAGGGCGGGACGGGAGGCCTTTATCGGGCGCATCGGCCAAAGGCGTGTGTACGAGACGTTGAGGCTTGACCGTGATGTCGGGTGGTTTGGACTGCTCACGCGGACCGAACCGGCCTATACTTAGCAGGCACTTGGCCCGGTCAGGGTGGCCGATGGAGCGACAGATCCAAAACCATGTGTCCGCGGACGCATGAACGCGGCCGGTCTGCGCCGAACGTAGGCGACCCTATGCTCGAGAATGTGTGGTCATGACGGGAACGCCCAAGACTGACATGCTGAAAGTCCTGCTGGTCGAGGATGATCCGACCGTGGTGAAGGCTGTGCGCGGCGGTTTCTCCGAGGAGCAGGTTAGCATCCTGCACGCGCCCACCGTGGGGGACGCTTGTCGCTTGCTGAGCCGGCAACGGTTCGATGCCATCATCCTGGACCTGAACCTTCCCGACGGAGACGGCGCCACGGTCGCGGACGCATGTCGACAGGCCGGCAGCGACGTGCCGATCATTATGGTCACGGCCAATGATAGCGTGGACGACCGGATCGCGGGCCTGGGACGCGGAGCGGACGACTACCTCTGTAAGCCGTTCGCCGTCGAGGAGTTGTCCGCACGACTCCGTGCCGTGCTTCGCCGCGCCCGCACGTCCCACCAGCACCTTCTGCGTTACGATGACGTGGAATTGGACCTGCTGGCAAGACAGGTCCGCCGCAAGGAGATCGACAAGAATCTCTCGGCGAGGGAGGTCGACCTGCTTGCCTATCTGATGAGCCATCCCGAACAGGTGCTACCGAAGGACCGCATCCTGAAGGAGGTCTGGGGAGACTCGGCCGACCAGGACAGCAACGTGCTGCACGTGTATGCGAACTACCTGCGGAACAAACTCGAGGGCGGGATGTACCCTCGGATCATACATACGGTGCGGGGTGTGGGATACATCCTGTCACGCGACGACCCCGGTGAAGAGCCGGTGACGGAACTTCCCTGGGAACGAAGCGCGGACTGACTCGGTGGATGCCGACGAACTGCCACCGACGTTCGCCGCAGGCGGCATTGGCAGCGGCGGCCCTACGTCCGCGGCCTCACAACCGTATGATAGAGGCGGTACGAAAGCGATCGCGATGCATTCGCACACCAAGCCAAGAAGCGGCCGTCAACGAGACGTCGTCCCACGACGCCCGTCGGCGCTGCGCGCCTTCCTGTTCGCGGCGGCTTCAGCATGCTTGTCGGGATCGCTGCCCGCCCCGGCCGCCCTCGTCGACGGCCCGCTCCACACCGAGAGCGACGACCTGTGCGATATTCGCGTGCTCCCCACGGACCCCGACGGCGATACGCCATTCGATACGCAGCTCCATCCCCCGATCGACCTTCTCGAAATCGCGATAGGCGCCTGGGCTCCAGCCCTGCCGAGCACCAATCTCTTCGAGGGGGCGTTCGTGGAAGACGCCGCTTTTGTTCGATTCGACATCCGGTTTGACGGCGTGGTGAACCCGCCCGGGAGCGTCGATCCTCTGAACTTCGCTCCTTTCGCTTACGGCGACAGCCCTCTCTACGGCTTTGTCGAAATCGACGTCGATGGCCACAACGACACCGGTGGCGAAGTGGACGCTCCGCAATACCGCTACCTCGCCAATGTCGCCCGCTTCGGCGGCGTCCCGCACGACGACGAATTCGATCACCGCGTGGCCACCAATGCCGACGCCTTCGATGGGGATTTCACGACGGAGCCGTTCATCGAACGCCACGGCGAGGAGTTCCATCTGGCCTTTCTCGGCGGCCAGTTCAGCTCGGCCCAAGTCACGGAGTGGGTCGGCAACGGCGATCTCACATTTAGCGTCGGCGAGACGTGGACCGTCATCGGCGATTGGTTTGACCGCGCGCATGGATTCGAGCCGTTCAGCTTGGCCGTCGGCGGCCTCGTACCCGGTGAGTACACGCCGGAAACGACGGTTCGGTTTGAACATGACCCCATTAGCGACACGACCCTGGTGTCCCTCGTATTCCCGCTCACCAACGCCGCGGCCGCCATCGCGCTCGGCGAACCCGTTCAAACGAACAACGGGGATGCTTCTGATCACGCATCCATCGAAGAGGGCCTCCGCGATCTCGTGGACAGCGCCACGCTGTTGTACATCTTCCCGACCGGCCAGCCCGAGGAAGCCCTTATCATCGACTGGAAGGACCGCGACGCGGACGATCACCTCGACCCGACCGAGTGGCGATACACCGCCCTTTTCGGCTCGAGCTACACCGAACCGGACCTCTCTGGCGCGTACTTCATCTGGAACGACATCTATCCGAACGTCGATCGGGGAGACATCAACGGTGAGAATGGCGCCAACGCGGACGATGCGGACTTCATCGCCCAGACCATAGTCGCCGAGGACGCCCTGGACGGCGTGGTCGATGGCGTCGTCACGATCAGTGGCTTTCCGGCGCTGTGGCGACTCTGCGACGTCAACCAAGATGGCGGGATTGACGAATTCGACGCGTTGCTGGCTCGACCCGTCTGTGATAACGACGACGACGAGGACGTGGACTTGGCCGATTTCCAGAGTCTCCAGAATTGCCTCTCAGGCGGCTCGACACCGTTTTCTCCGCCTGAATGCACCCTGTCAGACTACGATGTCGACCATGACGTGGATCGACGCGATTTCAAGCGATTCCTCCAGAGTTTTACTGGACCCGATCCGTCTGGTTTGATACCCTGATGCTCTCCGTGCTTGGTTCCAGCGAACCGAACCCCCGCGGAATCGCTTCGGGCCGCGATGTCGCAGTAATCTGAACGGCACAAGTGGAACGTTGGAATGCGTTACGGAAGAGCCTCTATTCTTAGGGCCAACCGCCAAGCGCGCGGATTCTCCCTCATCGAACTCCTTGTCGTGATCGGGATCATCGCGATCCTTCTGTCGATCCTGCTCCCCGCCCTGAATTCCGTTCGCGGTAGCATGAAGAAGCTAAAGTGTGCTTCGAATTTACGCAGTGTGGCAATGACGTTCCAGATGTTTGTCGAAGGGAACGCCGAGGGCGGGCGAGGCGACAGCGATCAGTTGGGAGGCTCGCGGTTCTACATCAACGACTTCCAGGACAGCCAGTACAAGATCGATGAGTTCTGGGACCTAGGCGGCGCGACGGCCGGAATGCTCTCGTCGTCGAACGCCCTTATGGTCTGCCCCGCCGGCGCCGGCGAACTGACCAAGCGAAGGGGCTTCCCCTGCGGGCGCAACGCCATCACGCCGCCGCAGGACGTGACGCTCGCCGTCAACATGCGGCTTTATCGCGCCGTGATCGGCATCCAAGGCACGAACAAGCTAGCCCCGGAGCGTCTGACGCAGGTCCGGTCCAATATCATCAATCACCCCTACGTGCCGCTCATGATCGATGTCGATGGTGAGCTTGCGGCGCGTCGGGGGCTCGACCCCTTCTATATCGCTCCCCCGCGCCCGGGCGTTGACGATCCCTACTCGGATGGTCGATACTGGATGCCGTCGGATCGGCACGGTGGAAAGACCAACGTGGCATTTGTCGGCGGGCATGTTCTGGCGAGCGACGATCCCGCTTCGGAAGGCTGGAACTGGGATTACCAGGCACAGGTCGGCCGCTAACGAGTTCAGCCTGCACCCCGCATGAGCCTCAGGCGCAAACTGATCTACTTGCACTCGGCGTTCGCCGCCTTCGCCGTCATCACGGCGTCGGTCACGATTTACGGCGTCCAGCTCTACGTCCACGCCGCGATCACCAAGTTCGAGCAGATCATCGATCAATCCAACCTGGTGGATCAGCTTCGCGTCGCAGCCGGAAGTCAGCTCAACGGACTTCATGAAGTCATAGACGGGCGTCGCGAAGTCAATGCGGCCTTCCTCGCTCGGCGAGACGCCTTCTTCACCCGGCTCGAGGAAGTAGCGAGCTTCGCCATCGAACGGGATGACGAATCCAGTTGGCGGAGCCTCCAGGCGCTGGGACGCAGCATCAAGTCACAGAGCGATACCTGCATCACGCTCGCGCAGGTCGAGCGGCGAAAAGAGGCGCACGACCTTCTGGACTCCAAACTCGAGAACGATCTGCTCGTGGCGTTGGACGACCGCCTCCACGGCATCCGTCGATCACTGGACGATGCAAGGCGACGCAGCGTCGATCGCGTCTTGACCACCAACACGCAGCTACTCGGCGTGGCGGGCCTGATCGCGATCGGCTGTGCCGGTTTGGTCGTCGCAGGCGCCTCGCTCGTACGGCGATGGCTCATCGGGCCGGTGACGCACCTCGAAGCGGCGACCCACGAGTTCGCCAAGGGTAACCTCGCCCATCGTGTCGAACTCGGCTCCGGTGACGAACTGGATTCCCTGGGAAGCGCGCTGAACACGATGGCGTTCTCCCTAGCCGAATCCGAGACCAAATACCGCGCGTTGTTCGAGAACCTGCGTGATGCGGTCATCATCTGCGACAGCGACGGCGCGGTCGTTGAATGTCAAGACGGCGACACGGAGATCCTCGGGGTCGATCCGGCTGAGGCGATCGGCCGCCGGCTGGGAGACATTTGGCCAGAATGGCTGTCCGACAGGTGGGATTGGAAGCTGGCGGTTAGCCGCGTCACCGGCGCGGGCGAACGGGTACGCGCCGTCGACGTGGAAATGGCCGGCAACCCGGGAGCACGGGCCTTCGCAGACGTCATTGCCTACCCGGTGGAGTATGCGGGCACGAGATACGCGGCCATCCTTTTTCGCGATGTAACGGAGCGGCATGATCTCCAACAGCTTCTGAGGCGATCGGAAACGATGGAAGCCACCGTCACGTTCGCCCGCGGCATAGCTCACGACTTCAAGAACCTGCTGCATAGCGCCGTCACGACACTGTCACTCATCGAGAAAGACACTGACGGCAGCAAAAGCGCCGAGCGAATCGAGACCGCACTTCGCGCGTGTGGCCAAGCCGCAAGCCTGTCGCGCCGCCTGCTCGCCTTCGCGACGAACGACGAGGGAACTCCGGAGGTTTTCGACCTGAACGAGATGGTGGAGCTTATTCTCGGCTCTCTCGACGAGCCGTTCCTCGCCCCGCTGCAGGTCCATGCGGACTGCCACCGCACTGTCCTGGTTCGGGTCGACCGCGACCACCTCACGCAGGTGATCCTCAACCTCATCCGCAACGCCCGCGACGCCATGCCCGACGGCGGCACGTTGCGCATCACGACGGACTCGACCGTCACGGCGAACCCGCTGCGGCCGGGGGCGGCTGCGCGATACGCCGTACTCACCGTGCTCGACACAGGCTGCGGCATGACGGCGGAGGTCAAGGAACGTCTCTTCGAACCGCTGTTCTCGACCAAAGCCCGCGGACCTGAGGGCGCACGTGGTATGGGGCTGGCCGTCGTGTACGCCGCCGTGCGGAATGCGGGCGGCTTCATCCAACTGGAGAGTGAAGCAGACGCCGGAACCACTTTCCGAGTCTACCTGCCGAGCGGTGAGGGTGCGCCGGAAGCTGTCTTGCCGCGCCCCGTTGACCGGACGCGAACCGCCGAAGGGAAGCCGTAAGCCCGAGCCCGGGACAAGCCCCCTACCCCCTTTTGATCAACTCGGAAACCGCTACGAACTCGTACCCGTCACGGCGAAGCGCGTCGATGATCACGGGGAGCGATTCCAGCATGGCCCGGCGATCGGGTGCCGGATCGCGATCCGCCCCGTCGTGCAGCAGAATGATGGCGCCGGGGCCGACCCGCTTCTTGATTCGTCGGACGATGGTGAGGGCGTCGACGGGACGCGTGTCGTACGCTCGCGCGCTGAAGTTCACCAGCCGCATGCCGGTGCCCTTCATGACACCGGCCATCACGAAACTCCGGAAGCCGAGCGGTGGACGGTACAGCCGCGGAGACACGCCGGTCGCCTTCTCGATGACGCGCTGTGCGGCCGAGAGATCGCGCGTGAGCGTCGATCGGCTCCACAGGTACACATGCCTCGGGTGCAGATAACTGTGATTGCCCAGTTCGTGTCCCGCTTCGGCGATCGCCCGAGCGATCCGCGGGTGCCGACGCACGGCCTTACCCATGATAAAGAAGGTCGCCCTGACCTGCCGTTGTGCCAGAATGTCCAGCACCGCCGGCGTGGCTTCCTGCGTGGGGCCGTCATCGAACGTCAGCGCGACGCGCTTCTGCCCGTCCGAGAGTCCGCGGGCAATCGTGGGGCAAACCCACGAAGGTGCGGTATGGAAGACACCGGCGGCAAGCGGCACGTGAAGCAGTAACCCGAGCGGCAGCGCCACCCACAGACTCGCACCGGCAAAGTAACAACCGGCGACAGAGCCCGCAGTGAGCAGCAAGCTGGCGAAAGTCACATGCATTCGTCGACCACGCTAATCGCCCGGCTCTTGCAGCGCAAGCCCCGACCCGCCGCGGACCGGAATCAAACGGAATAGCGGCACCATCAATCCGATCGTGATCCAGTTGGTGATGAAGCCGACGATCGTGGCTCCGACGAACCACGACCCCGGCACGCGGGCGAGGGTCGCCCAATGGCCGGCGACCGCCGGATCGAGCACCCTAAAGTCGGGCCATGACCAGTAGCAGACGACGTGCCCTAAGGCAATCGCGGCCTTCGCCAGCCACGGCCCCACGGGCGGCACAACCAATAGGAGTCCGACCAACACCGGAAGCAGGTGCACTTTCAACCTGCGCGACGCATAGATTCCGAGCAATACCTGGAAGCCGCCGAGGGGCACGCTGGCCATGTAGGTCCCGATCCCGAACGATGCCGCCACGATCAGTTGCTGCACGTGATCCTGGCTGACTTCGCGCCACAATGAGGTCGGGCTCACCCATTCGCTGAAGCTTCGACGCGCGCGACGCGCCCCGATTCGGACGGCGGGACCGTCCCCGCCGCGCGGCGGGAGTTTCACATGCGGCCACGGCAGAAGGTGCCGGATCGTCAGCCCCGCGTGCAGCAGAAAACTGGCCGGACCGTCGATCAAGGGTCGGAAATGGCTGACGCGCGACTCCTCCGGCAAGTAGTAGCATTCAACCGGGATCTCGACGATGTCACACCCGGCCCAGGCCGCTCGGACGATGATTTCCGATTCGAACCCGAACCGCCGCGACTCGCACTTGATGTGCTCGACCATGCGAAGCGGATAGACGCGGAGTCCGCACTGGCTATCGGGGATGCGCAGCCCCGTCTCGAGCCAGATTCCCAATGTACACAGCCACCACGCGAAGCGATTCGAGCGCGGCGCCGGGTCGGTGTTGTTTCTACGTGTGCCGACAACGAATGCCTCGGGCGCGCTCCTCGCTACGTCGAGCAGTCCGGGAATCTGTTCCGGTGCCAGTTGCCCGTCCGTGTCCATGGTGACAACGTGCGAGCGGCCCCGCAGGACGGCCTCGCGAAAGCCCACTTGCAGGGCCACGGCTTTGCCCTTGTTCCGACCGTCGGGAGAGGAAGAGACCACCGCGACGGGGACCGTGTGCTGTTCGGCCGCCCAGGCAGACAGGGCGTCCGCGGTTCCGTCGGTCGAGCCGTCGTTCACGACAATGATGGGTAGGTCGAGCGCTTCGAGCCGGCGCAGTACATCAGGCAGTGTCCCGACGTTGTTGTACGTCGGAGCGACGACCACCGGCGAGAACACGGCATGCCCGTCGCTGTCGTTGCCATCCCATGACGTCGTCGCACCCGGTCCCGCCATATCGCCTCGCCCCATCACTGGTGGTTGCTCCATCGTCCTCGCACTTTGACCCTAATCCGTCCACCTGAACGACACAGCGCCGACGACGAAACAGACGATCCCGACAGCGACCAACGAGCCGCACGGCACCAGCATCTCAGCCGGTGTGAAGCGTCGCCAGATCGCCCCATCCATCGCGAGGATTGCCCAGCGCACCGGGCTGAAATCCGCAATCCGTTGTAGCCAGGCGGGCATGAAGAAGTACGGCACCATCGCGCCGCCGCTCATCGCCATGGCAAGAAGGATGGTCCAACTGATCCCACTCGCCGCCTGTTCGGTTCGACCGAACACGGATAGTAGCATCATGACACCCACGAAGCCGACCGCAATAGACAGTAGCGCCGCCCCAAGCGCTCCGAAGGAATAGGGCTCCACACCGAACAGCAGGAAGGCCACAGCGAACAGCGCCACCCCCAGCATTACGGTCATGGAGAAGCAGGCGATTGCCTTGCCGCCGAGGATAGAAGCCCGGTCGATCGGCGCGGCGCGCAGGCGAAACAGTGTGCCGCGTCTGCGTTCCATGACGAGAGACACGCCGAAGGTAGCCGTGCAGCCCAGCACGCCCCAGACAATACCCTGAGGGAATGCCACGGCGTAAGGCGTGCTCGGAGCGGCATCGGTACCTGACCGCGTCGCCCAGTCGATCGTCTCGACTCGGACAGCCGGCAGGCCCCGGTCCGCTTCGAACCGGTCTTCGCCGGGCGAGACCGCCGGGTTGCCCCGACGGATTGCGTATTTGAGGAGCAAGCCTTCGAGCGCCCCGGCTTCGAGCCGGCGGATGGGATCGATTGCGAGCGTCAGAGGCGGAGCCGGCTCGAAGCCGGCTGCGGTCGCCTTGAAGCCTTCCGGAAGGATGATACACGCAAGGTGACGGCTTTGGCGAAGCCCCTCGAACGCCGTACGCCGGTCGCTTACGGTCACCGAGAATTCGGGCGCCGCAATCAGGCGTTCGACCAGCGCGGTGGATTCCCGACCTCCATCCTCATCGACAACAACGACATTCAGTGTCGTCGTGCCGCCGCTGACATTGGCGAAGATGACGCCGAAGAACACGGCGTAGACCAGCGGAAAAACGAACGTCACCACGAACCCGCCTCGATCGCGAGTCAGTAGCCGAAGGTCCTTTGCGGCCAGGGCAATCAACTGCCTCATGGGCGTCGCCGTTTCCGAGCTTGCGCGCGAAGATGAATGGTCTTACCGCCCGCCAACGAGAGAGCGCCAAGTCAGGACAAACTACCAAGGGCCCCGCCAAACGCAACCGCGCGGGCTCGTGTCGGCGCCCGGCTTGACAATAGACGCCGTTTTGGACAACCTCAGCGAACGAAGGAGGCATAGTACGCCGTGTCGATGTCAGCATCCGAGCCGCCCCATCTTGAACGCATCGTAGACATCATCCGGCGCGATCTGATGCTCGGGCCGGATGTGGTCATCGAAGCGAATACCGCTCTTCTGGGCGGTGAGTTCGACCTCGATTCGCTCGACGCCTTGCTCCTCATGCAGAGCCTCGAGAGGGAGTTCGGCTTCAAACTGCCGACCGAGTCCTTCGGCCCGGACGTATTCAAAGACGTCGTAACGCTCGCGAGGTTCGTGAACGACAACCTCACGGCACGTCAGTAGCCGGATTCGAGATGACTACCCCCAAACTCGACATTCTCGATGCGCTGCCCCACCGTCCGCCGTTCCGCTTTCTTTCGCGGGTGCTCGACATCCACTGCGGCGAGCAGGCCAGCGCGATATGGACGATCACCGGCGACGAACCCTTTTTCGAGGGCCATTTCCCGGATCGTCCGATTGTGCCGGGCGTCCTGATCACCGAGGCATTGGCCCAGCTCTCGGGTCTGGTCGCCCTCCCGGCGGCACAGGGTGCCGGCCCCGACCTTTCGGCAACCGGTCATGCCGGCACCGGCAAGCTCGCCCACGTCGAAATCCGTTTTCGCGAAAGCGTGCCCCCCCCGGCTGAGATCCATCTCACAAGCCGGTTGGCTCGTGTCTTCGAATCCCTACATCAGTTTGAAGTGGCCGCCCGGACGGACAGCCACCGCGTCGCGTCGGGCACGTTGACCCTGAGCCTCCCGGCGGCTCCGGAGGCGGCGCGATGAATTGCCTCGCCCTCCTGGTTTTGGCCCTGGTGTCCGGCCCGCCTGCGGAGCCCTCGGCTGCCGCGGCATCGGCGCCAGGCGAGAAGCCCGAAGGCCGGGTCGACGCGGAACTGATGGGCGTATTCGAAGAACTCGACGGAAAGGTGGGCGCTATACGGGATGTCACGGCGTCCTTCGTAGAGCGCAAGTTCACGGCCCTTTTGAAAAAGCCACTGGTGTCCCGAGGCGTCGTCCGCGTAAAGGGGCCCATGGCCCTGTGGGACACACGCAGCCCTCACCGGAGCATCGTCTCACTGGACAAAGAACGAATCCGCATATTCTATCCGGAGCGTAAGGCGGTCGAGGTCTATGACTTGTCGAACGGCGCGGGCGATCGAAGCTGGCTGAACTGCCTGCCGATTCCACGGCTCAGCCAACTCGGGCAGTCGTTCACGATCGACCGCCTGCCCGATGATGCGGTCGAGGAGCGTCCGTTCGACGAGCGGCGACACGTGGGCCTCCGCCTTGTGCCTACGGATCGGGCGCTTGGCCGGTATATCGAACGAGTGCACGTCATCGTCGATCGACAGAGTGCATGCGCGCTGCGAGCCGAGATGTTCGATGCCGACGGCGATCGAACGGTCATCGAGTTTGACGACGTAAAGGTCAACACCGGTTTGGAGGCTCGCGACGTTGAACTTGTTGTGCCCGCGGGCGTCGCGGAGTCCCATCCGCTCGGGCGGCGTGAGTGACCGATGGCGCGGGCCGATCCGTGTCATCCGTTTTGGTGGCAATGCATCGTAGTCCATTGGCGAGGCGTCGGGCGTGACAGTTGACTCGGCAACGCAAGATCCTAGCTCGACCGACGAGGCCGCCCCGAGCGCATGGGGGCGTCTGTGCCGCCGGTCCATCGACTTCTGGCGAGAGTTCATGTTCTGGTGGGCCGAGCACTGCCCCCGCGTCGTGCTGTGGACGCGCCCTTTTTGGATATGGGCCGCCTGGCGATTCTCGCCGA
>JAJDDX010000096.1 GCA_029260055.1 Phycisphaerae bacterium
ATCTTCTATCGAATTCTTATAAGCTATTTTAAATCTATGATAAGCATCATTTGCCAAATGATGCTGTTGCCGCCATTCAAGCACGCCCTTGCGATGAAGGTGTAAGCCGGCTTGCGGCATCAAGCTTATATTTGATGGCAACTCAGCAAGATAAGTGTCTTCTTCATAAGGAAACGTTTGACTGTTTTGAACCATATAACGTATTAGGTTTGCACCAGTAAAATAGCTTGTTAGCCGTGCACTGGCATTCTGATTAACAATAGGTGCACGATATTGAATAATCGGCCGGTCATCCGTATTGACAGGATAATCAGAAAATGACGCCACATCCAGGTTACCGACATAATGGGCTAATAAAGGGATGGTTGCGCCATTGTATTCGGGCCTTGGAATGTTTGATACAGCGGCCGTTTGGCTGATGGACGATTGACGATGATGCCCCATTAATCCGATAATTGATCGGTTGGGACTAAAATCACCACGCCAGAGCGTTACTTGAGGAAAAGCGTTGAGCATTGTTCGACTGATAATGGCAAATTCATTGAATGTGATCTGGCCAGGGGGTAACCACTGCATAAACAAGGCCATTCTCTGTCAGACTGTTGCGAATCGTTTGAAAATGCGCCAGGGAATACAAATTACTGGTTCCAGCCTTCCACGGTAAAAATAAGTCGCCGATAATGACATCAAATTTTTTGTCCGTTCCATAAAGATAATTACGGCCATCTTCCGCCAGAATTTGTACGCGAGGATCGGAAAATAATCCATCCAAATAGGGCGCAAAGTGTGTTTCTGATGCCGTAATGACTTCTGGTACGAGTTCCGTTACGGTTATGGTTTCTAGTGGGAAAGGCAAGGCCCCGGCGACACTGATACCGGTCCCCATTCCTAGAAAAAATACATTTTTGGGGTTTTCATGAAGTGTCAGCGGCAAACTGCCTTGGAAGGCGACATAATCACGATCATAACTGCCACCGAGGATATAGGTATTATTCATGACCATGTAACGGTCGGATATTCGGCCCTGGCGTTCGATTACCGCAACGGTCGCAGCGCTTCCCTCGAATGTATCCAATACGGTTTGTTTGTCTTGAACGAAATCAAGATGAACTTTGGGTAATTTTTTCGAATTCACAATAACTAAAGTTACGACAATCAATAAACACAGTGCAATTGTTGAAAACCCGAAAGATTGCTTGCCAAAAATACCCAATAACCGAATCAATAAGTAGATAGAAACGACGCCATAGAGCAACGCTATCAAATAGATGCTATTCCATAAGCCAAATTGATCCAACAGAAAAAATCCGGCGGTAAATGCGCATGCGGCTGCACTCCAAGTATTAATTGACGCCATTTTTCCGACTACTTTTCCTGTTGTACCACCGAATGTTTCGGCAAGTCGAAGGATGATCGGAAAAATGGCTCCCAGGCAAAGTAACGATGGTCCCATAACTGGCAAACAAAAATGCTTGAATAGCCCAAATCAAATGATAATTTTGTCGGTGGCGAAATGGCTTTATGGTAAAGCAGGTCGCCCTGTAAGAATCATTATCCGGCTGGTTGGCAGAGGACTAAGGGTATTTGCCAATAAAAGCCTGCCCGTTGTGCTATGAAACTAATTTTGGGCGGTGCATTGTAAAGATAAATAATGGGCTGAGAAATGCGGCAAATTGTCGCACCTATCACGGATTTAATTATATAAAAGATCGATAAAACAAAGTATTAGTCCGTGTGTTGCCTAGGTGCGACAATTTGTCACATTGAATAGTTCAGCACTATAGTTGATATTCGTCGGGTATTCTAAAAAGAAAAAGAGTACGGTCAACGTCATTTATTAAATAACTAATTCATGTGCAAACTGCTTGTGATTTGTGATCAAGTCGGTTGTGCAATAGACTAAAAATTGGGAGAGAAACATGAATATTTCAGGTGTTAAATTATTATCGGCATGCGTCAGTTCTGCTGTGCTGCTAATGGCAGTGAGTCACAATGCTTTTGCTCATACCCGTTTAACGGTACCATCTACCACGGAAAGCTCATCAGCCCATGGCACCACCACAACCGCGGTTAATATCCCGCATGGCTGTGGTGATAATCCAGTGATCGGCAATGTGTTTTTTCTGCCAGATACCACGGATGCGACTGTACAAACTTCAGCAACGGATGATTTCGCAGCTTTTGAGACACCGGACGGTGAAAACGCATTGACTTATATTGTTAATCCGCCGTTTGTTCGCTTGATTAAAAGCAATGATGTATACAGCACTCAGGAATTTATTTTGGACCCATTGCAAAATCCGCTTGGATTCTGGGCGGCTGATGGCTCATTGCCTGCGCATAATTGGGTAGCACAAATGCCGATCAAAATCACCGCAGTAGCTATTCAGCCAGCGTCCTGTGCGAGAAGTGTCACTTTTGTACCAGCGATCGCTAACATTTGTGTAATGTCATCAATGGCTGAAATCGATGGTAAAAATACCGATGATCCCAACGTTGATTTCTGGACTGCGCCGGATGTAGGGACCCCGTATGATGGACCGAATTGGAGTTCTCCTGCCTCATATAAAGTCGAGCGTGATGTACTAGGCAATCCAATGCCGGAAAGTTGCGGCGATGGCGTTGCTGTTCGCATTATTCCATCGGCCGCACAGATGAATCGTGATATGCCGATTACAGTCGGTGGCCAGCAAATTTGGCCGACACCGTAACCATCCGTTCCTGCTGGTTAATGGGTCAACCTTTGTTTAGGCCAGGGTTGGCCCTTTTGTTAGATAAAGCCTCTTATTTTCCTCCCTCGCCGTTTGCTGTTATATCAGTTCTAAAATTGTTGTCTGATAGGTGCGACAAAATGTCACATTGTTTTTTTTTAAGTAAAGGATAAAATTGTCCACCTGATTTTGTGGTTACGTTATTAGTTCGCCGTAAATCATAAAAAGTAAATTCACTTACAATCAATATAAGAATTTACTCGTTGGTCACTTTTTTACTATTTTGTGAAGGATTAAAAATGAATAAAACTAAACTATTTACTTGCGCGCTCACTGGCATTATGTTGGTCGGTTTGAGTCAGAGCGTACTGTCGCATACACGTTTGAATATTGCTACAGCAGTCGAAGGAACACGTGATATTAATCAAATGGTTATTTCTCATTCTTGCAATGAAACGAGCACAACTTTTGGAACAACGGTCGTTTTTCCAGATGGCGTGGATTCAACGATTGAAGTGGATGGTGTGCCGCATGAAGGCACCGTGCTTGATTTTATGACTAACTATGGAAACAATGCCCAGCTCATCCTGGATCGTGCTTCATTCGATAAAATGGAAGAAAAAATTGTAAATGGAAATGTCGTTGGTTACTGGGCAGGTGGCGGACCGGGCATGCCGAATTCG
>JAJDDX010000097.1 GCA_029260055.1 Phycisphaerae bacterium
TCCGTGCGAGACACCTGGCGCGTTCTGGCGGAATGGACCGCCACCGAGTTCACATGGCTGTGGTCAGCACGCCTTCGCGCGGCGAACACAGCAACGGCAAACCGCGCTGCGTAAACCTGTGATCTTCAACGGGCTGCTAGGCCCGCACGGGAATCGGTTGAAGTATCGCGCCTGCCCATGGATGCCCTAGTGGAGATCTCTTGCATTGCATACCTTGGAAACTAGGAGGCTGCCAAAAAAGCCAGTTTCGGGGTTTCGCTTCTGGAGCGTTCTTAATCCTGTCCTGTGTTGGTCCAGCGCTTCTTGCGCGGACGATTATCTTGATCTGCCAGCCTTCTTGTGGGTGAAAAACGCACTCGAAGTCGCGTGTTAGAGGTTGTCGCTCACGAAAACCTCATCCGACGCGTATCCCGGCTGACGCTGTTCAGCGAGCTGCGGCAGGGCATCATCCTGAAGGAGAACGGTGAACCCTATCAGTCCGTCGCCGATTTCGTCAAGGACTTCCGCAGCTTCTGGCACTGGCACATGGAGAGCCAGCGGAAGGAAGGCGTAACGGTACCCGACGTAGCGATCTACCTGGATGCCCGGAAGGAAAAACCCCGCTGGGTCTATCTTACCCTCGACGAGGTGAAGCGACTCTGCAGCGAAGCCAAGTATGAATACCGCGTGTTGATGATGTTTTTACTGGATACCGGCATGCGGAGCCCGAGCGAACTCGTCAACATCCGTGTGGCCGATTTCTACGACGATTTCACGAAGGTCCACATCCGCGACGAGGTCCGCGCGAACTGGCCCGCGCGACGTTGAGCCCCAGATCCATATCGCGAAGGTACCGCTCAATCAGCCGGGCGTCGGCTTCGGGCACGTTCGTGATCTTGCCGCCTGTTTCGGTTTTCCAACGCTTGTAGGTTTCCTCTCGCTTGTAGGGATCGATTCGTTTCATAGTGGTTTATGTGCTGTCGCGTATTTAACCGATCAACCGATTTGCATCGCCGAGAAATGCCAAGATGGTGACATGCGCCATAGGGGCTCTGTACCTTCTTGGCAGGTCGGAGTGATGTCCTCTTTGACTCTACTCGATTATGCCAAGATGGTGGCATGCGCGGTACGGGCTTGAGCCCATCTTGGCAGATCCCAGCGATGTTCGTTCGGTGTGATCAGCGAATCCACAACAGTGATCGCAATAGGGACAACGGACTATTTAACTCTTTCGGTGGAGCGTGAGCGGAGGAGTGGCAGGTCCCGAAGTTCAGTGAGCCAACGCCCAGGACTACTGTCGCCGCCACACGGTTACGCTCGATCTCGCGTCGCATGACAAAGTTCTTAAGGGCCCGTGGCGTCCATTCTTCTATGGAAAAAGCACATGATCCAGCGAGGGCGTTCATCAAGGCAGGTTACTCAAGGGCTGTGCGGAACGCGGATATCAGTATTGAAACGACGGGGGCCGGGATCCGACCGCCGTTCAGCCGGAGAAAACTTCAGGATTCGACGTGTCTTGGGCGACAATGCTGTCAAGAATCAGTAGTTTCGTTCGCAAAGGAGCCCGCCTTGTCAGGACCCAGGACCCCATACAGTCCAGAGCAATCCCGCTCGCCACGACAAACGGTAGACGGTCCGAGAAGTGGCCTGGCTCATTCTGTCTGGGCATCGCCCGCGACGCGCGCTGATGTGCACTCACAGATGTGGCGGGACGGCCTGCCGTTCGGCTCGATAGTCCGGGCGCTACAGGCTTGGGTGAACAGCGAAGTTCATGTCAGTTCGGTTGCGGTTGACTACAGCAGAGGTTACCGCGTCGGCATCATCACGAACCAGCTGACGCGCGACATAATGAGATCGCTGCACGGCAGTTTCGAACGGTTGCGGCCTAGGTTTGGCTGTCACCAGCCAGCGGTCTATGTGCTCGGCATCCAGAGCCGGAACGAGGACATCGTCTCCGATGGCGCGTCCTACATTGTCCGACGGTCAGACTAACGGCGTGCCTCACAGGCGCCGAAGTCGGAGTTAGGCCGTGTTTCCGGACGCTAGAGTCTTCCGTTTCGTGTACAACTCCGCCAAAGCGCTGTGAACGTCGGGATTCCCTTTGGCGTTATCGAGAGTCGCCAGCAAACGCCCCTCGACGTCTTCGAGTTGGCTCGCCTCAACGGCCTGCGCTACCCGGATGCGGCAGTCGATCAAAGTGTATTCGAGGTCAGCGCGCTCCCTGTGTCCATCGTGGATCGGCTTGGCTTCCCAACACAACTTGGCTGCCGTGGCAAGGTCGCTGGTCCCGCCATCTGGGCCAGCTTCCTTCGCCCGAGTCAGCAGCAGGTGGGCGAGCTGCATCTTCCCTTCCAGGATGCCGGGGACGTCGAGGTCTAGGCTGGCCAATGCGACTGCGGTCTCCGTGTGCTCGATAGCCTTGTCCAAGTCGCCGAGGTCGCCGCCGTGCAGTTCGAAATGGCGCAACCGCGCAAGGCCAACGAGCAACCACACTCGGTAGTACTTGGGATGGCTTTGGGTCGCTGCCGCCAAGTGATCGCGAAGTGCCTCGCACTCTTCAGCGATCCGTAACCGCGTGGCGTCCGATGACAGCAACACGCTGCTCAGCCCGAATCGGCCTTCGAAGGACTGGGGGTCATCTTCGACGATCAGGGCGAATGCCTCGTAGGCTCGGGCAAGAGATTCCGCGTCCCCCTTGAGGAATAAAGTGCACGCCTTGTCGAGTTGCTTCTTGAGCTGCGGACGAATCGGACGCCGATGACCCGAGAGAGGTACGTGACTGGGGTGCCACTCGTCGCCCACCGGGAGCGCCATCCGGATGCACAGCCTATCGGTTAGCCCTTTCAGGAACCTCCTGCTCGCCCGGCCAGCGTTCTTGAAGACTAACTCGCCGCCAGCAGCCTGGAACGTCTCCTGCTCGGTGCAGAGCAGTTGTTCGTCATCGGCAAGGCTGCAGAGTCGGGCTGCGACATCGACGGTCGTACCCTGGGGGTCTTCCATAGGAGACTCGGGAAACCGAAAGGTCCAAACGGGTCCTGAGTGAATACCAATCCGGGTCAGTATATCGGCATCGCCGTTCTTGTCCTTGTCCTTGTTTCTGCGTGCAGTGTTTTTCTTACGAAACTCCCGCAAGATTGCGAGGCCAGCGTCGACAGCTCGTTGTTCGCAGGCTTCACCGTCGAACATCACCATTACCCCGTCGCCCATTGACTTGATCACCTTACCAGCGTATGGCTTCTGCTTGACGATTGCGCAAATGGTGAGGTGATGCTGATAGGGCTTTTCCAGCGCGTCGAGCGCCTCGCGGTCCTTCTTGAACGCGGTGGACCCTCCCATGTCGGCGAAAAGGACGCTGGCGTGCCTTGCCGCCTTCTCGATCAGATCCTTGAGTTCCGTGTGCTTCTCAACGAGTTGTTGGGGTCGGGTCTTCCGGGCGGCCTTCCTGGCCTTCTTCGTTGCCTTTGCCATCCGTGGTCTCCGGCTCTGGTATACCGAGCAGACGAAAGTCGAGACTGCGATCAAGCAAGTAGGCTACCGAGACGTTGGACGTTGTCAACTGGTTTTTTCGTGAGGGTACGAGCCCAATCCGTCCGAGAAACGCGCTTGGTGAGCGGATCCTCGGACCTCTGGCCTGTCGTAGGTCGGCGACATTCGGTGGCACGGACCTTATGGGCGGGGATCGTCGCCCATGCGGTAACGATCAGCTTCTGACGGGGGTGACGCGCCCCCACCTGATCTGTGAGAACTTTACGTTAGCGAGGGGCGACACCGCGTCGCGGCCCGAGTGGGCAGATTCAGAGCCGCCATTAGAGTTCGCCTCCGTACGGAAACCCCGCCGGTGGAGCCAAGCGATCATCAACGTGCTTCCGCAGGGCCGCGTCACAGATCGCGTATCCCCAGTTGATCAAATGCTCCTGCCGGTCCCCTGAAACGCGTTTCAGGCGCGTCGGCGTTGCGGCAAGGTCAAGCGTCTGCTCATGCGGGCACGGAAGCGAATCGTCGAGCCCGTAGTGACCGATGTCCGACCCGATGCTCCAATAGGCACCGTCGTGCGGGTCCTGCGCATCAACGAAGCCCCTGATGATTTGCCGCTTACGAAGGTTCCGGACCTGGTTGTCAATCATGAGCAGGACCCGGTAGGCGTGACGCCCCCAATCCCGCTTGGGGTCTTCCTCGGGCGCCATGGCGCCACCGGCATCGCTGACAAGGACGGTCTTGTACCGTTTCCAGGCTGTCTCGAGGCCGAGGTTGTCGTATACGCCACCGTCGGTGAGAACGACGTCGCTTGTGAAGGGCTCACGTTGCAGGTCCATGCCCTTGCCAGGTTCAAAACTCCCCGGCTCTATCTCAAGCTCGACGGGCGATAGGACCGGAGGGAAGGCTGAAGAAGCCGCCACCGCCTTTGCAAGCGTAACGATCGGATTCCGCACCATGCCGACACGATAATCGGCCATGTAGGGCTTGCTGAAGCGCCAGAGCGCACCGGATTGGACATTGGTTGCGTTGATCACGAAACGGGGCGCGTCCGGCAGATCCTGCAGGGTTGCATCACCATATAAGTAGTTGGCATACGCCCTCTCGACTCGGTCGCCGGCGTTCCCCGGCAGCAGGATCCCTCCGAGCACCGCGCTGGCGTCGACGTTCCGGCCTGCAAAGGACCGTATCGGTTTCACGACCTCCTGCTCGAAACGTGCGGCCACGCCACCTTGATCGAAGGCCAACCGGGACCACTTGAGTCCGAGCATCGCAGCCATGATGGAGCCACCGGAGACGCTCGACACGCGGTTGAGCTTCGGAAGCAGGGCGGCTTCGTTCAGTCGCCAGAGCGCTCCGAGGTGAAAGAGCATCGCACGGAATCCACCCCCGGACAGGCAGAGTGCGATTCCCGTCTCTGGCTCCCTCGCCTCACTGTCCGGTGGAATGAAGCTGACCGGCTGATCCGGCACCATTCTCGGGCCGTGCTTTGGATTCGGCATAGCTGTTCCCTTTCTTCAAACGAAAACCACGCACTTCAGGCCCGAGCCCCCGGGGTGCGCTGGCATCATGCTGGCGTCCGACGCACGGCCGAGATGCCGGTTCGGGGGGCTGCTTCAATTGACCTTGACCCACAAGATCTGGGAAAGCTTGGTCCCGTCGGACACGAAAATGAAGGAATCGTCGCCCTCAGGTTCCCGCTCGTCTCTGTCCACGCGCTTCTCCGGAGTCATGTCTCCGACGTCCGTTCGCAGCACATGGTCATCAGGGAGGCCCGTTTTCTCGACACGACGTAGCGAACCAGGGTGGGGATGGTTGTGCTCATGGCCGGCCGTGAACACCAGCCACTCGGGATCCACTGCCTCAAGGAACGGAAGCGAGCACGATCCGTTAGAGCCGTGATGGGGGGCCTGCAGGACGGTTGCGTGGAGTGAGCAGGAATCATCCGCCTTGTGCCTTTGCACAAGCTCGAATTCCTCACTGTCGATTTCGACGTCATCATCCGGGTGTTCGAGGTCCTTGTCCCGACCGTTGATATCGCCGGTGAAGAGGAACGACGTGTCGCCGTATTCGATCTTGAACACGATGGAGGCGTTGTTCCGACGCTGCGATTCAGAGAAGGTCCGAGTGGATACTGGGTCTTTCTTTGGCGGAGTACTGTCGACGTTCAGGTAGAGAATCGTTACATCGTCGTCGGGCCCGCCCGCAGCCCCTTCGTCGAGCACTTCATACTCGCAGGGGTCGACCCAGTCCTCCAACGGTGCGAAGACCTCGGCGCCTTCTTTGTCGATGTCCGTGAGCAGTTTGCCCCAGGTCTTGCCCAGTTCGGCGCTGGTGTAGCCAGAATGCACGAACCACTCCACATCGTAGGCCTTGACCACGTTGCGCAGGCCCTTGTAGTGGTCGTAGTCGGGATGCGTGACGAGTGCCATGGAGATCGGCTCATCGTCGGCCACGAAGTGCGCCAGGTACTTCATCATGCCCTTCGTACCGCGCTTGCCGCCGTCGATGAAGATGTTCTTCTCGCTCGGCGTTTCGATGAGTACAGCCATGCCGGGTCCCACGTCAATGAAATGGACCCGAAGCGTTCCCGGAGCGAGCGTTACGTCTTGAAGCCTGACGGGGCTCGACGGCGGATCGACGGCGAGAGACGAATCAACGAGACAGACCAACACGATGGAGCAGACAGTACGCATGTGCATCATCGGCTTTCTCCTTTTGCCACGGCGACCCGATACCGGCAAGGGCCGACGGTCTGAAGTGTACGCCGAGCCGACAGCGCAAATTCCCAAACAGCACGGTGGCCCAGAAGTTCATTCTCGCAGTCTCCTGGCCGCATCGCATCAGGGATAACCCTGATACCTGGCGCACGGTATTCAGGCGTGCGATCGGAGAAGCGGCGTTCGTCGGGAGCGGTCTCCTGTCTCGCTCGGGCGGGTGATGCCACGCTGCAGCCGCAGACAGTAGGTACGCGAGTGCAGCCCATCTTGGTGCGTTGCTCGGACCCTTCGGTCGCTTGCAAGTTCAATTCAGCTCCGTGAGCACGAGATCGCAAAGGGCTCTGGCTCCGGCATGGTCGTGGAGACGATCGATGTCGTCTCCGCGGTCGTAGTTGAACAGTGTGGTAATGGTCTCGTGCGGCCTTCCGACGACCTTGGCTAGCACGTCCACGGACCGAACCTGGATGGCCAACTTTGAGATCTTCCCATGGTCGATTCCGTATTGCGACGGCTCGTTGAAGAACTTGATCATGGCTCGGAGTTCGGGCTCCTTCGCGTACCATCGCTCTGGCGTATAAACATCCATGGTGTTATCGCCGTCGGGATACCAGGAAACCGAATAGCCTCGTGACACGAACGTGATCGCCTTCCGGCGTTTGTAGTCCTTCCATCGTCTCAGTGACTCTGGCGTGCCTTCCCAGTGGATGCCGTTCTCTTCGAATCCTGTCATGTTGCGATGATGATTGGCTGCGCAGAGGTTCGATCAGAACCAGCTTGCCAGATCCGGCCTCCTTCCGGTGTCCAGCTGATGCCGGACGATGCTTAGCGCGAGTTCGTAAGATGCCATGTAGCCGTGATGGGCCTTGCGGCCACGGATGGCGCTGGAAACGGCACGCCGTGGGTCACGGTCGTAACAAGAGAAGATCCACTCGCACCAGTTCTCCTTGCCCTCATGGGCGTCCTTCAGGATCGTGGCCGCGACACCCGGTGTGGCATACCCAAGCGATTCGGCGATGATGTGAGCGCATATCCGTGGGTAGCGGTGGAGGTAATCCACCGCTGTGCCCAGTTTTCGGGTGCGGTCTTGAGTCACGGTCGCCACCCCCGAGCCTTCGCCTCATCGAACTGTTCGCGGGAGAGCGCGGCTTCGCCGAGGGCGACATGCACGTCACCCAGCTCGCCGTCGGGGCAGGCCACGGAATAACAGCAACAGAAACGGAAGTGGCGAAGATACGACGGGCGTTCTTCTTCCTCTTCCATGACCCGGCAGTAGATCGGAAACCCACAGCCGCTGTCATGTCTGAAGTAATCGTGTGCTCGGATGGCCTCTTGCCAGGGCTGGACATGTGCATCCGACTCCAGGATCAGAGCGCGCAGGGATTCCCGTGCTTGCTGAAGCGATGCAAAGTGCTTGACTTCTCTTCCCATGCCAAACGAAGGGCTCCGGCGCTTAAGTTCTTTGGACCGGTTTCAGCGGAAGTATCCTGACTGGATTCGAGAATCGACTGGTGTCGCCTTTTGACGCGCGGCCGCGGTCCACATCGTATCCGAATAGCCTGCACTGCGGCGTTGCTGCCAACTGCATGTAGTGCTATGCTCGTGCATATGTGATCGCGGGTGGGAAGGCTACGCCTGCCCGCGAGTGGCCCCGTCCGGACACCTCGTCGGTCGGGGCTTCTTCGTAGGTACTGTTCCCTAGCGCACTTCCGGCATCCTGGGCCGTGGGGGAATTCAGCTGGCTGCGTGCCAGGGTCGATATGGCGCGACCTTCCAGCCTCGCGGATGCGCGACCTTTAATAGTCACCGTGTCCTCTGTCGGCGATGTACGCCGTCATCGGGACCGAGACCTACAAGAGACAGATCGTCTCATGGGGCAGGGCCGCAGAGCGAATACCCGCGAGGCTTGCACTCAACCCGTTCGCCAGCAAGCCGCTCAACGTGCGGTTCCTTCGGGAGAAGCGCGTCGGAGAGAAACGGCTGTACTACCTCGTCTATGAGGACTTGAAACTCGTGCTCCTTATTGCAGCGAGCGGGAAGAAGGACCAGCAGCACAGCATCGATTACTTCAAGGAACATCTGAGCGATTTCCGTGAGATTGCGAAGTGCCTCGTCAGGCAAGAACGCTGAAGCGGCCGTCCAGAAGATCTTGCTTGCTGCTCAGAAACTGCCGCACCAAGTCGAAGTCGATCGCCTTGAGCTGCTCGAGCTGTTCAGCCTTCTTCTTCAGGTTCTCGTACTCGTGCTTACTGATCGTGATTGTTGCCATTCTTGGACATGGAGGCATCGGTTTATATAGGTTACGGTGTTGCTCGCGACACACGATCGCGTGCCTTGCTGCCCATCTACGGTATTCGCCGCGGTAAGTGCTCCACCTCTCCGCCGTTGATGTGCCGCCGAAGGCAGTCCTCGTCGCAGAAGAACTTCCTCTCGCCCAGCGGTACGAATCCGCGGGGGCCGAGCACGCCGTAGTTGAGGGCGACGGCATCGACGCCGAGATCCAGTTCACGCCGGCACTCGACGCATTCAGTGGGTTTCGTTTCCTCTTCTTTCATGGGCGGACCACGCGGCGAGCCATAAAAAGCGCTGAACCGATTTGCCGGTCGTCGACGCAATCAACTGACACGCCTCGAGGGTGACGGCTGGGCGCCCGCACTCGACAGTGGTTTCAATCACAATAATCCTTATTAATTCTGAGTGCCTCTGAAATGGTCGCAGAAGAACGTCCCGCCCCTCACAGACGAGAGGCGGAACCGGAAAGAGCACGAAACTCTACCCGTACACGCGGAGTCTCGTGTTTTTTCTACTTAAAGATATCGGTCATCGAAGCCACATGTCGTGGGCGCGACCGCGCAAGTCGGTTCAAGCGCTAAGAAGGTGGGGCGTCTTCTGTTCAATGCCAATTGGATAGCGGCGGATCTGTCTGATCCGCCAGGAGGAAGATCAGCCGGCTGATTGCATACTACGTGCAACTTAGCGAAGCCTATAGACACATACACCACAGCGAAAGACGCCAGCGCGTCCTGAAGAGCCTGAGCCAGCCGCTTACGGCCAAGCAGATTGCCCGCAAGACGGGGCTGCGTTTCGACAGCTGCCGGGACGCGGTTCGCGAACTCGCGAAGCTGGGCCTGATTCACTGCATCAACGAGACTGCTCGACGTAGTAGGCTCTACTGGCTCACGAAGCCGGGGCAGGCATGTCAACGTCGACTCGCCAGCCTGTCGGGCGACATGGCACTCGCACATCACGTTCCCGTGATCGATTGGGCGCTCTACGGCTGGGTCTGCTACAGCCACCGATCCGTGATTCTCAAGACGCTTACCGAGCCGATGCAGCCGGCGGACATCAAGCGAAAGGCCCGTAGCCGTGAGGCAGGCCTTCGCATGAGCGCCAACAACGTTCGAGACATCATCCGCGTGTTCAGGGTGAGGGGGATCGTGAGACCTGTTCGGATCCGGAAGAAGGCCCATTTGCGTTACGAGCTGACACCAGCCGGTTTGCAGTTTCAGGAGTTGTTGAGACGAGCGGAGGTGCCCACCAGATGAACAAGCCGCTCGCCGTCAACAGAATCCACCGAATTGACGCCCTCGCTGGCTTGCGGCGGTTAGAGGACAACAGCGTCGATCTGGTCGTGACGGATCCACCGTACAACATCGCCGCGACCGACCGCATCACCATGAAGAGTAGTAAGCCGCTCTCGACGATGGAGGCCTGGGGCCATTGGGACCGGTTTCATCCCTTCGATTACGACGTGCTGATCATGCAGGTGATCAGCGAGTGCCACCGCGTGCTCAAGCCCGGCGGTGCGCTGTACATGTTCACCGCGCGGGAACAGAGCGGCTACTTCGTTCGCAAAGCGATCGCGAGGGGCTTTACCTACCGTAACCAGCTTGCCATGGTCAAGAAGAATCCCCTGCCAAGTCTGAGCAAGACGAATTGGCGCAGCGCATTCGAGTTGTGCATGTATCTGACCAAGGGCAAGCCGGGCGTATTCAACTTCATCTCGCAGACGGAGTGCAAGAACGTGTTTCACTACTCGAACTCGCGCCGAGCCACCAAGCATCCGACCGAGAAGCCCCTCGAGTTCATCAAGCTGCTCGTTCAGGTAAGCTCGAATGTCGGGGACCTAGTCCTCGATCCATTCATGGGTTCCGGCACCACGGCGGTTGCGGCCCGTGATCTCGGGCGAGGCTACGTCGGTTTCGAGCTTGGACGGGATTACATCAAGATGGCAAACGCCAGGTTGAAAACAGGTTGCCACACTGGAGCCGGACGACGGGCAGCCTGACGGTTGAAGGTCACTTCCGGCGTCGCTGCGTTCTTCTCATTCGCCGCCGCGCAGCGTTTATAAACGACGCATGCATCGCAAGAAGATGAAAAACAACGATGTAACCCAAGATGACTTTGACGACATCGAAGAGGCACTCGACCTTTTCGGCGAAACGATCGACGAGGACAACGACGACAGCAAGTGTCTTGGCAGGGCATACGACGCACTCGACAAGCTCAAACGACTGATGACCTGCGCCCAAGTCGTGTAGCGGGAATCCAGAGAGCCGGCGGTAGCAGAAGTCAAGCGTTAGTCGGGCATGATCATGCGTGGCCTGTCAAGCGGTGCATCAGACGACCACCACAGTTCAAAGCCTTAAAAGGGCATGCGCGTCGCCTGCGAATGGGAAGCGTCTACGATGTCATCACCGATCGGATCATAAAACTCCTGGAAGCCGGCACCGTTCCCTGGCATCGGCCATGGGGCGGGACGCATCGCCAGCCGCGCAACGTCGTCTCCAACAAACCGTACCGCGGCGTCAACACGTTTCTACTATCGGCGGCCGGCTACGAAACTCCCTATTGGCTGACCTTCAAACAGGCCCGTGATCGTGATGGTCATGTGAAGAAGGGCGAGCACGGCTACCCATGTATCTTCTGGAAGTGGATTGAACGCGATGACCCCGACAGCGGGGAAGCGACTCGCCGCCCGTTCCTCAAGTACTACACCGTGTTCAACGCAGAGCAATGCGCGGGGATCGACGTTCCCGTCACGCAGACGCCGACGCGTGCGTTCTCGGCGATTCAGTGCTGCGAACATGTCGTGACCGGCATGCCACGGGCGCCACCGATCAGCCATGGCGGTGATCGCGCGTGCTACGAACCAACGTCGGACCGGGTACGGCTGCCACCGAAGGAGCGTTTTGACAGCTCTGAGGCCTACTACGGCACGCTGTTTCACGAGTTGGTCCACAGCACCGGTCATGAATCGCGGCTCGCCCGATCGGGGATCACCGACACGATCGTCTTCGGATCCCGTACGTACAGCAAGGAAGAACTCGTCGCCGAGATGGGAGCTACGTTCCTGTGCGGCCACACGGGGATCGAGAACAAACTGATTGAAAACTCGGCCTCCTACATCGCCTCCTGGCTCCAGCGCCTCCGCAATGACAGCCGGCTCGTGATTCAAAGCGCAGGACAAGCCCAGAAAGCGGCGGACTACATACTCGATCGGCGGGAGGAGGAAGTGTCAGGTTGAGCGGCCGCAAGAAGAAGGTCCGCATCCTGGATCCGAAGCCAGCACGGCCGAAGTCCTCGGAGCGGCTCGAGCAGCGAGCCCGCGAACTTACCCGGCGCAACGGGTGGCGAGATGGCAAGGATCCGATCACTGCCATCGTTGAGCGCGAGGTGGCTCTTACGCTTGATCATCTGGACGAGCTGCGCCAAGTCCATCGCAGGATACACCGCAGCCTGATACGCCACGAATGCTACCTCGGAACCGAGATCATCCAGCGCGAACCCACGCCTCCGGCTTACGAAGATCCTCGCTTGCCGGAACGGGACCGACTTCGTGACCGGTTGCGGAAGATCGACGAGGAACGCCGTCGCTGGGCCGCCCAATATGCCAAGGAGTGCCAGACGCTTCTCGACCGTCTTCTTTCGCTCGTCGGGAGGCGTGAGCAACTCGGCCGCTGAACCATGGACATCGAGAAGATCGCTCGCAAGTTGAAGCCGCTGATGCCCACGGACGTGGACCGCTGGCTCCGCACGCGAGAATCCGCCGAACCCGGGCTGAAGGGCCTGATCGATAAGCAGATCCTGTCGAAAGCCCGGACGACGTTTGGCGACCTCGACTCTCGTATCCTTCTGTCCTTGCCGCCACCGCACAAGGCGCGTGGGGCGATTCACCTGGGGGCCGTTCTGTACGAACAGGAGAAGTGGCCGGCGGGAGTATCGTCAGGAGAGTTGTTGCAGAACCTCGCTATCTTCGGGCGTTCGGGCGCGGGCAAGACCAACGTGGCGTTCCATTTGTTGGAGCAGTTTGGGGCGAAGAAGATTCCCTTTTTGTTCCTGGATTGGAAGCGTACCGCTCGCCACCTGCTTCCCCGCCTAAAGGCGAAGGTCAACGTCTACACGCCGGGCAGACCTCTCGCACCGCTCGTCTTCAACCCTTTCATCGTGCCGCCCGGCCTGGAACCCAACGTTTACATCAATCAGGTTGTCGATGTCATGGCTGACGCCTTCACGCTGGGCGACGGTGCGAGAAGCGTGCTGCAGCGCAGCGTCGTCGCCTGCTACAATCAAGGCAATCATGCTCCATTGGCATCGGAGGTGCTTGCCGAATTGGGCAAGCTTCCGGGTACGGGTCGTGCGGGCGGCTGGAAGATCTCGGCGACGCGGGCCCTCGAGAGCCTGACCTTCGCGGATCTCTCGGGCAAGGATCGGGTGTCGCAGGAACAGCTCGCGCGGTTGTTGCTTGAAGAGAACACGATCATCGAGCTGGATGCCCTGTCGGAAAGCGGCAAGAAGTTCCTCGTTCCGTTACTTCTTCTGTGGCTGTTCTACGTACAGCTCGGTGGTACCGAGCGCGAAAAACTCAAGCTCGCGGTGTTCGTCGAAGAGGCACACCATTTGCTTTACCGGCAGGAGCGGCGATCCAGCGAGACGGTCATGAACATACTCCTTCGACAATGCCGAGAAGTGGGCTTGGCCATGCTTGTGATCGACCAGCACCCACACATGATCTCGAGCGTGGCGCTGGGCAACTGCTATACGAGCATTTGCATGAATCTGAAGGACCCGAGCGACATGAACAAGGCCGCGGCGATCTCGCTCGTGGACGAGGAAGACAAGCGTCTGTTCAGCAGGTTGCCGGTGGGGCAGGGGGTGGTGAAGCTGCAGGACCGATGGCGACGGCCGTTTCTGGTGGGGTTTCCGCTGGTGAAGATCAACAAAGGAGCCGTGACCGATGCAGCGCTTGCCCGTTACGTGCGGCGGAATTCAACGGGTACGGCCCGAAACCGGGCCCTGTCGCACGAATTGGGACGGGTTTCGCAGAGTTCGCTGTGGGATGGGGGGCTCTCTGACACCGCGTTGCGGTTCATAGAGGATGTCATCATCCATCAGGATGATGGAGTGAAGAGGCGCTACGAGCGGTTGAGCCTGAACGCGGGGGCCGGTACGAGGCTCAAGGAGGAGTTGATCGAGGACGGCTGGCTGGACTCGGAGACAGTAAGCGTGGGGCGGACACGGAAGGTGTTGTTGCGCCCGACGGTTGAGGCAAGGAAGTTGCTCGGGTTGGAGGAGGGTATCGAACTGCGGGCTTCGGTCGCGCATGAGTACTGGAAGCGGTTCTACGCCCGGCGGTTCGCCGAGAAGGGCTACAAGATTGAGCTCGAAGCGCAGCGGGCAGGCGGTCGAGTCGACGTGCTAGCCGTGAAGAACGGTGAACGCGTTGGAATCGAGGTGGAAACCGGGAAATCCGACGTCGTGGCGAACGTACGAAACTGCCTGCGAAGCGGGTTTGCAAGAGTCATGGTTGTAGCAACGGATGAGGTCGCCATGCGGAAGGTGGAACGACAGCTCGCCGAGGCCGGTCTGTTGATTCCGACGCGTGTCGAGCTCGGTCTTCGAGATGAGAATACCGTGGCGATTGACCGTCATCCCCATTGATATTCGGAGGAGCCATGACACTGGCGAGGGAGGCCGCTAAGATGCCTCTTCGCCTGTTTCGCAAGATGGCCGTCGTGCGGCACGATCTGGCGGCACCAGGCTAACGCACGATTCGTTTCTCGCCCGTCGGGGCGTACTTTTGGTAGAGGGAGTTGCTTGTTGAAGACGTGCAACGAAGCCCAACTGGCGCGAGGTCGCTACCTATCGATCGCCGGGATGGGTGCGTCGCAAGTCGAGCAAGTTGTGGATCGCTGCCTCGAAGGTAGTGGGTTCCGCGTGCGCATACGGCGCACGTCACCGGAGAGGTCGCTGGTAACTGGGGTGCAACGTGCGGCTTGGTATCGCGTCCTACTCTTTGCGCTGCCTCAACGAATTGTCTTCGAGATCAAGAACGAGCCCAACGCTGACGCCGTTCAGGTAGCGTACGATGAGCGATACGCGCCTTGGTACTTGGCGGTCCTGGTTGCTGTGGCAGCCATCATGACTCCATATTGGGTTGATACGCTGTCGACGCTCCTTCGCATGGCGTTGGCGCCGACCCAGTTTCACGGCTTCCACGCCGCGCAGTTTTGGGGAGTTGGTCTGGCCGGTGTCGTTTTCGCGCGTCTGCTGGTGGGCTCGAGTGCGAGGGCTACGTTCGTGCTGCTGGAGGAGATCAGGCTGCGTGTACGGCATGCCGGTGCGAAGGTCGATCAGCCGAAGTCCGGGACGCTAACAACAACTGGCCTCGTGAAGATGCTGTTCCTGATACACTTGACCACTGTTGTGGTGCTCGGTGTGTATGCAGCTCTGGGGCCGGCTAACTTGGTCTTTCTCGGCAGCCGAAGAGACGCGCTGATAGCTGCCGGGGTAGTCGGCACGGTGGTTGTGTTTGTAGTCTCCTTGGCCAGGGGAACATCCCATACAGTTAACAGCATCGGTGGGGAAGAACGTCTCGCCATGGTTGGCACAGGCGTTACCGTCCAGTTTGGCGTTATCTCGCTTCTTGTCGCTCAGCTCGGTTTCATTTTGCTTGGCCAGACAACTGACGAGTTCTGGGCTGCGTTGTTCCGTGCCGGGGCGCGCCTTGCAATGGACGCGGAGCAGGTTCGTGCCGCCGGTCTTGACTGCCTTCCGTGCGGTTGCCTCGAAACTGAGTTCGACAAGACTCGCGCGCTCGGCCACGTACTACTTATGGCATCTTCGGCGCCGGGCTGTCTCGGTCTTGCCATGATTCTGTGGAGTATCCGATTGGCACCAGTTATGCGCCGCATGTGCGAACGCGTTCACGAAGACATCGAGTTAGATTACGGGCGCGCGGCGGCTTCAGTTGACGGTCTTCATCAGCGGTCTCAACGGGCGTTCCTGGTAGTATGGGGTTTCTCCGCTACCGTGATTGTGATCGGGCTGCTCAGTTTGTTGCGGTTAGGTGCGAGAAGTCTCGACGACGTCTTGGGGGGGCACACGCCTGTAACCGAAATCGGCGCGGTGGATGCCACGGGCAACGCAATCAACTTTCTTGCCGGTCTAGGGGCGCAGTCCTATGTGGGGCTGCGCACAAGCCGCGTCTTCTTTGCGTCTTGGGCCATCACTCTCTCCCTTCCGGTTGCGCTGTCCGTGCTGACGGGGTACCTTTCCTCCCGGCGGCTCAGATCCCTGCTATGTGCGTCTTCCAATTCGCTGCCGAGCCAAGCTTTGGGGCTGAAGCATGAGCTCGCTGCAATGGCTTCGTCGGCTGGCCTGAAAGTTGCCCTTGCGGTGTCACCGGGTCAGAAGGCGAGGGCTGTGGCGCACCGTGTCGGGCTTCTGCGGCCCCGGAGCTTTGTCGAAGTGTCCAGTCGTTGTCTTGAGATCCTCGATGTGGCGGAGCAGAGGGCTCTAGTGGCCCACGAACTCGGCCATCATCTGAGAGGGCATTGTCGAAGGCACAACGTCATGCAGTGGCTCGGCCGTTTGACGTACGTCGGCGGCACCTTCGTGGTCTCCATGGAGGACAGCTTCGGATTCGAATTGCAGGCGGATCGGGCGGCGATCGAGACCTTCGGCGTTGACCAACGTACGTTACGAAGTTGCCTCTTGAAGATGCGTGCCGATGCGGTTGTCCAGCGGCTGGGTGAAATGAACGGTGGATTGAGTGCCGTTGGGCAGGCTGATTCGCTTGGACGACTTGATTCAACCGTATCGATGGGAATTCCCAGCTGGAGGACCGCTCTGCGCGATTGGCTCGCACTGCTTCGGGCAGATGCGGAGATGGCATACTGGCATCCGTCGGTCGCCGACCGCATTCGAGCCCTAGCAGGGGATCGTGGCAAGGAGTCGAGCGCCTGATATAGGATGGGTTGTTGATGACCGGGCATGGAACGATCAACCTGGACTCCGTCGTCCGCGAGCTTCATGAGGCGTTTCTGAAGGCACGGAACGCACTCGTCCGAGTATTCGTCGAGTTGCACCTTGGGCCGAGATCGAGTGGCGGAGTCCGCATGTCGTGTGGCCATTCCGACGCCGGTGAAGGCCAAACGGCCGGACAAGCGGCTACGTCCGTCGTCGTGCACATGCTGCGGTGGCCGGCGAGTGAGTCTCTTAGTCTCTCTCTGGCGGCAAGCCCCGGAGATAGGTGTACGGAGCGATTGTCTTGAGGCCGCGTGTGATTAGAATGTCGTCATCATTCGGTAGGGCGACATGCCGGCGCTTGCGGGCTGGTTGGTGTCTGTGAAACCGGGAGATGCCAACTGCTGTGAAGGCGTTCGGTCGAACATTCCAGTGCACAGGCTCATCCGTTGCGGAAGCCGAGGACTTGGCTCTGCGTTCTGCCGAGTCATTCGGGCTCGCCAAGACACGCCGTGTTGCGACTCCCGCTGGCGTGTACATTGAGCTGGCGCAACAGTGCCACTGGCCTGCCGTTATCCTGACGATCCCTGTTCAGCGGCTGTCCATCGCGATTCGACGCTTGCGGGCGTCGGACACGCTCGAGCTTCACCTGGATCAGACGCGGTTCGCCTGGTGTCGCTGTCTCATCTGCGGCCTTGCCTGCGCAGGTGGCATACTCTGGCTCTACGGAATCGCGACGTTGTTTGCGGAACCGATACTGCCGGAACAGATCCTGTTCCCATGTGCCGCGGCTGTTCCGATCTTCTTCGCCACTCGTCTCGTTTTGTCTGGCGGCCGGAGCGGCTTTCTAGGTCTCATCGAGGAGTTGCGGCGAGAGTTCCGAGTCCAAGGATGCGCGCTCGATGAAGTCTCCGCGCCGCATCGAGATCGGGGAGATCGCGGCGCCGCGCACTACCTGCTCTTCATACTCTCGCTCGCAGCCGCGACGTTCTTGTTGATTGAGTACCCGGACTTCGACATTGATGACGCTGGCGACCTCTGTGTGGCACTTACGATCTTCGTGGTGGTATTGTCGGGGCTCGCTGCAGCGACTGGTATTCTCGTTGCCATGCGAAGGCGTGGAGTCGAGGCGCGTTTTGCGACGTTGGCCCCGGCGCTCAGTTTCGGCATGGGGGCAATCCTCCTGACCGTGTCGCTCGGGGCGTTCTTCTTTTTCGGAAGCATCGACACAGAAGGCTGGTTCGCTGCGTTCTACTCGCGCCAGTTACTAGCGCGTGCGGCAGGCGAGATCATAGTGGGACCGAGCGGGCCCGTGCCCGCGGCCGTGATCGAGGAGAAACTCGGCCAGGTTCGCTCAATGATGGTTTTTCTGCTGACTCTGCCTTGCCTGGCCTGGCTCATGGCGGCGGCATTCATCTGGAAGAGCCTCCGTGGCATAGACTTGATCACCCAGATCTGCCGGCGCATCGGTGCCGACATAACGACGGAAGGCGCTCGACTGGCTGCATCCGGGGAACGGTTCCTGAAGTGGTTTCGATTCTCGTTTGCGACGATGTGGGTTTGCTGCGGCGTCTTTGTTGTCGCGGGTTATGGCGCGATCATCACCGTCATCGTAAGCTGCGTGCGCTTCCTGAGTTCGCTGCCGAACGAGGAACCGGTCGGGGTGATCATAGGTACGGCTTCAGCAGTGTCCCTTGCCCTTGGCTATGAACAAGTGTCGGCCGGCGTGCTCACGGCTTCTTGGATCGCTTGGATCGGGATCTGCGCTGTGGCGCTGGCTGTACCTGGCGTCTCTCTCGGACAGCGTTTTGTGCAGCGGTTACGAGCGTTTCGCCAGCTCAGTGAAACACCCGATGCGCACACAGGGTTGTTGCTCGCTCAGGTCGGCGTGGCGGTGAAGATCCTCGCCCGACGTGCCGGTTGCGCGATTCCGAATGTAACGATCATCGAGGCTGGGCGCCCATACGCCATGGCGTTTGAGTTCGGGTGGATTCGACCGCAACGGTTCATCGCAGTGTCCCCCGAGGCGATTCGCACATTGAATCCCGTTGACCTAGAGGCGCTTCTCGCACATGAGATGGCGCATCTTGTCTGCGGGCACTGCCGGCGGCACAACCTATTGCAGTGGCTCGGAAGGCTCACGCTCATGGGCGGAACCTTCGTGGGCGGTCTTGAGGACAGCTTCGGTCACGAACGCGTAGCCGACCGCCTCGCGCTGACCCGGTTTGGCGTATCTCGGGAGGCACTGCAGAGCTGCCTGATGGTCACGCACGCGGCGTCTTCGGTTTGCGCCCTCGTACCTTTGGAGCGGCACACGGGGCAAGGCCTGCCATTTGCGGCCACAGCCGATCTGCCGTCTGAATCCAACGCCCAGCGCAATCTTCTTCGCGAATTCCGCGGACAGATAACCGAGTGGCTAGCGTATTACTTCGCCGATACGACGCTTGCGTATTGGCATCCGTCTCTTCAGGAGCGAATGCGGAACCTGTCGGAAGAACTGGCGATCGACACTCAGGAGGCGCGCCTCGTCGAGGATGATGACGCTCGAATGGAGGTCCGCCGAACGTAGAGCGGGTACACATGACCTTCCTTGAACCGTCGGCGCCGCCATGCGAAGCGTGGCCGGAGCAATAAACTCGTGAGGTGCCAACCATGTACGACGAACTGACGAATAACTTGGATCCGCTGATATATGATCTCGCGAGCGTCTTCGTGGCCGAGCACTATTCCTGGGAGCTTGAAAGCGTTCCGATCATCCATGATCTATTGGAGAAACACCTCGCCACCACTGAGGGCAGCAGTACAACGCAGGGTGATGCCAAGTGGTTGCGTGGCGGCCTGCCATTTGCGGATGATCGAGCCGAACAGCTGGTCAGTCCTTTTGTGCTTCTGACGCTTGATGCAGTCGTCCGTGAACTCCACCACCTGGGGCAGACACCCGATCTCTCCGGAATCGAAGATGCGATCCGCGGCGCGGCGAAGGCTTTTGGCGCGTCGTCGCGCCTTGTCGGTGAGCTCGCGCGTGATCTGGCACCGAAGCTGGCGAGTGCGTTCGCCGGTGACCCCACCGGCACGGATACGACTGACAAGGTCGGTGGATCAGGGACCGCGTCAGTTTCGGAGAACCGCGTCGTGGTCGCGAGACTCGCACCAGGCACGCCGGAGGTGCAGACCAACCCATGCGATCGAGCGGATGTAGAGGCGCTACTTGCGGAAACGCCGTACGACGTGATTGTCAACGAGTTGCGTCACATTGTGATTGTCCGGCCGGAGGGTGCGGAGAAAGAGCAATCGCTCGGCAAGATCGGCAGGTCATTACGGGTCTTGCTTTGGCTGGCGTTGACGCATGTCGGAAGGACGTTCGAGTTTCAGGATCTTCGCACCCGTTTGGGTTACGGCGAGACGTTGGACGAGACACAGTTCTCACAACTCGTGTACCAGTATCGCAACCGCCTCCGTCGGTTACTCGGAACGGGCGCCGTTTCGCTCAAGAAGAAGCGTCGTCCGCCGGTCGGGCGCAAGTCGGGCGCTGCGCCGGTCGGCGACACGCATGCTACGCTGATTGAACGAATGCTGACTCCCGGCGGCGTACGGACATACCACGTCCCAGCGAGCGGTTGGACGTTCTGCTGGGTCCGTAGTGACTCAGATGTGGCTAGAAGCGCGCTGCTTCGAACGCGTTAAGCGGTATTGGCACGGCCGTCGGACGACCAGTAGGGGAGGCCTGACGTTGCGAAGAGCCCATTCACCGCGTCTGAACCCGACGCGCAGCGGACAAGCAATTGTGCCAGAGCTGCCTCCGCGGTTTTCACATCGTCGCGACCAAGATCTATCCGTTGGCGAACAACCTTGCTGCGACCGATGTAGCCTGCCATCCAGCAAGGCCTGACCGGTCGACCCTCGTACGCGCGCGGCGTTCGGTGCACCAGGATTCTCCGGTCCTGGTCCAAGCCTCGCTCCCCGAAGAGGCCAGCCATTAGCGCGTCAGGCGCTTGGGCAGGGCCGAGAACCCAGGTCTGGAGTGCCATATTGACGGCAGCGTTGCCATCACCGGGCTCGTAGCTTCGAGAATAGGCCAGCCTGCGGCAGCGAGCCGTTGCGACCCATGCCGTGGCTTCCTCGGGAGTGGCGAACGCGGTTTCCCGCGGCCTGAACATCAAGGGCGTCTTCGGAGCCAACTGGCGAATCGTCTCGAGATCATGGAGCTGCCCGGCTGTCAACAACAGGTAGTTATGTGTGTCCTGCATGACGACTTGTTTTACCATTGATCAGGGATGACACGGGCTTTTATAAGTCTTTCGGTCCCGTGCCCGTGGGATGCACCGCGGCGACTCTCTCCCCTTCACAAATCTAAGCAGCTTCTCAAACCCGCGTCAGCGATGCGTAGGGGGCACTTCGATCATCATGATCAGCAATGAAGGCGACCCGTCGCGGGCCGCCCAACTACTGAGCACCGTAACGGAGTGATGAAACGATGAACGATGCCAAAGTGTTGATGAGCCGAGTTACCGGCATTCTGGACGACAAAGATGTTTGCTACGAGTCCTCTAAGAGCGGTCGGGTGATCAGAACCGGATCCCGCATCGAGTGTGGCTTCGTGGAGATCCTGATCAGCGCGATCGAGGATCCCGCCCTGCTGCAAGTCCTGGTGCGTCTCCCCCTCGCGGCACCGGAGAACAAGCGACGTGACATCGCTGAGGCGATGATGAGGGTCAACGCCGATCTGTACCTGGGGCGTTTTGAACTGGACTTCCGGAAGGGGGATATGACCTTCTCCGCAAGCATCCCGTTGATGGGCACCGTGCTGAACGACGATCAGTTCCACGCAGTGCTCGGTATGGCGCTTCACTCGTGCGATCGGTACTGTCGAGCGTTTGGGCGGATGATGTTCGATGACGATCTCACCCCGGCACAGGCGGTTGCCGAGGTCGACATGGCCGAAGGTGACGATTCTGGCTCGTAAAGCCAGCCTCAGCTGCCGGAGACCAGGAAACTCGAGATTCGAGACGCTGAGAGGCCGTCATGGGAACGGATTTGACTCAAGCCCGCCGGAAGGACCCACGGTGGGACGAGGTGTGCGCCTCGCTTCCCGCCGTGCGGCGCTGGCTTGAGTTGGTCGCGCAGCTGGTCGGTGAGCTCGAACCCGGAGTTCCGTCCGAGACGCTCGATCTGAACGTCGGTGTTTCGCCGTCAGTGGGGCGCACGCTAGCCGGTATGCCCGGTGTCGCGGACGACTTGGCTGCGCCGCCTAGCTCCGTGTCGGTGTCACTCGGTCGTCCTGTCGATTCTATGCCCGACGACGTCGACGAGCGCGTTCGGTTGCGCCTGCTCTTCGAGCAGTACGAGACGTGCCAGGAGGAGCTGTCATCACGGCAGTGGCGGACCGTCTGCCTTCGGTTCCGAGATGGGCTCACGCAATCTCAGATTGGCGTGACGCTCAAGAAGAGCCGGAGTTCCGTTCACGGTCTCCTGAAGCGTGCCCATCAGGTCAAGGAGGCGTACCGGCAGCGGCTTCGGTCGGAGCGATACCGTCTCGCGCGAAAAAACCTGAATCCATAAGTAAAAACGCGGCGCTTGACCGGGCTTCCAGGGGGACCTGCCGATGCCGACGAGGTTGCGGCGGGGCGTTGAGTGTGCCCGGTGGAGCGAATCAGACCCCTGACAGAGGAGATTGCGATGAAGATTAACTGTGGTGTTCCCGGTTCGGACCGGTTGCCGCCGGCGTATAGGCGCGCGGCCAACCTGCGAACAGACCTCGGCCGAGCCGTTGGCCTGTACGCCATCGGCGATAGGTCAGACGTGGTCTTGCGAACGCTGGCGCAAGGCAAAGCAGCCTATGACCAGATCGGCGCGCGAATCCCGGTTCCTCTCGGCATCAAGCCGGTCGAGTGGGCGGGGATTCTGGATGCGTTGAAGAAGCGCTACGTCTTGAAGCCCTTCGACCACACGCCGCAGGCCGCCTAAGGGAGTCGACCCATGAACCCCTGGAAACAGACCATCCTCTACCTGTTGCGCGATATCCTGCGATTCGCGATCTGGCTCGTGCTCGTGATCAACGGGCTTCTGTTCGCAATCTTCTCCGTCGCGTTCGTCTACCAGCTCCTGCGCCACCTGTGGACTTGGTGCGATCGCGTTCTCTTTCCCGGCACGTGGTGATCAGAGGCGGCGTCTGCAAGACCCGGATGGTGAATTCATGCAACCGATTCGCGGCGAACGAGAACGGGAAGTCATCCATGATCCCTGGGATCAAGACGAGCAACAGGTCGGACAAAACGACACGACACACATCCTCAACGACGAAGGCGCGATCGAGTCGCTTCGTACCGGGCGCCGGGTCGCCTGCGTGTGTGGATGTCTCAAGCCAGCGGGGGGCTTCTGCGCCGCATGCACCAAGCCCGTGTGCGTGGATTGCTACGGTTTTTGTAGCAGTTGTTTTATGCCTCTGTGTCCGCGCCACAGCGTGTTCAGCCGAATCGAAGATGGTTCAACCGCGCGCCTCTGTCGGGCGTGTGGCGGGACATCGGCACGCAAGCGGCTTCTGCGCGGTGTTGTGCGAGGTGTGTTGTCTCCCTTCATCCGGTTCGACGACTGATATGACCAAGGATCCATCATCCCATCTCATCGAAGATCTGCTTTACGCGTACGAGCATCGGCTGCTTACCGATCCGGTCGGTCAGGCGGTCGACCGTTCCATCGCCGCCGGCGTTCAGGGTAAGTTCGACATGGCGGAGCTCACGCGCCGGGTCGGGAAACACCAAACGGCGCAGCGGTTTGCCGGGCCGTTTCGTCGGCATGAACTAACGCGGGGCGCCATCCTCCTCGGGCACGATCTTCAGGGCAGGGCGGTGCGGATACCGGTTCAGCCGTTGTGCGCTCACAGCCTTACACTCGGAGGCAGTGGATCCGGGAAGACCACGAAATCTCGCTGGCAGATTCTCCAGGTCGCGTCGCGGGTGCCGGGCCTGTGGCTCTTCGATTTCCGGAAACGCGAATACGCCTGCCTCGTGCCTTACCTCGCCGCACTCGGCGTCGATTTGATCGTGGTGCCGGCACGCTCCTTGAAACTCAACCCCCTTCAGCTACCGGCGGGTGTCGATCCGCACAGCTGGGCGTCACGGGTTGCGGACATGCTCGTTCAGGTGTTCAGGTTGCCGGCTCGGGCCACCAAGCTCCTGCAGCTCACGGTGATCGATCTGTTCGAACGGCGCGGCGTGCTGCGGGGGACGGACGACTATCCTACCCTCTTCGATCTGCGTGAGGCGATCGCACGTAACGTTGCGGCGAATCCGCAGGCTCGTGCGGCGATCGTCGACGTCCTGGACCCGGTGTTGATGTCGCTGCGGTCTGTACTTGCCTACCGGCGCGGGTGGTCGAGTCAGGATCTCGCGCAGCACCGGATCGTGTTCGAGCTGGATGGTGTCGGCGAGGTCGAGAAGGACCTGATCCTGTCAAGCCTCGTACTTCCAGAATTCACGTCCCGCGTGGCTCGGGGGATCTCCAATCGGAGCATGAACCTCTGGATCTGCTGCGACGAAGCCGCTCGGCTCGTGTCGACCTCGACAACCGCGGGAGGGATGGCCGACCTGATCGGCCTGATACGGGGGTCGGGTCTCGGTTTGGATTTGTCGATTCAATCGGCCGACATCGCCCCCGCCGTGCTATCCAATACGGCCAGCAAGTTCATCGGTCGCTGCGGAAGCAGTCGCGACTACGATTCCATCGCCTCGGCGATGGGGCTAAGTCCGGACCAGCGCAAGCAACTCGCCACGGTGCTGGTGCCCGGCGTGTTCGTCGGCCAGGTCGGCGAGGGTGATTGGCGACATCCGTTCATCTACCGGGTGCCGGACGTGGATCTATCCGAACCGCCACATGTGGCGATGCCGCCGGGCGGCTCGGTGCCGGTAGGTCTGCTGCCCAGACCGCAAGCTGGCGCCGGTGCTGATGTCACCTGCGATCACGCATCCGGACGCCATGCCGATGTTCTAGGGTCGCTACCGATCGAGCCGGCGCCGGAGTTCGCTGATTGGCACTTCGATCCGGCGCGACGACGGGCGACGGCGACATCCCCGGCGGATTCACAAACCGATACCCATGCCGCCCAACCGAATAACCCGCCGCACGTAAACGGACCCACCGAGACCCTGAGTGATGCGGAGCGGAGGTTCCTGCGGGCCGTGATCGACCATCCCGGCACTGTCTCGAGTGGGTTGGCCAGGCTCGCCAGTATCGGGACTCATCAGGCGATTGCGGTGCGGAAGCGGCTGATCGAGCGTGGCCTCGTTCGTGAGCACCGCGTCAACACGTCGAATCGGGGTCGAGCTTCCATCGTACTAGAACCGCTGCCGGCGGGACTGGCGGCCATGCAAACCTAGGACAGGGGGACATATTCGTGCGAGGTAGATATCTGCACAACGAATTGATGGTTCATCCGCTGGCCGGAGCTTTCGATTGCGAAGACTGGCAGACCGATCTCGAGGTCCCCATTCGGATGGGCGAGACGATCGGCTTCGTGGATCTGGTGGCGGAGCGGGAGGGCTATTGCATCGCCGTCGAGGCGGAGTGCTCCGCCGCGCGGGTCGAGCGTGACCTTGATAAGGCCCAGGCCCTGCGGGCGGATGAGCTCTGGATCGTGACGCCGACTCGTCGGGTGGCCGACGCGGTGCAGCGCAGGCTCGGTCGGCTGCTCATTCCGGTCGATCCGGACAGCATTTGTGTGCTGACACAAGGCCAGGCGCTGCATCGGGTTACGTCTTGTTTGCCGCTGATTGCCGGGCGGTAAGGCAACATACAAACCGGCAAAGAAAGGAACACTGGACCCTTGGAAATCAGATGGACCAACGTGGCGGCGTTCGGGATTGCGGTCGTTGCTGCCGTACTAGCCCTGCGTCACCGCGGTGACGTGCAAGCGGCGCTGTCGACGGTTTCTGCGATCGGGCCGGGGCACACCCCGGATGAGCAGATCCGAGGTTTGTGCGTGCTCGGCGTCATCCTCGTGACGCTGGTTGTGATCATTCGGCTGGCCATCGCAGGCAACGGGAGGAAGGACAAGTGACCAGAGGTACAGAGACAGCAGAGAGGCAGGAACGACTGGTCCTGGGCGACACGGTTGTGATCGAGAGGCCGTGCCTTGACGCCGGCGTGGAGGAAGACGGCGCCGACGACACCGATGTTGGCCGAAACGGTGCGGGTGTCGGCACGGCCGCCGCGAATGCGAGCGAACCGCTCGACCGGATCGACGACCTGGCCGTGTCGCTCGGCGCGATTGGGCAGGATCTGGACGGACTTACCGAGAGCGTCGCGCAGCAGCGTGAGCAAATCGCTGAGCTGCTGGCACGCGATGAGCTATTCGGCCAGCTTCATGAACGACTGGCGGGCTACGAGCAGGACGAGCGGCGGCGCACATTCATCGAGCCGCTGACGAGGAAGCTCGCGGCCCTGCAGCGGAGCCTCCTCGAAAACCGCGCCTTCGTTGAGAAAGCGCTTCGCTCCCTCCCGCAACCGCTGCGATCCCATTCCGCCTACTTCTGGTCCGGCCAGGTGCTGGAGGGGATCTGCATCGAGCTGGAGTCCGTGCTCGCGGACTTCGGGGTCGAGCCGTTCACGTCGGAGTCGAACCGATTCGATCGGACGTGCCAGGAGGCAGTTCAGCGGGTTGCGGCGACCGATGCGGCCCAAGTCGGGCGCATCGCGACGCGGATCGCGCCGGGTCTTCGGATCGAGGATCGCGTCATCATTGCGGAACAAGTCGCCGTGTTCGTCGGCCGGACGACCGGCTGAAACGACATCTCATTCTGAAAGGACGATGGAACAATGATAGTTATAGGTATGGACGTCGGCACGACGCGGAGCAAGGTCGCTGCCATGGACGAGACGGGGCGCCCGCAGATCGTACTGAACCGTCGCGGGGATCCCTTCACGCCGTCGGTTATCTACTTTGAGGATGGCAGGACTCCCATCGTGGGCGCCGAGGCTTTGGCCGAGGGGTTCCTCCATCCGGAATATGTCCACTCGTGTTTCAAGCGAGCTCTGGGGTCGCCGGACGGGCTGCACACGGATGCGTCTGGCAAGTCGTACACGGCGACCGGCTTCACGCAGATCCTGATCACCGATCTGAAGCAGGACGTGGAGGCCCGATTCAACGAGGAGGTCGACGAGGCGGTCTTCACCGTTCCGGCCAACTTCCAGGACCACAAGAAGCAGGCCATGATCGACGCGGCAGGGGCGGCCGGGATTAAGGTGGTCAAGCTGGTACACGAGCCGACCGCAGCCGGGATCGCGTATGCCCTGCAGAAGAAGAGGGATTTTCGGTTCGTGGTGTTCGATCTCGGCGGTGGCACGCTCGACGTGTCGATTCTCGAAGCCGCCGGAAGCGAGATCACGGTGCTCAGCACGACCGGACGCGAGAAACTCGGGGGCGAGGACTTCAACGCTCGGATAGAGCGGCTCGTGGTGGAGCAGTTCGCCAAGGAGACGGGGTACGAGCCGACCGTTGAGTCTGACGCGATGTTCTTCCAGGAGCTCGCCGACAAGGCCGAGCGAGCCAAGATCCATCTCTCCCAAAAAACGGCGACCAAGATCGTCGCGGGCTGCCAGGGTCGCCAAGCCATCGTCGAGATCACGCGCGATCAGTTCGAGTCGCTCACGTCGGATCTGCTTCAGGACGCCCTCGGTTGCACGACGCAGGCAGTGGAAGAGGCGAGCCTCTCGTGGACCGACCTCGACTCGATCATCCTCGTCGGCGGCAGCGTTCGCATGCCCGCGGTCCAGTCCGCCCTCGCCGATCTGAGCAGTATCGTCCCGCACTGCGACATCGAGCCCGACCGTGCCGTCTGTTACGGGGCGGCCCAGATGTGTGCCATGGAATTCGCCAAGCAGGGCAAGGCCATCATGATCGGTGGTCGTGCGATTCCGACGCCGCAGGCCTTCGTTCAGGAGGTGACCGCGTACGGCGTCGGCTGCTGCGTGGCGGACAAGGATGGAGCGCTGCGCAACGCCGTGATCCTGTCCAAGGGCACTTCCATTCCGACCACGAAGACCGACCGGTTCTCACTCCTTCACGAGGATCAGACCGAGGCCCGCATCGAGATCCTGCAAGGCGGTGAGGGGCAGGCATACGACGAGTGCCTCTCCATCGGTGAGATTGTCCTGACGAACCTGCCGGTTGAGCACAAGAAGTCCAAGCGGATCGAGGTGACCTACGCCATCGACGCCAACGGCATGATCCGCGCGACGGGCAAGGACCTCGTCGGCGGGGAGCAGGTCGAGATCCGTATCGACTACAGCAAGGGAACGACGAGTAGCAAGCCGGGCCGCGACGCCGCGTAGAGAGCCTGCGGCTGCGTACCTTGGAGATAAGACCATGAGATATCTTGATTTTGCAGCTGGGCAGGCGGATCCGAGGGGCCAGAAGCCCGAGCGACTGATCCTGGCGATCGATGCCTCCCCGTCCATGGATGATACCGATTGGCCGCCTTCCCGGTTGGCAGCGGCCATCGCGGCGGCCGTGGCGCTGATCGCACGGAAGCTCAAGATCGCACCCGATGACGAGGTGGGCATCGTCGCCTATGCCTCGAAGGCGTGGTGGGTCGCGCAGCCTGCGGTCGTCCGGAAGAAGCACACTACCCTGCGCGGCGCCCTTAGCGGCATTCGAACGCGCTGCGCGACGAACATCACCTCGGCCCTGCAGCTTGCCGGGCCGGCGCTGCGCCGTGGTCAGCGCCCAACGCTGCTCGATCGACTCCTTCCACCGATCAAGGTGGCGGATTCTGACGGCTGCGTGCCGAGGATCGTGATCCTCTCGGACGGTTTTCACAACACGGGAGACAGCCCCCGCGGTGAAGCCAAGGCCCTCAAGAAAAAAGGCGTCTGCATCGACTGCGTGGGCATCGGCGGCAAGCCCTCGGACGTGGACGAGAAGCTGCTGAAGGCCATCGCGTCGACCCACGCCGACGGCGTCACGCCGCGGTACACGTTCATCGGGGACAAGGGCGAACTGATCGAAAAGTTCGAGGAACTGGCGGGGCGGATCACACGGTGACGCGGCGCCTGGCACGTTCATCCGCCGTCACACTAACCCCGAAAAGCGAGACAACACCATGGGACTAATCACGTTCTTGATGATTACGTTCGGTCAGGCGATCGGCCTGCTGCTCGAAGTGCTGGCTCTTCTGATCGTGATCCGTGCGATTTGCGGTCGACGATCCATACCCGTTCTGGCGGAGTTCAACGACGCCGGCCGACCGTTGGTGGATCGGGCGCTCGGGCACGTTGGCCGGTTTTGGCAGCGAATTGTGCCGAGCCGGCCGTTATCCCCGAACCGGCTGCTGCTCGTGGCATGGCTCAGCGTCACGGCCTTTCGTTGGCTTGCGGCGGTGTTGATCAGGGTCGCTGCGCAGGGCGCGTAGCGGATCGCCGGGTCGCGGTGGCCGAACGGAGGCGGCCCCCCCAAGGTCCGAGGAGTTGCCGGGCATGAGCCAGCCGTTGATTCAGCCGCTGCCGATCGTGATGACCACCGACGAGGTGGCGGCGATTCTGCGCTGTTCCCCCGACACCGTCCGGCGGTACGTCTTCAGCCACCGGCTGGCCGCCATCAGGATTGGCCGTCAGCGGCGTTTCCGGGCCGACGACGTGGCTGATTTTATAGCGGCGTGCCCCGTCACGGCCCAGTGCGACAAACGCCGCCTTCGCCGAAAGACTGCCAATTCGGCCGTCCGTTCGCGGAGATAGGTGTCACTTTATTGACACTTCTTTCTGAATCTGACTTGATCGATCGGCCGAATCGAGCCATCGTCACGCGATCCGGGAGGTCTCTATGAACACGTCCGTCAGCTTGCTCCACGAGCCCAAACGGCAAAAGCCGTGGCTCGTGCGCTGGTACGGCGAGCCCGACGAGCGTGGCACGCAGAGGCGCTACAGCAAGGCCTTCCGGTACTGCCACGAGGCCAAGGCCTTCCATACCAACAAGCAGGCCGCGTTCAACCGGGGCGAGCCGCGTGATCCGGTCAACGTGACGCTTGAAGAGCTCGTGGAGGATTTCGGGGAGGCGCGTCTTTCGACCCTTAGCTACGCCTCCAAGATTGGCTACGGCAACACGCTCGGTCAATTGACCTCCTACTTCGGTCCGGGGCGGAAGGTACGTGAGGTCCGGCGGCGGGAGGCCGAGGCCTTCATCGCCACCCGGACTCGACAGGATGGCCGTCCCGGGGGCCTGTCGGATTGGTCGAAGGCGCGGCATCTGATCCATTGCCGGGCGGTCTTCGCCGCCGCGGTGGCCTGGGAATACGCGGACGAGAATCCTTTCCGAACCAACGGCGGAGTCGGTGGTTCACCGCTTCGCATGAACCCCAAGGGCAAGCCCTGGCAGCACATCACGCCCGACGAGTTCAGGAGGCTCCTCGCGCAGACAGACACGCCGCAGAGGCGAGCCGCCTACTGGCTCATGTACGGCTGCGGACTCCGTGCCGGCGAAGCCTACAATATGATGGTCGCCAATGTCGATCTCGCCGCACGCCGTGTCCACGTCGTCAACCGAGCCGCCACCGCCGATGCGCCTCCGTTTACCGTCAAGGCCGAGCGGCAATCCGAATCGAGCAAGGAGCGGTCGGTCCCGATTCCCGAGGCGGCGATAGCGGATCTCACCGAGGCGATGCGTCAGGCGTTCAAGTCCGGCGGATTCCTGGCGCTGACCGAGGAGCGGTTCCGGACCGTGCAGGAACACTGGCGCCTGTGCCGGGAGGGCAAGCCCTGGGCGGGTGCAGACGCCGGGCGTCCCTGGCAGAACCGTAACATGATGAACAACCTGTTGCGGGACACTAAGCAACTCCTCATTGCCGCAGGAGTCGAACTGACCGCCCCCTTCACGCTCCACACCTTCCGCAAGAGCTTCGCCCAGAACCACGCCGATGCCGGCACGCCGCCGTGCACGCTCGCCAAGCTGCTCGGCCACACCAACACGCGGGTCACGCTGCAGTTCTACAACCGTGTCACCGACGCCAACGAGCGGGCCGCGGGCGAAGCCATGGATCGATTGTTGGCTCCCGGACGAACTTCGGCCCATGCAGGCTAGACAGCGATGCTGCGGCTTCTTGGGGCTGCTCTACCCCAGTCCACCCCACGCCCGCCGCCATCCGGCCAAATCGGTCGAACGCTTATCAGCCCGGATGGCCTCACCACTACTAATGATCAACGAAACCACAACGCCGACATTCCGGGCGGCTCGGGTTGGCCCTCTGGCGGAAACCGTGTGCAGGCGTTCGGCCAACGCGGCTCCCGATTTCGCTCGATTGGCGATCAGTCCGGAACAGGCAATTTGGCCAGCCAGGCCGTTCCTGAGCGTCACACCACCCTATGCGGCCTGTCCGTGCGATGACGCGGCTGACGGTGGATGTCCTGGTTATTTTCGTAGCGTGTTCGCAAGTAGCAGCTGGGGAGGCGTGTAACCATGGCGTGGCGGCCGCACCGGTATCTCATATTGGGCGAGTTGGACAATACCGAGCGTCACCGGGTCACCGGCTGGATGCAGTTCCAGGGACTGGACGACAAGGTGACGTTTGACCTTGAGGGCGAGTTCCACCGTGACATCCGCGGCACCACAATCTCGCTGATCGGCGAATTCCCTGACGACGTGGACGCGAAAGAGGCGGTCGACTACATGCGCCACTTTGCCACGCACCAGACCGGCCGGGTCGGCGACATCACTGCCGGCCTGCCACCCCGAGACTACGTGTCCTACCCCTACATCGAATGGTACTCGGATCAGAGCGGTCGAGTCGTACTTGAGCTCGACCCCGAGCAACTTGAGGTCGTTGGGTCGCCGATTCCCGCGTGTGAGTCGTTTCCGGTGTCCCGGGCGGATCAGGATCGAAACATGTTGTCCTACCTGCAGGGGATGATGGAGGAACTCGGCGGAACACCTGATGCCGACAAGAAACGGCAAGAACCGCCAGGGCCCGATGTTGAAGGGAGTACGTCCGATGAGTAGTCGGCGTGGCGAGGGTGGTTTGGCGCACGCTGGCTGCAAAGTGGAGGGCACGAGGTGAGACCAAGATGACAAGGGCTAGAGCGACGATCACGATCAGGAACGGTGCTACGCACGTGGACTTGCGGGATCCGGATACCGAGGTCGAGGTGCGTGACTACGACGCTGCGGAAGCCAGCCGTGACCGTGGCGAGCGGTGGATCGACGAACAGGGCAATACCTGTGAACGATACTTCGTCACCGCTACCGGCGAATCGGCGTCGGGTACGCCCGTCACGCTCGGATTGGAGCGGTTTGCGGAAGATCTTCGGGATCACGCAGGGATGGAAGCGGTTTTCGAGGCGGACGAGTCGGCCAACGGGTTGCACACGCTAACGATCAGCAGGGTGGATTTCTACTTCGGGGCGGACGGGAGCGGGTACGATGGGTGGGGGCGATACGTGGGCGGCAACGATGACGCCTGAACGGCCTCATATTGCAGGACAGACGATTCTCGACACCTGGCCGGCGTATTGGCTTTGCTTCACAATCTCACACACGCCCCAGTGGTGTTGGTAGGGCTTCTCAAGAGCGTCCAGCGCCTCGCGCTCCTCCGTAATGGCGGTGGAGCCCACCATGTCGGCAATAAGATGGCTTGCGTGTTCTTGCGGCCTTTCGGATAAGATCCTTAAGTTCTGTGTGCTTCTCAACGAGGCGTTGGGGGGCGGTCTTTCGAACGGCCTTCCTAGCCTGCCTCTTCGCTAGAGCCATACGTGTCCTCTAGCTCCAGACGAGTTGTGGAGACGAGGGCCAAAACGCCAACAGGGCATGTAGATTACGGCTTACGTGGGCCTTGCCAACGTGCTTATTCGTAATACCGTCGACGTGGATTCTGGGGCGCCGGTCCGCGGAAACCGGCCGTTTCAACGGGTGTGTGCGTACCTCGACCGCGGATGGTCGACACAAGCAGACCGATTCAAGAGTTCAAGCCGCGACGATAGCGATAATGCCGGCCGCCGACCTGCGGGATAGCCTGCGTGGTCATGTAGGGCCTAAACTTGCGCATCAGGGTTTTCCCCGATGCGGGACCGCCTGCCTTTTTCCATAATGTTCAAGTTGTGGGGAGGATGTGCGTCGAAACGGACATGAACTGCGGGAGCCACAGCTACGGAGCCGACCGGATGGGAATAAACACAGCCAAGCACCGCTCTTCGCTTGCGTCGGGCACTGCGACTCCGTACGTTAATGGCTCGGCGCCAGACTTAACTGATGGCGCAGGCGTTTTCCGGGTTTCGGTTGCGGAAGCCTGGGTCGCCGACAGCGTGACGGAGTAGGTCGATCTCATGTCCAAACAAGATGTACTTCGAAGGGCTCAGCGTCCGTGCCGAACAACGCGGTAGGGGAAACCTTTATAGGCACGCTCGTCCTGTTTCTCAGCATGGTATTCGAAGAGCTGAGGAAGAAAGACGATGCGGCGCTCTTCATCATCCGGCGCACGGAAGTTGCGCAGGATTTGGATCCGAGCCTCGCTGAGACGGAGTACCGCGGGGAGGAAGTCGAGATAGTCTCGCCTCGGCCAGCGGCCCTCTATTGTCCACCCAAGGGCCTTTGGCAATACAATCGAAAACGTGTGGAAGTCGAACCAGGTTACTACGTAGTGGGAGCCCAACCATGAAGACGGCGCTGCTGATTATTGATCCTCAGAAGGTGTACACTGACGAAGAGTCAGAACTCTATTGCCCTGATGCCAGCGCCACAATCGCGCGCATTAACTCCATCGCACAGCATTTCGAAGCGACTGGGGATCCCGTCTTCTTAGTCCGCCACGTCCACAAGGCCGATGGTTCTGACCTCGGCCGCATGTTCGACTATCTCGGAGAGCCTGAGGAGGATTTCGGCTTCAAGGAAGGAACCACGCCGGTCGAATTCGACGACAGCCTGTACCGACCATCGCGTGCAATCGAGCTACGCAAGACGCGCTATTCAGCCTTTGTGGCCACGGACCTGGACAAGCAACTGAAATCCCTGGGCGTCCAGGCGGTCGTAATATGCGGCTTCATGGCCAACTGCTGTTGTGACGCTACGGCTCGGGATGCTCACGCCTTGGACTACTATGTTACGTTTGTGGTCGACGCGACCGGCAGCCCAGGGACGGACAACTACGGCGAGAGCGAGATTCGCAAAATTGAAGCGGATTTCATGGAAGCGGCGTTCGCAAGGGTAGTCACGGCTGACGAACTCACGCAGCGTTAATCACTGCTGCTTCTCGCAAAACGGAAAACGACGATGCAATTCGGCATTTCAGAGTGTCTTACGCATTGGGGGCTATACCACTCAGACGCCCCTGCCGTGAGCGCGAACGGCGCGTGCTACTCATACGCCGAGTGCAATCGGATGATTGACGCTACCAGCCATTTGATTGACGCGAGCTTCGCTCAGGATCGGCGAATCGCGGTTGCGGCGCGACGGAAGGTAGAGCTTCTTCTCGGAATCGTGAGCATCTTGCGAACCGGCAGATCTGTCGTACTTCTGAACCCGGGACTTGAGGACGAGGCGATTCGCCAGAACATAGGAGAGGCGGAGGTTTCTGCTTTTCTATTCGACTCGGCGCGGTTCTCGGAATCCCTCCCCGCTGACGCACGTATGGTACCCCTTCAACCGCTAGATCACTTGACGAGCGCAGGCCCACCGTATGTCCCATCTACCTTCGCGCTTCGAGAGCAAGAGTGGGGCGTGCTCTTCTCCTCGGGGACGAGCGGCACTCCAAAAGGGATTGAGCGCGATCACGAGTCAATCGTAACGGAACTGCTCGGCTGGGTGCTGGAACTCGAGCTACGCAGCGGTGATAGATTCTACATTGGGCGACCACTATACTACACAGGAGGTCTTGTGCTCGCGCTCTCTACACTCCTTGTTGGCGGAATGGTGTACCTGAACGACACGGACGATGCCCCGTCGTCGGTAACGGGTGCAGGGGACGTGTGGGCGGACTACCAAATCGTTGCGAAGCAGCAGTCCCTGGATTGGGCGTTCTTTCTGCCTGACCAAGTGAGACGGTTTGTCGCCATTTGTCGGCGTACTGAAAACAACGAGATCTTCGGCTCCAAGACGATTCTGGTTATGGGTGCACCGATAGACGGAGCGGAGAAGAAGGAGGCCGCAGAGCTTCTCCAGAGCGGGATCGTCGAATCGTGGGGCAATACGGAATCCCTGGGTACGATCACCGAAGTCTCAGATATTGAGATCCGTCCAAACTCGATTGGTCGACCGTTTCTGACAGATCGGCTTTGGATCGTAGATGAGCGGGGGAACCCCCTGCCCCCACATTCGGCGGGCAGGATCGCTGGGAATGAGGAAGCTGGTTTCTGTAGGTACGCTAATCGTCCGGAGGAAACGGGCCAAGTGAAAAGGGCCAACCGGATCATCTCCAGCGATGTCGGTTACACGGACGCAGATGGCTATTTCTACATTCACGGACGGGTGGAAGATGAGCTATCGGATGGTGTGTTTTTACCTTTGATAGAGGCGGAGCTTCGGCGCATGCCAGAGATTGACGATTGCTGCGTCCTTCCCGATTCAGAGGAGAGACAGAGAATCTCAGTTCTCCTCATACCGACCTCGCGATCGAAACTATCCGAAGCTGAGCTTGAAGGGTGCGTCCAGAGCGCTCTCCCAGCCGGTGTCGATCTGCGTTGCGTGAAAACCACGGACGATCTTCCCGTTCTTCCGTCCGGGAAAAAAGACAGGGTCAAATGCGCTCAACTCCTGGCGAGTCCACAGTGAATCAAGACTACTGGACCCCTCTCATCTCCTCTGCGCTTAGGGCGTGCGGCACTCCGTGTTACTTGTTCTGTTGGCAGCCCGTGCAGGATGTTCTTGACGGGTGTCCGCGCACCAGGTCAGGATTACCGATTCGGCACTGGCTGTCGTTCAAAACGCAACCCTTGCGCCCACTGGTGCGGCGCTGGAAGGAGACGGGTCAGGGTGCTGAAGTCGTCAGCGAGTTTGAGTTGCGTGCTGCGCTTCGAGAGGGCTTTGAACCCAGCGACATATTGGTGAATGGTGTAGCGAAACACACCTGGCTAACCGACGTCAATGTTGGACGGCTTCGCGTTCAGCTAGACTCCTTGGCTGAGGTGGCACCTATCGCTCGGGCCGCTCGCGAACTCGGTTGGACCATTGGGATTCGTTGCCACGTCAAGGACGAGCACGACGCAGACGAACCTGAGTTTGGGGGGCAGTTCGGCCTTTCGCAAGATGAAGTTGGCGTGGCGGCCCGGGAGCTGGCCCGTGCCCGGGTCCAAGTCGCGGGCATGCACTTTCATCTCCGCAGCAACGTGTCCTCGGTTAGTGCCTATCGCAGAGCGGTCCGCGAGGTTGCCGCGGTGTCTAGATCGTGCGGGCTTCACCCAGAATACGTTGATTGCGGAGGCGGCGTGCCAGTTCCTGGCGAGTATCCGACTGACGGCAGCGAAGCGGCCTTCGCTTCTTTCAATATGGCTGACTACTGGCGCGTACTCGATTCCATCCCAGCACTTTTCGACCGGTGCGCAGAGATCTGGCTAGAGAACGGCCGTTATCTGACCGCCAGAGCTGGGGTGTTCATTACTCGGGTAGTGGATGTCAAAAACCGACCTGACTGTCGCTACCTGATCTGCGATGGTGGCCGTACGAATCATGCTCTCGTCTCTGATTGGGAGACTCACGAGTTCTTCACGATCCCTGAGCGAAATGGCACGCGGGTGCTGACCACCGTGTGCGGGCCGACGTGCATGGCCTTTGACCGCATGGTTCGTCAAGTCCTTCCGGATGACATCGCCGTTGGAGACGTGTTTGTCTGGCGGAACGCCGGCGCCTACCATATCCCTTGGGAGACGAGGTTCTCTCACGGCCTGGCGCCAGTCGTCTGGGCTGATGCGAACGGGCAGTGCCTTGTCGCACGACGCCGCGAGACGTTTGACGAATGGTGGGCAATGTGGTGCTAAACCGCCGGAGTTACGGTGCGATGGAAAGTGCGCGTGCTGGTATATGAGCGACACGATGAAGCGATTCTCTCCAACTTGGATAATGCGAACGCGCAGTGGGTTTAAGGCAGGCTTCGGCGCCTTTATCGTCGCAGTCGGTGTAAGCGGAGCGATTGTCGGGGGCATCTCTGCAACCGACACCCGCGTTCCGCTGCCCATCGTCGTCGCCTTTCCTTTCGCCTGCGCTGCGATTGGCACGCTAGTGGCCTATATCCGAGGGAGGTTCGTTCTCCTACCCGATTCCCTAGTCGATGAGATGAGCGCGGACGGTCGCTACACATGCACGGTTATGACGCGATCACACCTGCGCGAGGCTTGCGAGATGTCGCGCCCCTATTACGGGCACGAGTACGTCGCAGCCGACCAGGTCGAGCAGTGGCGCCAGAAAAACCCCAGCGCGTTTCTGGGTATAACGAACGCCCATAATGAGCTGTGCGCAGGGTTTGGCATTATTGGGCTTGTGCCGAGCTTCATGGACTTCTATGTTGCCGGAAAGCTACAGGACACGCAGATTGACGCAATCAACGTCTGTTCGGCGAACGAGACAAAGCAGCTGACCTGCCTGTATATCAGCGGCGTCATCGTTCGCGACTCTGCGACTTACATTGGGCGGAAGCGCGCATTCGTCTTGCTCTGGGCGATACTGACATATATACACCGCAGCTTCGGCCTTGAGCAGGAGCGGGAGCTGTTTGCACTTGCCGTAACGAAGGAGTCGGAGAGGCTCATGAAGCACATCGGGTTCGAACTCGCGTGTCCTGCCAACCGCCGCGTTGATAGGTACAACCTCTTCAAGTTCCGCCTCACCAGGAAGAGTTGGACAGCCACCTGCAGCCGGATCGGCGATCTCTCCGCAATGTGCGAGTTTTGCGATTGAGTGTGATGCCTTCTTGGCAAAGCAGTGGAGAAGTGACATGGAGCGGCTGGTCTCTGTGGCCCCGATAGTGATGTCTGTTTTGGCTCTTGCGGTATCGATCACGGTGTTTTGCCTGCAGAGAACCCACGATCGCCGGGTGCGGGGGTATCAGTCAGAAGTGCAGTTTACAGCGTGGTTCGGTGACGTGAACAGGGCGCTGATCGACTATCCGGAGTTGTGGGAGCTGTATTCAAATGACGACCAACCGTTGTCGAAGGAAACGGAGCGCCGGGTTCAGGGAATCGTGTACATGCAGTGCAACATGTTTGCTACCGTGTGCGCACACTACGGGTACGGTGATCGCAGGTTAACGGGGCTGGAGCGGGAGCAGTGGGATGCTTGGCGGCGTACGATGTTGAGCTTGTTCTTCGAGAGCCGTATGACGCGCACGGTCTGGCAGTCCAGCTTTGCGAGGCGCCATTACCACAAGCGTTTTGTAGAGTTCATGGACGGACTTCTTTCGTCGGCGATGGAGAGCCGCGCAACTGAAGGAGGGAGCGCGACGGGCCAAGCGTGAGCGTGCCTAGGTCCAGTGGCGATCACATGCCAAGCGGTGCGATCCGGCGCGCGATGGTGGCGCGGATCTACCGGTTAGCGTGAGGGAACAGGCCGATATCGTTAAGTGTGGGTCACGAGTGCTCCGCACGCTTGCACCGGGCAGGTTCAAACCCGGCACTACTGGGCTGTCAAGACCGGCAACATGCCCCTAGCTGTCTTTCGTTCCGAGCACCCTGCATCCTTGCCCAGAGGGCGTGGCATCTAGGAACCCGGACGAGCGTGACCAGCTGGCACCGCGGGCGTTGGGCGTCGTCCGTGAACGGATGCACAGTCGATTTCAGGAACAGATTTCAACCTCAGGTGTTTCGGCTCATGCCTTGCTCGGGCCTCAACAACCGCGCGGCGCGTCCGCCTTGCTTCCGCGGCGTCGTTCCATTCCCGCCAGTTTGCGCCCACAATCGCAATGGCTATTTCCTGCTGCCGGTCCAGATTCGACGGGTCAGAGCCTGGTGCTTCAAGAACGGGTCCGGATGGCCTCTACGGGAAAGACAGCCTACTCAAGACACCGCACAGGGACATCCGTGTGAGACGCCACCTCGCGACCCGAGCTACGCCCGTTTCTTCGCGTTGGCAACAAGCTGGCCCATATAGGCTACGAACTCAGAGTCGAACTGGCCCCCGAGATGCTCTTGCCAGCATGCTTGGAAGTCTCTTCGGCCCGCCCACTCTCGTAGATAGTGGTCCCAGCCTGTCCACTGCCGTCTCTTGAATTCGGAAGCGTGGTCTCGATTGTAGAGGAAGAAGGCACTTTCGAGCATCGAAACGAGAATCTCGAACGCAACCATCCGGCGCTTCTGTTGGTCCGGTGTCAGGGCCTTTTTTGTGTCGGGATCGTAGTCATGGAGGGGTAGGTCGGGGTTCTCCAGGCATAGTCTCAAGAAGTTCGAATACTCGGATTGGAGGGCGCGGTAGGTTTCTTGCTCTCTCGCAACTCGTACCTGCTGGCGGTCGCGGACAAAGATCCAGATCGCGAGCGGTATTCCGAAGAACGCGGCCACGTTTGAAAGAACAGCCGTAATGCCAATGAGCGAGTCTAGAGTCAATGCGAGTGCCTCCTATCCACGCAGGGTCGAGCGGAACGTGTCGTCAGCCCAGGCTCTATCTGCTTCCCTTGGGTCCACGAACAGCCGGTTTCGACGGCCAATTCTGCTCGGTCTCGGCCCGTCGCTCGGACAAGAACTACTGTCATGACCCGAGGCCACGGCATGCCGCTCTCACGCGCGTCCCGAGCCGACGAAGGCACACGGTAACTCCCCACTCAACTCGCCCAGTTCCACCCGGAAGACGTCTTCAGCAACGACACCGGGTTTTCCGTTGAATCGAGCGGGGAGGCTACGTAGGATGGTCGTTAGGTGGGCGGCATCGGGAAGAGCCGGATCGCACATCTAGCGGAGAGCGTATATGCGAGGTCATGAAGCTCGGGTCTTGGCTCTCGGCTTGGCCGCATTCATCGTCATGTGCGTCGTGGCGACTCCACCGAAGTTCTGGACGCAGATGATCCTCGTTCTCGCATTGCTGGTGTGTGGCGTACTATTCCTCGTTGGCTACGCAATAGACTTTGTGATTATGCGGGCGATTGGAATTGCGATAGCTGGCGTGTGCGGGATCGCTGCTGCTGAGGTGGTGCGGCTGGGCCTCCGGGTCGTTGGCATCGTGTCGCTTGTTGCTACGCTCATCACCATCGGCGTCGCTTTTTCACGCTTGCCAGTAGTGAACGCGCTTGCCCTGGAGACGATTCCTACCGAGTATCTTGGAATCGCCGGAGGGTGCAGACTTGCGGAGAGAGTCATCGCGACGTTCGGTGCGATATACGTGAAGAGCTTGCTAGTTGTCTCCTTTGGCTCGCTTGCGATTGGGGCGGCATCGGATTAACCGGTCGGACGGTGCTGACCTCAGGTCGGGACCGGGTATGAGGGCAGGTCACGCTCATCGTGCTGGTGTTTGTCGTGGTTTTCGCCGTTGGGCCGGTCCGAGGGAGGACTTCTGCGGGGGGCGGCTTGGCACACCGCCGTAAAGGGGCAGGTTAGGGGAACCGGATGGCGAATACCTCTGACTATAGTGCGTTCGCGCAAACATCACGCAGTGCTACCTGCCACGGCATTCTGCACTTTCGTGCGCGAGTTCTCGCCACTCGGGCTGCGTGCGGGCCGGATCGAGAAAGGCACCTGCGCGGTCGAGGTCGGATCGTCCTACGACCAGCCACCCCGCGCAGAAGTCAAGAGAAAAAAGTGCTGTTTCAGTCGGCTTCCCGAAGAATCTTGGCAAGGAGACGCACGACGCGTTCACAAGCCAGCGCGGCCGCGACAGCGCAGTACACCAAGATGGCTGCAAGTAGCCACGCCCACCAGACGCCGGCCTTCAGTCCCATTACGAGCCCCACGACGCTGAAGACGGCCACCGCGATACACAGGTATACCGCATGCATCAGGTAGTCGATCAGTAGATCGTAGTACTTGCCCTGGAACGCGGGGTCCTTCATCATACGGAGAACACGCTGTCGCCCCATCGACATGATGATCGAAAGGGCTGTGCCGAGAAACCCGATCGCAATCGAACTCAGCGTGAGGGTCGATTGAAGGAGGCTGGCCGTCTTGGTGTCAGCAGGAAGAGGGCAGTCGACCGTCCATATGCGGATAGCTAGGAAGGCGGCGCTCACCACGCCCGCGACCACGAACGGGTAGCTGCGCTCTTTGCGGATTGTCACCGCCCACCTCCTATCGAGGCTTTGCGAACAACTTCCTCAGGTCAGCAAGCCGCGCCTCGAACCCCTTACGCACCGCCGCGACCCTCACCTCATTCCGACGCCGCTCAGGAACCCGAGCCACATCAGTACGGTTCCCACGGTCCGCACGGAACGCGCTTCACGTACAAGTGCCTCCCCCTCTTTCGCCGATCGGTTGGCCTCGCCCGCCTCGCGCTGCGCTCGCTCTGACGCTCGTCGCCGGCTAAACTCCTCGGCGTCGAGGGTCTCCGCCTCCATCTGGTTTCTTAGCTTTTCGGCCTGCTTGGCGACTTGCTGCTCGTGACGGCGCGCACGCTCCGCTTCCGCGGTGCGTTTCCTTTCCGCCGCTTCGCGGTCGTGCCGGTCCTTCTCCGCCGCCTTCGCCAGCGCGCGCACTTCCCGGTCGCGTTCCCGGCTAAACTTACCGACCGGCGCCTTGTGGCCGCATTCCCTGCATGTAAGTAGCGGCAGTTGGCCGGGCGGCGCATTGAACACGGCGGCGTCGACGGCCAAGCGGGTATGGCACTTCGGGCAGGCAACTTCGATAGCTTCCGACATGTTTCCGTCCTTGCGATCCACTCCCCGATCCGTTGCCCTCATGATACCACAGGGACCCGATGCAGCTATCAGGGGAAGTCCGGATCAGGACTCCGTTTCTCACAATTGGTTCCTGTCCGTTCTGTTTATTCCGTACTTGTTGTCAGAAAAGCACTTACGGTTTGGCGCTTTCCACGCCTCGGCTGCGCTTTCAGCATGTGATTTCGGCGGATTCGAGCAAGGGAGATAGGCATGTCGGGGCTCCGGATTACATTGGCTCTCGTCGGTGCAGTTTCCACGACCGCACTCAACTGCCGGCGGGTGCGGCTGCACTCAGCGGTCAGTCCATCAACCGTAGCGAACTGGGCCGGTCCCCCTGCGGCGCAAAGACGAGATACGACACGGCGAGATCGACATCGTATTCGGTCGTCTCGGGCAGGCGGTTGGTGAGATCCACGCTCGATACGGTCAGCGTCGGGTCTTCGATGTCGAACGCTGCATTCTTGCACGGCTCGCGCATGACGGTGCCTTCCGCGACCACACCCAGACGCAGCCCGAGTGGCGAGAACTCGCGCACGAAAGTGCAGAATGTCGTGGCGGATAGCATCGCACGGACCGCCGGCACAACTCTGCGTCGACCAACGCGTCCGACGCCGGATGACGTTTTCGAGAGGGACAGGTCAGGCCAGAATGCTGATCTGCGATTCTTGAAAGAGCCGCTGCTCCGCTAGTTCTCGTTTCGCCAAGTCGGGGTCGGGCGTGAAGAGCAGTACACGCAGGTTGCGCGCTGCTCTCGAGAAGCACACGTACGCAAGCTTGCGGCTCCGATCCTTCTGGCTGTCTCTAGCCTCGCCAGCCACTTGGGGCGTCAACGTTTTCGCGAAGCGGTAATTGTTCCACGCGGCCTCAACGTCGTCGAACACAACGATCACGTCATCGTATTCTTCCCCCTTCACGCCGTGTTGCGTGCTGTACGGCGTACTCTCGTCGAGGAAGCTGCAGTAGTTTTCAACCTCGGCGCTGCGCAGGTCGAAGAACGCATCCGCTAGCCAGTCCACTTTTTCTTCCGCGTGTCGCTCATCATCGTACTCTTCTTCGCGCGGCGGACGGTCCAGATTACTGCTGAGTCGTTCAGGCACCTGGATTAGTTCCTGCTCACGACAGTATCGAATAACATCTTCAAGCTTGCTCGAAGCAAACAGGTCCGCTAGGACTGCGGTGGCTTCGTTGGCGATGTTCCTTACCTCCCGGATAGACTTATCCATGTGTGCTCCTCCAGGGCGAAACGCGACCGTCTTACTGGTCAGTACACGCATGGCCGCCCGTGCATTTCGGTCGCGATGTGCTCTGACAAGCGGAACAACCGTCTCAACAAGCGGTTTGAGAAGGAAATGTCTCCCTTCCTCGTAGGCGTTCTTGGCGCGAGTTGACGCATAGCGACCGGTAAACAGGTCGTGTAAACGCAAGAAGCCAAGACGACGGGCAATCATCCGCCGGGCGAGGAAGAGTTGCTTCGCCTCGTTCCTCTCCGTCCATCCCCAGGACTGGATGGCCTCGCGAAGTCGCCGGCTCGCGCGTCCGAGTTGGTCGTCACTGTACTGTCCTCTCGTCGCTTCCGGCTTTTCAGCTTTCACCAAGGTGATACCGACGCTGCCCTCTAACGAGGCGTTGCTCCCGGCGGCAATCTGCTTCACATTCCGGCGGAAAGCGTTGAGAAGGTTTATGACTTCGGGGGCGCTGCGAAAGTTCTCTTCCTTGGTGATAACCTTCGATCCTTGTGGACCGCCGAAATCGCCCATCCCTTTGTCGTAGATCTGTTGCATCGGGTCCCCGAAGTAGCCCACGATCGGCAACCCTGCGTCAGCACAGAGCGTGTTGAGTGCGTCAACGATTTCGGGGAAGGTGTCCTGCGCCTCGTCTACAAACACGTAGGGGTACTTCTGGCCGAGGACGCGGCGAAGCGGGTGGCTCGTTTGGATCATGTTGGCGGCAATAGCGACTAGGTCGTCGTGGCCGATTTCCCCGCGGAGGTAATTACTGAACGGCGTGTCGTCGCCGTAGCGGAACCTCTGGACGGAATCGAGCTGCGAGAGGGCGTGCTCAAGATCTGTGGCCTTCGCCCGTGCCTCGGTCGCCTTCTTACTATTCCCGCCGTTGTCTCTTTCCTTCTGCATGGCAAAGTGCGTGGGCAGCACGCTACGCCGCAACGACTCGCGGATGCTCTTTTGAAAGTGCCGTATCTCGCTCCAGAGGAACCTGTGAAGCGTAGAGACAACGAACAACGGGTTCTGGCGGAGCCTGTCACTGATGACCTCCGCTGCTCGATTGGTGTACGTGATGCAGACAGCCCTTTGGCCATCCCGAAGCATACGCTCTCCTTCGGTCTTGACCAGCGATTTTAGTGCTTCCACGAGGGAAGTCGTCTTTCCCGACCCGGCCCCGGCGACCATCGAGAAGGATTGTCTTCGCTTCAGGCACTCGACAACCTCCTCGTCCGCCCGCGTTGGAACATAGCCCGTCACGCCTTGGCCTCCTCTTCGGTGTGCAGACCTGTTACCCGCAGCTCTTTCGCAAGCCACTGCAAGCCCTCGACGATGTACTTGGGCGTGATCCACTCGTTCTTGGAGGAAGCCACCGACAGCGCGAATTCGGTCTTCTTGAACGTCGCCGACTTCACTGCCTCATAAATCGCATCGTATTCCTCTTCGTGGTCCTGTTCCACTGGCAACGTCTTTCCCAAACTCAGCGATCCGTCACGGAACAGTTTGATGTTCTCGTAGGCAAAGGTCTCTTCAAAGGTACGGCCGTGCATCGAACGAGTGCCGCCGTAGCCATCGACTACAGAGGGTCTTTGGTATGCGATGTAACATCTCCGCGATTCGACATGCTGCTTTGGGGCGTCGAGGCTGACCAGATCATCTACCGACGACTTCGAGAGGAAGTACGCAATCGCCTTGTTCGACGAGGTGGCCTCGGGCGTGTCGGCTCGGCAGGCGGACCTGTTCTTCTTCGGGTCGACCGAGTCGATGTCGGTGATCACCAAGTACGGGACTGACAGAAACTCGAACAAACCCGCAAACCGGTGCGAATACGCTCCACCGACTTCAAGCACCGTCAAGTACCGTCGCCGCAGCCCGCTAGCATCCTTCTCGATCATTACGGGGAGCAGGAGCTTCTCGACAGTCCCCTCGACCAGGATGGCCGCATCGGCAAAAAAAAGGTCGCAGTGAGTGAGCTTGAGATATCGCTTCAAGAAGTTGAGCGTGTCCTGGGCATCATCGGGGTGTTCGTTGTCGCCAGCTTCCCCTTTGCTTGCCTCGGTATCACGGCTGACATCGGGATTGGTAGCATCTGAAGGACTCGTTGATGGGTTGAAACGTCCGAGGTTCAGCACCGTCGAGGCGTTCAGCGTTGTCGTGGTGGCGGAGTCTTCTCCGACGCAGGGGCTCCGGCGGAAGTAGCGGACGTGGGCAAAATCCACCGTGTCCAAGATGTGCGACGAGTGGGTCGTCACCACAACCTGCGGTGTCTTGTCTTCCTCATCGCAGCGTTTGGACGCCTCCTTGATGATATGCCAAGCGTTCGCGATGAAAGTCTGCTGAGCCTGGGCGTGCAGGTGCACCTCGGGCTCTTCCACAAAGAGGATTAGCGACAGGGGCCGATCTTCGTCGGTGTTTATCCAATTGAGGTGGAATTCACAGATTTGGACGGCCAGATAAATCAAGTTCTTAAAGCCCAGCCCATTGTATTTCTCGGGAAGATCGTGGTTCCGCGTCTCGTCCCGGTAAGTGAGCGTTGTGTTGCTCTGCAGCACCGCCTCGGGGACAATGGATGAGATCACCCTCAGAGACCGGTCATTCACCGCCGGAACACCCAACTCTTGGATGACCTTCAGCAAGTCGGCGAAGACCGTAGCGTAGTGGCCCGTCAGGTCTTCATTATGCTTGTCGATCAGCTGGTTCGCCGCGTCGGCCGACTTCGCCTGCAGTAGGTTCCGCTTGTAGTACCCAGTGAGTACTTTCGAGAGCCTCGTGCTACCCGCCTGTTCGTAGTCGTCGATCTTCCTTTGGGCATCGACAAACTCGACCCGTACGAGCGACTTCAACACGCGCTTCCCCTCGTCCGGGGCCAGCGACCTTTCGATGGCCTCTTCCCATGATCCTTCAAGGGCGTAGTAAGCAACGATGAAATGTTGTTTGAACGTTCCGGGCAGCGACAGATAGTGCGAGAGGGGCTTTCTGGGTGCACCTCCGGCTTGCGGGGTGAGCCGGGCTAGGTAGCTTTCCTTGAGCTTCTCCGCGTCGCTAACCATGTAGCGGAGACGAAGGCCCACTGTATCGTAGTCCTGTTCAGTGTCGGGAAGCAGCACACTAGCTCTTCCAAACTCGGTATCGGGATCGATCGAAAACCAGAGATCGAGCTCGATGTGCGGGAGCCCCTCTTCGCCGATCTCGCCATGACCGTAATCGTCAAGCTTCGATACCTGTGAGACGGAGAAATCGTGTATGGAGAACTCGCCCGACTTCAAGAAAAGGCGGAATATGTCGGTGGCCGATGTCTTCCCGCTGTTGTTCGGGCCCACGAAGACCGTTTCCGACTCCTCGAAGTCGATCAATATGTCTTCCAGCCTCCGAAAGCCCCGTACCCTTGCTTGAATGAGCTTCATGGTTCAGCGTCCTCTCGTCGAGTGAACTCTTGCTGGCTATTCTAGCAACGAAGTCCGGGCACCTGCCAGTTCACTCGGTGTGAGCGCCTGCGTGCGTGTCGAAAAGCGCTCACGGGTTGCGCGAGCCGAACGCCGGCGTGAGCTGTTGATCGTCTTCCAGCGGCTGCAATCGAGGGTGGCAAGAGGCACGCGGAACGAGCGCAGACCTGTGACTTCTTGCTGGGTGACCCTTTTCAGACCCCAAACGCGCATTTCGGTCGATTTCGGGCAGATTCCGCCGCGGCTGCTGGAACGTAAGTCGTGTAGCAGGCGTGGTTTACGGGAATGGGCGATACAGGACTTGAACCTGTGACCTCCTGCGTGTCGAGCAGGCGCTCTGGCCAACTGAGCTAATCGCCCTCAGAGAACCAGAAATATACAGCGTACCTCGCCGGACGCAAGGGCGGCTGCCCCGGGCGCGGAACCGATCGTGGGTGTGGCGAAGCCGTGGCTGTCCGTTGTCGCCTAGGACTCCGCCAAGCCGGCGGGCTCCGGACGAGTTGGACATCTGGAAGGGGGCGTCTATCGGACCAGTCTCCCCGGCACGCAACGTGGTTCGGCCCGGCGATTTGGCTCACGGGTTGTGGCATGCCGGCAACTGGACGATGCTCTATGATACGCCGAATCTCACATCAGATCGGTGGTGAACCGGGCAGGTGGAATCGGCCTGGGGCTGACACGTCCGATACAATCAGTGTGGTCGCACGGCCGACCGACACACGACGACACGGCGGCGCCGACGCGGCGCCGCCCATCGGAGGCATACCATGACAGGTGCTACGCGCTTGCGGCGGATCGGCGTGCTGACGGGCGGAGGAGACTGCCCGGGGCTCAATGCGGTGATCCGCGCGGTGACGAAGTCTGCCATCACGGAGCACGGCCTGGAGGTCGTCGGCATACACGACGGCTTCCTCGGCTTGATCGAGGACCGCGTCCAGCCGCTGAGGTTCGACGATGTCTCTAACATCCTCGACCGAGGCGGGACGATTCTCGGCACCAGCAACAAGGCCGATCCGTCGCGGTTCGTGGTGGGTCGCAATCCCGACGGATCACTCATTTTCGAAGACGTGAGAGATCGAGTCATGGCGACCGCCGAGCGACACGGCATCGATGTCGTTGTCTGTATCGGCGGCGACGGCACCATGTCCGGGGCGTCGCGCCTTGTCGAGAAAGGCATGCACTTCGTCGGTGTACCCAAGACGATCGACAACGACTTGATGTTCACAGATGTCACGTTCGGGTTCGACACCGCCGTGTCGACCGCGACGGATGCCCTCGACCGTATTCGTACGACGGCCGCAAGCCACCACCGGGTCATGCTCGTCGAGATGATGGGGCGCAACGCGGGCTGGATCACCCTGCACGCAGGCATCGCGGGTGGGGCGGACGTCATCCTCATACCTGAGATCGAATTCTCGCTAGCAGCCTTGTGCAAGAGTTGCGTCGACCGAAGCGAAAAGCAAAAAGCCTATACGCTGATCGCCGTGTCGGAGGGAGCCAAACCGATCGGTGGACAGGCGGTGGTCGATCAGGTTGTCGCCGATTCTCCCGACCCGATCCGCCTTGGCGGCGTGAGCGATGTGCTCTGCCACCAGATTTCCGAGCGCACCGACCTGGAGTGCCGCGCGACGATCCTCGGGCATGTTCAGCGAGGAGGCCGGCCGACGCCGCACGACCGTGTGCTGGCAACTCAGTTCGGCTGCCACGCGGTCAAGTTGGTCACGGGCGGCGAGCATAACCGGATGGTGGCCATGCAGCGCGGGCAACTTACGAGCGTTCCGATCGCCGAGGTAGCTGACAGGCAGCGGATGGTCGCCGGCGATCACCCATTGCTTGCCGCCGGTCGTGCGACCGGAGCGAGTTTCGGGGACTAGCCCGGAGTCGTTCAGCGCCGGGTGTGATACACGTACAGCGCACGCTCGATCCGCTCATCTCCGAGTTGCAGGTCGTATTGGAACGGATCGGCGACCGACAGGCCGATCGCGCGCGCTGTGGCATGAGCGGAATTCACTTCAGCCGCCTCGAGTGTCGCCGTCTTGTAGGCGATCACCGATCCACCGCTGGAGGCAAAGCGGCTGCCAATCGAGACACACTCGCTCAATGATGAGACCGCGCGCATTGTCACCAAGTCGAACCGGCTCGCCGGCTGCCAATGGTCGGTGTGCGCGTGTTCCGCTTTGAGGTTCTGCAAGCCGAGTTGACGCGCGGTGTCCGTCACGAAACGGATCTTCTTGGCGGTCGAGTCGATCGCCGTGATGTCCCAGTGTGGCCGCATCACCGCGAGCGGGATCGCCGGAAAACCCGCCCCCGTTCCGATGTCTAGCACCGTTCGCGTATTGGGCGCGTGCGCTTCGCTCCAAAGTAGCATGGCCAGCGAGTCCGCGTAGTGCTTGACAGCGGCCTCAGTCGGGTCGGTCATGCGCGTCAGGTTAAGAGTGCGGTTCGTTTCGACCATGGCCACGAAGTGGGCGCGAAATTGGGCAAGTTTTTCGGGGTCGAGAAAGACTTTCCAGCGTGCCATCGAGGCGGTCAACGTGTCGCGGAAGGTGTTGTCTGAGTCCGACATGCGAGCAATATGCGCGATCGAGCCGTTCTATGCCACCCACTGGGAGGGGCGGGGGGCGTTCGTTGTAAGAGGAATCGCGGTGCGCGCGCGGCGGAGCCGAAGTTACCGGGCTCTTGCTGTCCGATAACAACCGAAACACCTGGCGCACTTTCTCGGACTGGGGTGTTCTGCGCATTTCTCATTCCGGCGCAGGCATAGGTGCAAACAATGCCACGCGCGCTAAACACAACCGGTAGCGGTGGGCGTCGTGTGCGGCGCTTCAGAATCGGTCGTTGCTTCGCGCGGCGCTGGTACAAAGCGCTCCGCGTGTCAGGGACGGGCTGTGATCAGTCGATCGCCAGTTGATGCTTGTGAAGTGTCTGATCCGCGCGTCCTTCATCGATCAACGTTTGCAGGCGTTGTGACCGGCGAAAGCGGTCGGACCTGAAATCACCCGGTGTGACACCGGCATTGCACAGAGCGTTTTGGAGCTGTCGTACGCCGACGGGTAGCGTCCAGCGCGGTGCGAAGTCCGGGAACGTGCGTGCGAGCTTGGACCCATCCAAACGCAGGCTCTGGTCGTCGTACGCCTCGGCGGCCGCCGCGCGCGTGCATCCCGGGAGCATCTCCGCGATGGCGTCCGCGAGTTCGACGACGCGAAAGCTCTGATCGGCGGCCACGGCGTTGTAGATCTGCCCGGCGACGATCTCGTCCTGTGCCGTCAAGGCGGCTCTGAAGACGCGACACAAGTCCTCGATGTGGATCAGTGATCGCCAACCGGCTCCGCCCGCGTTGAGCGTGATGCGGCCGTGCGTGACCGCGGCGGCCACCATCTCGTTGACGAGCAAGTCGAGTCGTTGCCTGGGGGAGACACCGAACACTTCACCGACCCGCATGATCACCGGCGTAAAGGTCGAATTGGCGAGCGCCATCAGGTCGCGTTCGCAGCGCAACTTCGATTGGGCATGTGCCGTGACGGGGCGTGTGGGCGCGTTTTCATCAAGCGCGCCCAAGGCGCCGCGGCCGTAGACTGACCCGGAGGATGCGAAGACGAAGCGGGTCACGTTCGCGTGCTTGGCTCGCTCGGCGAGCCGCATCGTGGCGCGATAGTTGATCTCGTCGACGACGCTCGCGCCGACCCTTTCACCGATGTCTTCTGGTAATGCGGCGAGATGGACGATCGCGTCGAATGATAGCAGGTCCGCCAGTTCGATTTGGCGGATATCGGTGTCGAAGGAGGGGATCGATTCGTCGACGCGTCCGAACTCACATCCTTCAAAGAACTCACAGTCCAGACCGACCACGTCAAACCTGGCGTGGCGAAGCACGCACGTCATGACCGAGCCGATATAGCCGCGATGACCGGTTACGAGGACCCTCATGAGTGGCGACGTCCTTGTGCCAATGGTTAGAGCGGTGGTGAGGGTCTTTAGCGCGAGGGCATCCGAGCATCACCGTGGTCCGGCATCCGTGCCGACTAGTATCGGATATCGGCTATCGGTGCCGAATGGCTTTGGCGGGATCGGTCAGGTGGGTGCCGGGGCACGGACGCGGGGCTCGGCGACTGAGATAGCGGAGGCTTTGACGATGGCGTACACGTCCGCGCCGGGCTTTAGATCGAGTTCGTCGATGGCACTTTGCGTGAGCTGGACGATCCAGTCCGCGCCCACGTCGACGCCCACGAGCATCCGCTGCCCGGCTGCGGTCACGTCGGTGATACGCCCGCGCAGTACATTGCGTGCGCTGATCAATTCGGGCTTCTTCCTGGCCAGGATGATGTCCGTTCCGTAAATGGACAGCATCGCTTCGGAGCCGGAGGCGCTGCCGGCGCCGGACACGACGAGTGGCTGATCCCCCACGAGGAAGGTTGTGAACTCTTCACGGGTCGTTTCGGCGGGGCGGGCCATGAAGACGTTTTCGAGATGGCGCGTGGCGAACGTCTCCGCCGCGGCGGAGTGCATGAGTATGGCACGCGGTGATCCCTGCGTGACGAGTTCACCGTCCGTGATCAGCCAAGCTTCTTCGCAGAGCAGCAGTACGTCACTGATCGAATGGGAGACGTACATCGCCGGCAATTCGAACGCCTCGAGCACCCGCTGGAGGTAGGCCAGGGTGATGCGGGCCAGGCGGCGATCAAGCCCCGTGAGTGGTTCATCCAAGAGGAGGACTCTCGGCGCGGACATCAATGCTCGGCCGATGGCGACCCTCCGTGTTTCGCCGCCCGAGAGCGTGTCCGCCCGCTGAGACAAGAGCTGGCCTAACTCGAGGATGTCGACTACGTCGCGGAAACCCGGCCCGGGTCCGTGGGCGTGAAAGCCGTAGCGAAGGTTGGCTTCGACTGTCATGTGCGGGAAGAGAAGACCATCCTGGAATACGAAACCGACCCCGCGATCGGCGATCGGCACGCGGAGCCCTGATTGCGACGAGTCGAAGAGCGTTCGCGAATCTAAGGTGATCCGGCCACGGTCGGGATCGGCGATTCCGGCAACGCAGTTCAGCAGCGTGGTCTTGCCACAGCCGGATGGGCCGACAATACCGAGGACGCGAGCATCGCTCGTCGCAGCGATTCGGAGCGAGAAAGTGGGGAGGCTCTTGCTAACGTCGATGTCGAACAACGTTGCCTCCTTTGCTCGTGCGACGAACCAGCCACTCACTCAATGCGATGGCCGCAGCCGACAGCGCGGCGGCCGCCACGATCAATGGCACCACGCTTCGGCCCGTCGGCGATTGGATGGCCGTCCAGATCGCGAGCGGAATGGTCCTCGTTTCGCCGGGAATGTTGCCCGCCACCACGATCGTTGCGCCGAATTCTCCGAGTGCCCGTGCCCACGCCAGCAGTACGCCGCCTACGATCCCTTTCCACGCGAGCGGCCAGGTGATCGTGCGAAGGCTTCGCAGTCGCGATGCACCGAGGGTGGCTGCCACGTGTGGCAAACGCGGGTCGATGACTTCGATGGCGGCCCTCGTCGTGCGAATGAGAAGCGGTACGCTGACGATCGCGGCGGCGAAGACCGCGGCCCACCATGTGAAAAGAATGTCAAAAGGAAGAGAGCGAAGCACAATCAACAGGATGAAGCCGGTCACGACCGGCGGCATGACCAGCGGCGCCATCGTGACGACCTCGACGATCGGACGACAGCGCGACCGGGTCCGCGCGAGCCAGGTAGCCAACAGGACGCCGGGCACGATCATGACCACGACGGCCGCGCACGAGACGCGGATCGAGAGGGCGATAGCGGAGAGATCCCCGGTCCCGGCAAGAGTCGTCGCACCGGTCACGGCCTTTCTCCGTTTTCCGCCGTCTTTCCGATAGGGTGGGCAGCGGACGCCGGCTCGGCCCGTGCGGATGGGGCGGCCGGGATGAAGCCGTGCCGGCGCCATACTATCTCGCTGTCGGATGACGTGAGCAGGTCGAGGAATTCGCGGGCGGCTCGGCTCTCGGTGACGACGACGCCTGTGTATTCAATCGGCGCATGTGACTCCGCGGGGAAGGTGTACACAGCCATCAGGTCTGTCTCGGGACCGGTTTCATTCGCGTAGACGATGGCTGCGTCCACGGCGCGGAGCGTCAGGTAGTTGGCTGCGGCCCTTGCGTTGTCCGCCATGACCAGCTTGGGTGCGAGCTTCTCCCAGAGCCCGGCCTTCGACAGCGCTTGCCGCGCGTAGGCGCCGGCTGGAGCGTAGTCCGGGCTGGCGACCGCAATTCGGCGAAACGGAGCCTCGATCAAGCCGTCGGGCATGTGGAGCCCGCGGACGGTGGGCTGGGGTCCCCGTCGGACCGCCACCACGAGTCGATTGCCGGCGATCACGCGTGTGGATCCCCCGACCGCCAGATTCGCGTCGATCAATGCGCTGGCGTGAGCAGGGTCGGCGGTGATGAAGAGGTCGCAGGGAGCGCCCATTTCGATCTGTTTTCTCAAGGCGCCGGTCGCTCCGGCGCTGAGCGCGATCTTGTGCGAGGTTGTTTGGTCGAACCGTGTGGCGAGTTCGGACACTACGTCATCCACACTGGCGGCGGCGAGTACGATCAGGCTTCGGGTCTCACTCCGTCGGGTCGGCGGTTCGTCCGGCCGGCAGCCGGCCGAGCAGGCGATCCCGGCGAACAGAATCACCCGTACGACGGTGACCTGCGTCGGGCTCGAGCGGTGTTGGGTCGATGTGGAGGTGCGCGTCGACATCATTGGATCGCGACCGGTTGGGGGCAATTGGCGAGGACGTCCGAGAAGGCGTACCGGCGGGGCGGGCCGATGCGCTCGGCACGCCAAGGTCCGGTATCCGGCGTCGATCGGTGCGGGCGTGTCGGCAATTTGTCGCGCGGCTGGCTCGCGGACACGGTGTTTCTCCGTCCGGGCGTTCGGGGTCGGGGTCGATGAATCCACGGCTCCCGAGCCCCTCGCTCCAATAATAGGTCCCATTCGGCGAGAGTATGGCCGGAAACGAGATCGAGGGGAAGGGGACGGAGTGTTGCCGCGCCCATGCTTCGCGCCCGGATTGTCGATCCGCCTCACCGTTGAGGCGGTTTGGTGATGGCTTGCGATGCTGATGGATCGTTTCCGGCGCGTTCCTCCTGTGCGCGGGAACGACGCACGTCGGATCGATCGGCGGTCTGGACTGAGCCGACATACATTTCTCGGACGTGGCAGTTGTTTTCGCCGCAGCGTCCGCAAAGCCACGGGCGTGCTTCAGGGCGTCCGGGCGGTACTCGATAAAGATCACGTGTGATTCCACCGTTGCTGTGGTCCCAGAAGGGTTGGGGATTTCGTGCAATCTTGGCTTGCCAGATTAAGGGCTTTCCTGACAGCGGAGGAGGTTCCGCGCTGGTTCGGTCTGTCCATCGTGCTGATCTACCTCGTTGGTGTCGGCGTAGTGTCACGATTCGGCATCGTGCAGGCACGCCGCGAGGCTTCGGAGTTTCAGCAACGAAGCAGTGACTACGCGGTCGAGTCCTTGCGTGATCGCCTTGCCGCTTTGACCGATCGGTCCCTGGCAGAGCCGGAACGGCTGATTGCGTACAGGTTGGCACTCCGCGACTTCTCTGCGCATGTGCCGGCGATCAAGCTGCGTGTGGTGGATGGCGATCGTCGCGTGGTGGCCTCGATCGAGCCGGCGGAG
>JAJDDX010000098.1 GCA_029260055.1 Phycisphaerae bacterium
GAATGGAAGACGCCAAGGCCGCCGGCGCCGAGATCGTCATCTTCGACATGGACACGCCCGGTGGGTTGGTCACGAGTTCCATCGCCATCGCCGATCTGATCAAGAACGCCCCGGATGTCAAGACGGTGGCATGGGTCAATCCGAATGCCCATTCCGGTGGCTCGATCGTGGCGGTCGCGTGCGACGAGATCGTCATGGCTCGCTCGTCGCGCATGGGCGATTCCCAGGTGATCATGGGCAGTCCGCTGGGTGCCCAAGTTGTTCCGAAAGAACTCCAGGCCAAGGCGTATTCGCCGGTGTTGGAAGAGTTCGACGCGTCTGCACAGTTGCGAGGATACGACAAGGTTCTCTGCGAAGCGTTCGTCCTGCCGCAGCGCGAGGTCTGGTGGCTCGAACACATGGAAACCGGGAAGCGCGAGTTCGTCTTCCGCGCCGAGAAGCTGAAGCGCTTCGGGGAAGAGGAAGTCGTTGAGGCTCGCAAGGCCGACACCAACATCAACACCAACACCAACACCGACGGCGGCATCGGCGCCGTAATTGCCGCCATGGCGGAAGAGCCGGAGGTTCGATCGGCAAAGACGCGCAAGGTCGACCCCGACTACGTGCCGGAGTGGAAGCTCGTCGCGTCGTACGTCGATCCGCTGTCGGGGAACGAGGTCGAGACGACGCAACCGGTCGTCTCCAGTTCCCGACTCTTGGAAATGTCGGCCAGCAAGGCGCAGGCGTTCGGGTTCAGCAAGGCCGTCGTGCCGAAGGAGAAGGACCTTCGCGCGCGTTACGAGATCTCCAATCTCCTCCGTTTTGAGCCCAATTGGTCGGAGGCGATCGCGTACTGGCTGACCTCGATGTACGTGCGCGGTTTCCTGCTTGTGATCATCCTGCTCGGCGCTTACGTGGAGTTTCACACGCCGGGCGTCGGCGTACCGGGCCTCGTGGCGCTCATTTGTCTGGCGATCTTTGTCGGGGCGCCCTATCTGGCCGGGCTTGCCAACGTGTGGGAGGTCGCGTTCATTGCTTTGGGCGCGGCCCTGATCCTGGTCGAGGTCTTCGTGATTCCGGGTTTCGGCCTGGCGGGCATCAGCGGGCTTGTACTGCTGCTTCTCGGGTTGATCGCGAGTTTCGTGCCGGACGAGCCGGGTCGGTCCTTCCCGCTCTATATTCCCGCATTGCCATCGACGGTCGAGTGGTTGAAGATGGCCCTCGTGACTGTCGTATCGTCGATGACGGCGTCGCTGGTGGGGATGGCGCTGCTCAGTCGCATCCTCCCCAAGACGATCCTCTTCCGGGCCATCGTGCCGGCGAATCCCACGCCGTCCGAGGTCGCGCCCGACGATGATTATCGCGGCGCCGCTCGTATCGGCGACGTCGGCAAGACCGAAAGCCCGCTGCACCCAGCCGGCAAGGCGTGGTTCGGAAACGTCCTGGTCGACGTGGTTAGCCAGGGATCGTTTCTCGCGGCGGATACTGAAGTAGAGGTGATCGAACGGCGCGGCAACCGTGTGGTCGTTCGGCCCGTACGCCGATAAGGCCCACACGGACAGGTAGTGATTCACTGATGCCCGACCTGATGCTCATCATCGTGCTGTTCGCCGTCGGTGCCGCCATGCTGGTGGCGGAGATCTTCATCCCGTCGCACGGCGTGCTCAGCATCGTCGGCGTGGGGTTCCTCATCGCGGGGATCGCGAAGACCTTTGACTATGCCGGATCGAGCGCAGGGATCACGGCGATCTTCATCTGCCTGGTCGCCGTGCCGACGGCTTCTTTTCTGACGGTTAAATACTGGCGACAGACGCGAATCGGGCGAGTGATCGCGCCTCCCAACCCCACGCTCACCATCGATGATACGTCCGTCCCGGTGCGGGAAATCACCGGGATGATCGGCGCGACGGGCACGGCGGTTTCGACCCTGCGTCCCGTGGGTATCTGTGAGTTCAACGGTCGGCGCGTCTCCTGCGTCGCCAAGTTCGGCATGATCGACGCCGACGCCGCGGTCGAAGGCGTCGGCATGTCGGGAAGCAACCTGGAAGTGGTAGAAAAGAAGGCTTGAGTACCCGGTCCCGATTCGAGCCCGGAATAGCGAACTATGCCGTTCTCATTGTTGTCAGTCGCACAAACCCCTGTTGCCCCGCCGCAATGGCTGTTCGTTGTAGCAGGCATAGTGCTGCTGGCCTGCTTGCTGATCATCGGCCAGTTCTTCAGCATTTGGCTGCAGGCCTACATGAGTAACGCCGGCGTGAGCTTTTCCGACTTGATTGGTATGAAGCTCCGCAAAGTCGACATGCGGCAGGTAGTCGATGCCAAGATCAAGCTTACCGCGGCGGGTATGCGTGACATCAGCGTGGCCGATCTCGAGGCCGTCTATCTGGCAGGTTCGATTCCAGTGGCCCAGGCCGCTGAGTTGGTCGGGACGTTGGGCAAGGCGGTCTCGCCGCTGCGTCCGACCGGAGATTGCGAGTTCGGCGACTTGATGGTGCCATGCACCGCGAAGGCGGACCTGATTAGTACGGGTGCGGACGTCCAGGTCGTCGGGCTGGCGCTCGGCAGAATGGAAGTCGCGGCGTTAGGAAGTTCAACATCCGGCCCCACGGACGATGCGCCAGTATTATGCGCGCGGTGCCGCGAGCCGGTCTAGATCGAAAGGATGCGAATGATGGCGTCAACTGTTCTGTTCATCGCACAGACCACAGTCGGATCGTGGTGGTGGGTCTGGGGCATTGTGGGCATCGTCGCGCTGGCGATCCTGTTCGTCATCGCCCAGTTCTTCGGAACCTGGCTTCAGGCCTACATGAGTAACGCCGGTGTAGGTTTCGGCGACCTGATCGGTATGAAGCTGCGGAAGGTCCACATCAGACAGATCGTTGATGCCAAGATCACGCTCGTCAAGGCCGGCCTGCACGACATCTCGGTCAACGACCTCGAAAGCCACTTCCTCGCGCGCGGTCGGGTGCCCAACGTGACGCGTGCGATGATCGCCGCCAACCGAGCCGTCATCGAACTCGACTGGAAGAAGGCCTGCGCCATCGACCTTGCCGGCCGCGACATCATCGATGCCGTCAACACCAGCGTGAACCCGAAAGTCATCGACTGCCCGAATCCGACGCTCGGCAAGTCGACGATCGACGCGGTAGCCAAGGACGGTATCCAGCTCAAAGCCAAGGGTCGCGTGACGGTCAAGACGAACATCCGCCAACTCATCGGCGGTGCCACGGAAGAGACGATCGTAGCGCGCGTCGGCGAAGGCATCGTCAGCGCCATCGGCTCGGCCGACACGCACAAGGCCGTGCTCGAAAACCCGGACCGGATTTCCAAGGCCGTCCTCGCCAAGGGGCTCGACTCCGGCAGCGCGTTCGAAATCCTCTCGATCGACATCGCCGATGTCGACGTGGGAGCCAATATCGGCGCCAAGCTGCAGGCCGATCAGGCCGAAGCCGACAAACGCCGTTTCCAGGCCGAGGCGGAGAAGCGACGGGCCATGGCGATCGCAGCCGCCGCGGAGAACCGTGCGAAGATCGAAGACAACCGGGCGCTGGTGGTCTTGGCCGAGGCGGAGGTGCCCAAGGCCATGGCGGAGGCCTTCCGCAGTGGCAACATGGGTATCATGGACTACTACCGGATGAAGAACATCCAGGCCGATACCGGCATGCGCGACTCGATCGGCGGCCGCGAGGATGACGCTAAGGACAAGAAGGGCTAGGCACAGCGCCACGCTGACGCCGGCCACGTGCTCGAGTGCCTCGCGGTCTTGCGGGAGGAACCATGGATCACCATACGTTGCTCGCTAAGGGCGCCGACTGGGTCGAACTGATCATCATTCTCGTGCTGGTCGGCGGCGGCGTGTTCAGCAGCGTCGCCCAGGCGATCATCAAGAAGATGCGCGGTGAGCAGCCCGACGAACCGGACCAGGCCGGCAAGGCCGGTCAGGCCCCGCCCGCTCGCGCGCCGCAGTTCCCCGTGGCCAGGCCGCTCCCGCCGGCCGGAGGGCTCCCGCAGGCCGCCCAGCCGCGAGTGCCTGTCCCGCAGGTCCCGCGCCCGCTACCGCCGGCACAGATCCATCCGGTGCCGAATCAACCGCCCATGGCGCGACTCGACCATCCCCGCGTGCCGCAGCCGCCGGCTCCGCGCCCAATCGAGACGCAGCCCGGTCCGCGGCCGCAACCGAAGCGCCGTCCGGGGCCGCGCACCCAGCCAAAGCCGGTACCGCAAGCCGAGCCTCGCGAGCCGAAGGAAGAAGTACCCCTGGCGCAACGGCACCTGGAAGTCAGCGCTGACGTGCTGCACGCGCACACGGAGGACGATGAGTTGGTGCTCGCTGAACACGACGATCCGATCCATCGGCCGACCCGTCACGCGCTCCGCTTCGCCATCCTCATGAACGAGGTGCTCGGCCCGCCGGTGGCACTGAGGCCGCCGGACGATCGGTTCTAGCGTTGTCGACACAGATGCGGCGCGCGTCCGGTGGCACACGGAACTGCGCGCTGACGGGTGGCATGGGCAAACTCGTTGGCCCGTGAAGGTCGGCTGGTGCGGGACACCGGTACCCTACCGCAGACCGTAATCGCTGAGCTTGCGATAGAGCGTCCGCGCCCCGATGCCCAGGGCCTTGGCGGTCTTCTCACGATTCCCGCCGAACATGCGAAGCGTGTTCATGATGTGCAGCCGCTCGACATCGGCCATCGACATGCCCGCGAGGTTCGGCGGACCGGCCGGCACGATGTCCGTCGACGCCTGGAGTGTGTCGGGAAGATCGGTGGTTGAAAGCGTGGGGCCTTCCGATTCGAGGCACATGCGGAAGATGACGTTGCGAAGCTCTCGCACGTTCCCGGGCCAGCTATAGTTCGCCAGCTTCCGCATGGCGCCCGGGGAAATCGACTCGAACGTCGTGCCGTATTCCTTGCTCGCTTGTTCCATGAACCGCTGGGTAAGGACGGGAATGTCCTCGCGGCGCTGACGGAGCGGCGGAATCCGAATGGCGCCGTGAGCGTGCAGGCGGTAAAAGAGGTCCTCGCGAAAGGCCCCCGTCCGCACGAGGTCGTTCAAGTCGCGGTTGGTGGCGGCGACGGTCCGTACGTCGAAATACTGCACATCGTTGGAGCCGACCGGCAACACTTCGCCACTTTCGAGGGTGCGCAAGAGCTTCGCCTGCATCGAAAGCGGCATGTCGCCGATCTCGTCGAGGAAGAGCGTGCCGCCGTCGGCCGCCTGGATCAATCCCTGACGATCGACCACCGCACCGGTGAAAGCACCCTTCTTGTGGCCGAAAAGCTCGCTCTCCAGCAGTGTGTCGCTGACGGCCGCACAGTTGAGCACCTTGAAGGGCTTGCCTGCGCGGGGCGAGTTCTGGTGAATGGCTTGGGCGAAGAGTTCCTTGCCGGTCCCCGTTTCGCCGAAGATCAGGACGGTGCTCTTACTCCGCGCGATCTTCTTGAGTCGTTTGATCTCACGCTGGATGGTCTCGGATGCGCCGATGATGCCGGAGAATTCGAAAGCCTGATCCGTCTGCTCGCGCAGCAGGCGAGCTTCGCGGGCGGCTGTGGCCTGCTTCGCGGCACGAGCGACCTTGTCGCGCAGCAGGTCGATATCGATCGGCTTGATCAGATAGTCGTATGCCCGGAACTCACTGTCGCGGCTAAGCGCGTCGCGGGCGAGTTCCTCGCTGCCATAAGCGGTGATCAGGATGACTTCGGTCTCCAGCCGGGTTCGTTTGGCCTCGCGAAGGACGTCCATCCCATTGATCTTGCCACCGAGTTTGTAGTCGGTGACGACCAGGTCCGGCGGGCGCTGCCGGATCGACTCGACGGCGGCTTCACCGCTGACGACCACGTGACAGACGTACTTCGACCGCCGCAGGGCCTCGGCGATCGCCTCGCCGTGGGCCACCTCGTCTTCGACAATCAGTACAAACGCCGTGTCACTCATGTCGCGTGCATTATAGCCAAAACCGGCACTAGTGCTCTGTCAAACGACCAATGATGGGTGGCATGGGTCCCGGCGCGCCGGGATTTGCCCGTGTTTGTTCGCTATCGAGGAACACGGGCAAGCTACCGCTTGCCCATGCCACCCGTCAGATCAGTGTTGACGGAGCCCCAGGTCAATCGATACCGGCCGCGTCGTGCTCCGGCTCGCGCGGCAGGCTGATCGTGATCGTCGTGCCCCGGCCGACCTGGCTTTCGAGCGTCAGTTCCCCGCCGTGTTCGTGTACGATCCGCTGCGTGATGGACAGGCCAAGGCCGTTTCCACGGGCCTTCGTGGAGAAGAAGGGTCGGAGAATTCGCTCTCGATCGCTGGGAGCTATGCCCACGCCGGTGTCCGAAACGATGACACATACGGCGTCTGCCCGCGTCTTCGTCTCGATCGTCAGCACGCCGCCCTCGGGCATGGCCTGCTGGGCGTTGACCACCAGGTTCAGCAGCGATTGGCGGATCAGGTTCTCGTCCACCCGGCAGCTTGGCACTTCCGCGGAGAGGACCACGTCGACCGTTATGTCGTGGCTGTGGGCGAGCGGTTCGAAAAACTCGACCAGGCGGTCGACGGTCGCGTTCAGATCGGTGAGCCGCAGTTCGAGCCGGCACGGGCCGGTGAGGTTCAAGAACTCGTCGAACAGGCTCTGTAGCCGCTCGGATTCACGACGAAGTACGTCGACTTTCAGGATCGCTCGGCGGCGTACGTCCTCGAAGTTGGCCTCCGTATCGCCCAGGTCCTCGGACAGCAGCTTGAGGTTCACCATCATCGTCGACAGCGGGTTGCGGAGTTCGTGGGCGAGCCCGCCGGCCAGCTCCGCCATCTCCGCGATCATGCGCTGCTGCTGAGTTGTCGGGTCCGATGTGTCCGACATGAAACATCCGCCGGCGGCTTTTCGCTGCCGCCCGAAAGACGCGTTGCCCAGACACCGTTCGATAGGCGGCTGGGCAACGCGGTTTGTCTTCCTGTCGCGAGCTTCGGCGTGCTACGCCGTCGCGGGCTCTTCTTCGACGGCGGCTGCCTTACGCGACAGCTTGATCCGTCCCTGATCGTCAATCGCGATCACTTTAACGCGAACGGTATCGCCGACCTTGACCACCTCGTCCACCGACTTGACGTACTCGGTGTCGAGTTCGCTGATGTGGCACAGGCCGTCCTGACCGGGTACCACCTCGATGAAGGCACCAAAGTCCTTCACGCTGGAGACCCGTCCGGTGTAGACCTTGCCGACCTTCACCTCGGCTGTGACGGCTTCGACCATCTCCAACGCCCTCTCGGCCGCGGTGAGGTCCAAGCACGCGATGTTGATTGTGCCGTCGTCGTCGATCTCGACCTTCGCACCCGTCTCCGCCTCGATCGACTTGATGTACTTGCCGCCTGGGCCGATCACCCGGCCGATCTTGTCGACGGGCACCTTGGTGCTCAGGATTCGCGGCGCGTACTTGCTCGTATCCTCACGCGGTGCCTTGAGGGTCTTCAGCATCTCCCGGAGGATGTGCATGCGCGACTTCTTGGCGAGTTCGAAGGTCGGCGCCAGCAGGTGGATGGGCAGCCCGCGACCCTTGAGGTCCAACTGGATCGCCGTGATGCCGCGCTGCGTGCCCGCTACCTTGAAGTCCATCAGCCCGAAGTGATCCTCTTCACCGAGAATGTCCACCACGAGCGTCTCATCGCCGTCGTGTGCGAACCAACCGACCGAGATGCCGGCCACGGGCTGCTTGATCGGCACGCCGGCGTCCATCAGGGCCAGGCAACCGCCGCAGACGGACGCCATCGAGCTCGATCCGTTGGATTCGAGAATCTCGGAAACCAGCCGCACGGTGTAGGGGAACTTCTCCGGCGACGGCAGAACGGCTTCGAGCGCCTTCTCTGCCAGGTTACCGTGTCCGATCTCGCGCCGGCTCGTGAAGCCGACTCGCCGCGCCTCGCCCGTGCAAAACGGCGGGAAGTTGTAGTGCAGCATGAACTTCTTGCTGTACTCGTCGGTCAGGCCGTCGACGATCTGCTCGTCGCGTCCCGTGCCGAGGGTGATGACGCAGAGCGACTGGGTCTCGCCTCGCTGGAAGATCGCCGAGCCGTGGGTGCGTGGTAGCACGCCGACCTGTGACTCGATCGCGCGAATCTCCTCGGCGCCGCGTCCGCCGGCTCGCTTGCCGTCTTTCACGATCATCTCGGAGACGATTTCGCCCTCGACCTCGTCGAGCAAGTCGCGCACCGTGTTCCAACTGAATTCCGGCTTCTCGTCGGCGTCTTCCGGGGCGTACTTCTCTTTCGCGGCCCTGTAAACCGCCGAGATGGCATCGTTGCGATCCTGCTTGCCCTCGATGTTGCGGGCGTTACGAAGGTCGCTCTCGTACGCCTTGCGGAGTTCGACCCGAAGATCGTCCGTCGACGGCGGCTTGTTCCATTCCTTCTCGACGCCCGCCATCTCCACCAGTTCCGAGATCATCTCGCAGATCTCGACGATGGCTTTGTGTCCGAACTCGATGCCGGCGGTCACGACCTCTTCGGACAGCTCCATCGAGCCGACCTCGACCATGTTGATCGCGTCCTTGTGCCCCGACAGCACCATCTCCATCGTGGAGTATTCCATCTGGCTGGTAGTCGGGTTCAGGACCAACTCGTCGTCCACGTAGGCGACGCGGACCGAAGCGCTGGGCCCCTCGAACGGAATCTTCGAGATGGACAGGGCGGCTGACGCCCCGACCATCGCCAAGATGTCCGGATCGTTTTCCTGATCGGTCGAGAGCGCCATGGTCTGGATCAGGACCTCATCCTTGAACCCCTTGGGGAACATGGGGCGGATGGGGCGATCGATCATCCGCATGGTGAGGATTTCTTTCTGCGTGGGCCTGGCTTCGCGCTTGAAGAAACCGCCCGGGAACTTGCCCGCGGCGTAGGTCTTCTCGCGATAGTCGACCGTGAGCGGGAAGAAATCGATCCCCGGCCGCGGGGTCCCTGTGACCACCGCCGCGAGCACTACCGTGTCCGCGTACGTGACCACCACCGAACCGGCGGCCTGTCTTGCCAGCGTCCCCGCTTCGATCTTCAGCGTCCTGCCGCCGATCGTTCGTTCTACGACATGCTTTCCCATTGCCATTGTTTTTTCCGCCAACCTTTCCGACACGACGCCATCACGCCCTGCGCGATGGCTCTCATCTGTCCATTTCACCAACTACGTCACTATCCAATGTTCGCGTGGCTTACACGTTTTCTTTATTTAGATGCTTCGACGCTTGCGGGTTGGGGGGGGTGGGCCCGACGGGCCTGCGCCCGGCGCGTTGTCAACGCCCGAAAGACAACGTCCCGCGCGGCGACGCGGTTTACTTACGCAGTCCGAGGCTCGCAATCAGACTCTTGTACCGCGAGCGGTCGGTCCGTGTCAGGTACCGAAGGAGGCTGGTTCGCTGGCCGACAAGCTTCAACAGGCCGCGGCGGGCGGCGTGATCCTTCTTGTTGGCTTTGAGGTGCTCGGTCAGCTCCAGAATCCGCGCGGTCAAAAGTGCGACCTGAACCTCCGGAGACCCTGTGTCCTGCTCGTGGGTCCGGTGCTTCTCGATGATACCTGTCTTCGCCTCGGTGTTGATCGACATGCTTTTCACCAAACGCCCTCGGCAGCCGCACGGCGGCATAACCTATTTCAGGGCCTGAACTTATAGCCTTACCTGTTAACTTCCCACATACTCAAAGCACGGCACTTTACCGTCAACACCCCGGTGATGCAAGAGCGATGTGCAGCTTCCTTTTGGCCGGTCTTGGCGGACCCTCTCGGGCTTCCACGGGACACTCGAACGGGCCTACAGACGCCGGCGCGAAGCGGTTCGCTGACCCGAAACCTGAGCGCTGTCGGCGATGAACGCCTCGTTGTTCGGGAACCGCTCCATCTTCGCCAGCAATTGCTCCATCGCCTGGAGCGGGTCTCGTCCTACGACAGACCGTCGCAAGAGGTGCGAGGCTTCGAGAGCCTCCGGCGTGAGAAGCAACTCCTCCTTGCGAGTGCCCGACGGGTTGAGATCGATCGCGGGCCAAAGGCGACGGTTCGCCATCTCCCGCGACAGCATGATTTCCATGTTCCCAGTGCCCTTGAACTCGTTGAAGATGACCTCGTCCATGCGGCTGCCCGTCTCGATCAGGGCCGACGCCATGATCGTCAGCGATCCGCCATTCTCGGCATTCCGCGCCGCGCCGAAAATCGACTTCGGCTCGGTCAGCGCTTTGATGTCGAGTCCGCCCGACATGATTCGGCCACCGCCGCGGATCCCCGCGTTGAACGCCCTTCCGAGTCGAGTGAGCGAATCCAGCAGGACAAAGACGTCGCGGCCTGTTTCGACGAGTCGCTTGGCCTTCTCGATCACGAGTCGCGCCAGCCTGATGTGGACGTCCACGTCCTTGTCATTGCTGCTGGCGATGACTTCGCCGTGCACCTTGCGACGCATGTCCGTGACTTCCTCGGGCCGCTCGTCGATGAGGAGGACGATCATGTACACGTCGGGGTAATTGGTAGCGACGGCTTGCGCCATTTGTTGCAGAAGGATCGTCTTGCCTGTCCGAGGCGGAGCCACGATCAGGCCGCGCTGCCCGAATCCGATGGGTGTCATGAGGTCGACCACGCGCATCGTCGCGGGGCCACCGGACGTCTCGAACACGATTTGACGGTCAGGATCGATGGCGGTGAGGGTATCGAACGGCTTGACGTCGAGATAGTCGGGTACGGACAGATCGCAGACGGCTTCGATCTTCTCGAGTTCGGTGGGTGCGTTGCGCGCCTTCCCGCTCTTTTGCCGGAGCGTGCCGGTCACGATTTCTCCGCCGCGCAAACCCGCCGCGCGACAAAGGGATGCGGGCACCATGACGTCCTGCCGGCTCACCGCGTAGTGAGTTTCCGCTGAGCGGAGGTGCCCTCCGCTCTTGGCTGCCGGCTCGAACGTGCCGGTGATCGTATCCTGCGTTTCCTCCGCCATATTGCGACTCCGTAGAGGTCATGACGGCGTGGTTGGAGTCCAGCCGTACTGACATGGGTCAAGCGTCTTCTATGTAACCTACTGGTTTTGCGAACTTTATGTTCGATACTGGCCCGTGGCGGCCCGAGCTCGCCGTGGTGTTCCGGGCGGGCCGTCGGGGCGGGGATCGGACGCACGCTTAATCATACCGGCATGGCGCCGCTTGTCAGCAGATATTTTTTTGAATTCTTCCAGCACAAACGGCTTGACATTCCAGGGCGAGTGTGACATTGTCTCGCGCCAGTGTGGTTGGGAGGCCGGTTTCTATTGGCTTCCTGATGGCTGCGTTGTGTCGCTCGGGAGGCTCTGTCGTCTTCGACCGACGGACGCATTAGCACAAAAAACTAATGTTCGCAGCGCCGCTATCCCGATAAGGGCCTACGTGTTTCGGCTCGCTGGCGCGGAGTCGAAAGCCGTGGCGCGGGGAAGGTGATCTTTCCCCAGTGGGCTCGAAAGGGCTTGCGGCAACGACGCGATGTTGGCATAATCCCGCTGCCAAATCGCGGAAGGCTGGCTGACGTTCACGAGGTAAGGCGCGGAGAACCGAGTGACGCGGCACATTGGTGGCGGGAGACGCCCGGATCGAACCGGGCAGTATCCGAAGGCTTTCGTTTTTCGAATCATGTGTAATCGGAGTGCGGGGTGGAACCGCACTCATTAGCTAGGGAAGAATGGCCGGGCCTGTGTCCGGCCGTGGGTATGACGATCATACGTTCGTTCGGGCGTCCCCGCCGAACGAGGTCGCAAACCGTTCAAGTGAAGGAGATCGATAGATGCGCAAGAAGACTCTGAAGAGCGCTGCGATGGTCGTGACCACGGGCATGCTGTTCCATTCGCTGGGATGCCTGAACTTTGGTGGTTTGGCCAAGTGGGCCGGCCCGATCCTGTACGATGGCGCCCTGGATGTCGCTTGGGAGTACATCTGGGACCAGGACGGCGTCTTCGACCTGTTCGAGGATGGCAACGTCGTCGCCGCTGAGTAGAAATGCTCGGCTGACAGAAGGGATCTCCTTACGATCCCTGCCTCATCACTTTGCCTCCCGGGCGCTAGCCTGAGAGACCGAGCGACTGAGGCGGAGCGTGATTAGCTCTTAAAGGGCGCGGGTCGGTATCTGCCGACGCCGCGTCCTTTTTTTGCGCTCGTTTCCCGCCACGGATCACTTGGATGAATCAGAGGGGAAGGACGCGACTGATGACGGGTCGGTCGATCGTGCCGCCGATCTCGACACCACCCACTTCGGGATCATGGGGAAACGCGAGCAGCAGGCCCTCGTCCAGGCACCGGCGGTAGATCGCCCGCTTCTCGGTGATAGTCGTGAGCGGTTGCACGTCGTACGCCATGACCCACGCCGGAGGCAGATGCGCCTTGGTCGGCACGATATCACCAATGAAGATCAGCTTGGTGCCGCCGGAGCCGAATACCGGATGCAACTGGCACGGCGTGTGGCCGCTCGAAACAAACCACGCCCAGCCCTCGCCGGGCGGCGCGGGCGTGTCACCCTCGACGATCGCCAGTTGGTCCGAGTCCGAAAGCGCTGCGAAGTCCTCCGGTAGGAACGACGCCCGGTCCTTGAGATACGGCTCGCGGGCGTGATCGAGGTGGCGGCTATGGATCCAGTGCCGTGCCGTCGGATATCGCAGGCGGGTCGCCCCTCCCCGCTCGTCGGTCCATTCAGTCAACCCGCCGTTGTGGTCGAAGTGCAGGTGCGTGATCACCACGTCGGTCACATCTTCGGGGCCAAGACCGGCCGCCCTGAGGGCGTTCGGGACAGCGTCCGCGTCGAACTCGATGGCGAACCGCTCGGCCTTGTCCGGTGCCCATTTCGTGCCGCAGCCGGTGTCCGCCAGGATCACGCGTTTGCTCGATCGGTCGATCGCGAGCAATGTACGCGTCGTAAGCAGAATGCGGTGTTGATCGTCCGCCGCCGCCTCGCGCTGCCAGAGTACACGCGGGACCACGCCGAACATGGCGCCGCCGTCCAGCCGGACCGAGCCGTTGACCACGGACCGGATCTCCCAATCGTCGATCGTCAGCATGTTCGACACCCTACCGCGCATGCCGTCGGCCCGCACGGGGTGCGTCCCACCACCTGGACCGCCATGCTGTTGAACGGCGACACCGGCACGGCTACAGTCTTACCGGTCTGCGCCGCGGGCCTGCGAGCGGCCCGGAACCTGGAGTAAGCCATCACGATGGACACATCGCCCGCCACGACAGGCACTCCGCCGGAAGCCGTACCCGCGCCGGCGGGGCCGACCTTGACGGCGTGGGACCGGTTCAGCTTCTCAGCCGCCCACGCCGCGGTGACGTGGCTACGCGTCCTGTTGACGCTTCGAGGGCTGTACTACTTCGGGCGCCTATTCGGCACGTTCGAATGGATGATCAACTTCAAGCGTCGTCGGCGGTTCGCCAAGGCCCTGAGGTTCGTGCTCGGGCGCAAGCCCACGGCGTCCGAGCGCCGTCGCTACACGCGCGAGTACTTCATGCAGACCAGGTGCGACAAGATCTGCTACCTGGCCATCGACACGCTGGGGCGCGACAAAGCCACGTCACTACTGACGATCGAGAATCGCGAGATTCTGGATGAGGCGCTGGCGCGGGGGCGCGGTGTGTACATTGCCTATTCGCACCAGGGGCCGCTGCACGTCTGCGCCATGCTCATCGCGCTGCACGGGTACCCACTGATCGCCGTCCGCGACCGCAATGAAGGTGGCATCCGGCGTTACGTTCAGGACCGTTTCGACCGGCGCCATCCCGACTTGCGGCGAGTCCGGTTCCTCTTCTCCGACAGCTTCCCGCGAGATATCTATCGCTGCTACCAGGACGGAATGCTCGTGGGAAGTGCGATGGACGTGAGCCGCGTCCGCGGTGAGAACCAGAAGGTGGAGGAAGTCACGATCTTCGGCGAACGGCGCCCGTTCCTCGCCGGCCCGCTGCGGATCGCCTTGCGCAGCAAAGCACCGGCGATCCAGGCGTTCTTCTTCGCGGAGAGCGGCTTTCGCTATCGCATGGTCGTGTCCGGACCGATTCTCGACCCGGAGCATGTCGAGGACGAATCGGGGGCGGTGAGGGGGGCGGTCGAGACCTACGCCTCGAAAGTCGAGCGGTACATTCGCGAAAACCCGAGCCTGATCACCAAGATCTAGCCGGCGATCGGGGTCCGATATCCGCCGAAATGGATCCAGGCCGGGTGCCCGTGCTCCCGATACATGTCCTTGACGGTGCGGCCGGAGTTGGTACGCTCATGGGTTCACGAAACAGGGGACGTAGCTCAGTTTGGGAGAGCGTCGCGTTCGCAATGCGAAGGTCGTGGGTTCGAGTCCCATCGTCTCCAATCCCCGTTTTTGACAACCTGGGGCCGGGTTATTGAGGTGATGTCGTCGCCGCCGACTCGGCTGCGCTTAGCACCAGCGACGGTGCGTGATCACCGTCCGGCTTCCGGTGATTGGCTCTGGCGAGGGCGGCCGCTACGTCGCCGGCAAGCCATTGCGACAGCTTCGCGGCCCCGCCGGGGCCGAGGTGGTCGTGATCGAAGTAGTCGTCATCGCTCAGCAGGCCGTCCGGCGGGCGAACGACGATGGCTCCGGTCTCGGACACGAGGTCGCGAAGGAACTCCTGGTAGGAAAGATTGTAGCGCGGGTTTGCCGTCGGATCGGCGGCGGACGTGATCGGCAGCTCGATAAGCCGAATCTCGACACCCTCGCGTCGCAGCATGTCGATCATTCTGCGAGCGGCGATACCGTTGATGTTGTCGATACGGATACGGGCTGGGTCGCGCAGGCGCACGTCGCGCGGTGCGTCGTGGTCCGCGGGGCTGTCGACACGATCCGCCATCGGCCCGAGCCATTCCGCCCAGCCTTGGTCGTCCACGCGGAGTTCGGTGGGAGACAGAATCGGCGCGCCGATCACGAGCCGTTTCGCGATGATGCGCACGTCGTTCCACTGATGGTAGCTGCGGAAGGCGGACGCCGTGGCGGTTTCAGCGAGCAGTCTGGCGTCACCACGCGAAGCAAGCGGTATGTCGCGCAACTCACCGAACGCACGCAGGCCGCCGCGCAGCCACGTGTACAGGCTCACGTCCGCGGCGCTGGGCGTGACGCCGATGTAGGCGATCCTCGGCAGTCGGCCGCTCTCGACCATCCGCCGTGCCAACAAGTATTCAGTCACGTGGCTGGATGCCGACGCGGCGAGGTTCAGTGAGCGGACGGGCTCTCCCGTCATCCGTGTGGTGCTCGCTTCGACAACACCCGGAGCGATGCCGCACAGTTCGAATGAGCACCCCATAAAGACGACGTCGGGCACCCGGTCGATGTCCGCGAGGAGATCCCACTTCCACCTGATCTGGTTCGTGCTGCCGTCGACGTGCGGCAGGCGCACCATAGACAGCACGTAGTCGCCGGCGAGAAACGTCGAGACGAAGCCCGCGAGCAGCACCGCCAGGTGCCGGCTGTTCGAGCGTGTTGTCGGTTGCCGATTCGCCATCTCGCCTCGCGCCTAGAACTGGAAGTAAATGAACGCCTTGGCGTCCGGGCTGAACAGAAGCAGCGCCCACATGCACACCGCGGCCAGAGTCCCTTGGCCGAACGCGGGCAGCCGGGCGAACTTCTCGCCCAGCGTTCGCGTGAAGGGCCACGCGTGAGCCGCCATGCACAGCAGTACGATCGCCGCACATCGCAGTCCGCGAACGTGTCCACTCGAGAAGTCGACAAGATTCGCCGCCATCGCCTGGGCTGTGTCCCAATCCGGGGCGCGGAACAGCAGCCACCCGACGCAGCTCAGATGGAACATAGAGACTATGCAAAGCATGCGGTATCCGAAGGATTCACATTCGAACTCGGCCCGCGACCGACGTGAGCCGAACAGTCGCTCAGCCGTCAGCAGAATGCCGTGGTAGACGCCCCAGGCGACGAACGTCCACGCGGCCCCATGCCAAAGCCCGCCGAGGCCCATCGTGATGAACAGGTTTCGGATGGTCCGTCTGGCACCGCGCTGTGACCCGCCGAGCGGAATGTAGAGGTAGTCGCGGAGCCAGGTGGACAGCGTGATGTGCCACCGTCGCCAGAAATCCGATGGCGAGTGAGCGAGATAGGGGCTGTCGAAGTTCTCGGTCAGCTTCAACCCCAATAGCCGCCCCGTTCCGATCGCGACATCGGTATAGCCGGAGAAGTCCATATAGATCTGGAATGCGTAGGCGTACAGGGCGATCCACGAGGACAGGCCGGGATAGCCGCTGGGCGAGGCGAAAACCGCGTCCACGTAGAGTGCCAGGGCGTCGGCAACCACCATTTTCTTGAACAGACCGCGGAAGATGCGGTAGACCCCGGCTGATATGTCCACGTCTCTGAATGTTTGCTCTTTCGTGAGTTGCGGCAGAAAGTCGCGGGCGCGCATGATCGGCCCCGCGACGAGCTGCGGGAAGCAGGCCACGAAGATGGCGAAGTGCAGCAGGCTGCGTTCCGGCTTCGTGCCGCGGTAGACGTCGATCGTGTAGGACATCGTCTGGAACGTGTAGAACGAGATGCCCATCGGCAGGATGATCTGCAGCGTGGGCATGTCGACCTGCAAGCCGAGGGCCGTAGCCGTTGCCGCGAACGAGTCTCTAAAGAAATTGAAATACTTGAAAGTCGCCAAGACGCCGAGGTTCGTCGCCACGCTCGCGACGAGGAACTTCCCCGACCCGCCGGACCCGCGCCGACGGTCGATTGCCCGCGCGCAACTGAAGTCGACGACGGTGCTGAGCAGGAGGAGGCTCAGGAAACGCCAGTCCCACGCCGCATAGAAGAGGTAGCTGCCCAGCAGGAGCGCCCACTTGCGAGATCGCCCTCGCAGCACCCAATACGCCGCCAGCATGACGGGAAGGAAGACGGCGAAGGCTGGACTGTTGAACAGCATGTGGGTTCTACCAACGCTCTCGGCGCGGGTCAGAGCTTCGCTTCAGCCCGCTCGGGGCGTACATTCGGCGTTTCCGGGACGACTCGGCCCGGCGTACGTGTTTTTATCGGTAGTTCAGGGGTGTGAGTGTGGTTCGCCCCGCCGTGCGGCATTTCAGCCACGGCAGGCGCCGGCGGGTGGCTGGCAGTTTCGGTCGACGGTATGATTTCGCTCCAGTCATGGTAATCACGGGCGATACCTGCGAATCACGGACGGGATCGAAGGCCGACGCCGACGAAGTCCCCAGCCGTGCCCCGGCGGCCCCGGACAGGGGTCTGCGCGCGGGCGATGAGCGCTCCGGCCGGGCTACAAACCCTAATCCCGGCACGCTTGACGCGGTGCTGTTCGATCTGGGTGATACGCTGATTCACTTCGAGACTTCGAGTCCGACGGTTCTGCTGAATACGACGTGCCGAGCGGGGCACGCCCGCCTGACCGAACTCGGGTTGAATCCGCCGCCGATATCGGCCTACCTTCGTGCCCTCACGCTGGGGTTTTTCAAGGCATGGCTCGCCTCTCGGCTTTCGCGGCGGGAAATGAACATCATCAATCCGCTGGCGAAGTTCCACGCCCGCAAAGGCGTGGAGATTTCCGAGGCGCAGTTCCTCGAGGTCATCAAGTCGACGCTCATTCCCGCGATGAAGCGCCACACCACCGTCGATCCCGAGGCGAAGGAGCTTCTCGACAGGCTGCGCGACGACGGCGTGAAGATGGGTCTGGTCTCGAATACGCCGTTTCCCGACGTGGCCATCGACGCCTATCTCGAGACTGCGGGGTTGCTTGACTACTTCCCGGTGCGGGTCTATTCGTCCGACGTGGGGTTCATGAAGCCCCACCCTCGGATTTTTGAGATTGCCCTCGAGCGCATGGGCGTTGAGGCGGGGCGCTCGCTGTACGTCGGCGACCGGGTGGACAAGGACATTCGCGGCGCGTCGCGGGCGGGGATGGAGACGGTCCTGTTCGTCCACGACACAACCACTTTCCGCGGGCGTGCCACGCCCGATCATCGAATCCATGCCCTTTCCGATCTGGTGGAGATTGTGCGGCAGCGGATCGCCTGATGCATCCCGACCTGGTTCCCAATCGACTGCTGGCTGCCTACGCGGTCGGCATCTTCCCCATGGCCGACGAGACCGGCGAGCTTCGCTGGCTCGCGCCCGATCCGCGGGCGATCATCGAGCTGGACGGGTTCAAGACCACGCGGTCCCTTCGCGCCGTGGTTCGAAGAGGAGTCTACACCGTCAGTGTGGATCGGGCGTTTAGGGACGTGATCAAGGCCTGCGCGGATCGCCCGGAAGGCACTTGGATATCCCAAGAGGTCCTCGAGGCCTACTGCGAGTTGCACCGGCTCGGATTCGCTCATAGCGTGGAGGCCTGGAAAGCCGATGCGCTGGCCGGCGGATTGTACGGCGTGTCGATCGGCGGCGCGTTTTTCGGCGAATCGATGTTCCACCTTTTGGCCGATGCCTCGAAGGTGGCGACGGTACATCTGGTCGAGCACATGGTCAGCCGCGGTTTCGAACTGCTCGATGTGCAGTTTCTGACGGATCACTTGCTGAGGTTCGGCGCGACGGAAATCCCGCGGACTCAGTACGAGCGACGACTCGCGGACGCCATTCGGCTTGACCGCTCATTCGTCGATCGCCCGGATGACGATAGCGAAGAACGTCCACGGAGCGGACATGAGCCCCGCGACGACTGACAAACCCACGCCGGCGGTCGGGAACGAGCTGTTCCTGCACAACATGCGAGCCCTGTGGCGGCATGACCCGGTCACCGCACTGCGCGTCGACGCCGTGCCGGACGAAGGTCGTTTGCCGCTCGAAGAAACACGGTCCGGAGCGTGGACCGTGAAAGCCCCTTCAGCCGATGGCGGCTCCGTCTATCTGCACAGCCGATATGACCCCGCAAAAGAGGCGGACCGCTTCGTCGAGGCGATACCGCTCGACGAGAAGTACTGCTTCGTCGTGGCCGGCCTCGGCCTCGGCTACCACATCCGAGCCCTGTTCGAGCGTCTGCTCGGGGACGCGATGATCGTCTGTCTCGAGCCGTCGATCCCGCTGATCGCCACGGCGCTGACCTGCGTCGACCTGTCCGATGTGATTGCATCCGACCGGTTCATCATTCTGATCGACGACGACAAGGGCCGGATTCACGAATGTCTTCGCCCGCGAAGCACGCTGATGATGCTCGGCACGCGCTTCGTCAGCCATCCGCCGTCGGTGCGTACCTCCCAGGCAGAGCACGAGAAGATCAACGATGCCATCTCGGAGTTCGTGACCTACACACGGATGTCCCTGCTGACCCTGGTCTCCAACTCGCGGATTACCTGCAAGAACATCGCGAACAACCTTGTCACCTATGCCGCGACGCCGCCGATCGACCTGCTGCGGGATCGGTTCCGGGGCAACCCAGCCGTCGTCGTCTCGGCCGGGCCGTCGTTGTCACGCAACCTGGACGGCCTCAAGGCCATGCGCGGCAAGGCGGTGGTGTGCGCCGTGCAGACGGCCATCAAGCCGCTCATCAAACACGGGATCGTGCCAGACTTCGTGACGAGTCTCGATTACCACGAAATGTCTCAGAAGTTCTTCGAGGAGGTCGAGGGTCTCGAGGGTGTTCACCTTGTGGCTGAACCCAAAGCGACGTGGCACGTCGTCGACAACTATCCGGGCCCGGTATCGCTGCTCGACAACGCCTGGGCGCGCCTCGTCATCGGTGAGAAGCTCGGTGCGCGGGACGGAGTCAAGGCCGGCGCGACCGTCGCCCACCTCGCCTTCTACCTCGCCGTCTATATGGGTTGTGATCCGATCATCTTCGTCGGACAAGACCTCGGCTTCACAGGACATGTGTACTACGTGCCCGGCGTGGAGATCCACCAGGCGTGGCGAGCCGAACTCAACCGGTTTCAGTCGATCGAACAGAAGGAATGGGAGCGGATCGTGAGGGCTCGCCCGATCCTGCGGCGGGTCCCGGCGGCCGGCGGCGGCGAAATCTACAGCGACGAACTACTGCTTACCTATCTGGAGCAGTTCGAGAAAGACATCGCCGAGGCGCCCGCGCGGGTGATCAATGCCACGGAGGGCGGCGCGCGCATCCGCGGCACGGAGGACATGTCGCTGGCCGAAGCCGCGGCGCGATTCGCGTCGGAGCCGATCGATCCGGAGCGACTCCGATACCGACGGACGACCGACTGGCACGATCCATCCCGTCTGAAGGATGTGGCGTCGCAGCTCGAATCGCGGATCGAGGAGCTTGATGATGTCGTCACGGTGTGCGACGAGATGTTGGCACTCCTTGCGGAGCTCGATGAGCTGACGCACGATCCGGATCGCTTCAACAAGAGGCTCGTTCGCGTGGACGAGCTTCGGGTGCGCGTGTCGCAGGAAAGCCGTCCGTTCCAGATCGTCAACGCCGCCACACAATTGGCTGAGTTCCGCCGCTTCTCGGCCGATCGCAAGATCAGCGCCGGACAAAAGAGCGAGGCCCAGCGAGCCAAGGCCCAGATCGCGCGGGACATCGAGTTCGTCACGTCCGTCCGCGAGGGTACGAACGAGGTCAGACCCATTCTGTCCGAGGCGCTCGAGCGGATTGAGCGAGCGGTGAAGAAGGCATGAAGATCGTCGCAGTCATCAACGCCGACCTGGAGACCACGCCGCTCGGCACGCGCAGCCGCCTTGCCGACGAGCTTGGCGGCGTGCCCGTCCTGCGCCGCACGGTTCAGCGCGTGGCCCGCGCGACGCTCCTCGACGAGGTCTACGTGCTGTGCCCGACGACGCAGTACGAGCGGTGTGCCGCCATGCTGCAAGGCACGACCGCACGCATCGAGCGGTACAACCCTGTGACTGCGCCCTGGGCGCAGCTCGTGCGGACCGCCAGGAAATGGTCCCTCGACGCGTGGCGGGGCGGTGTCGGCGGCACGACACACTTCGATGAATTCACCGACTGCGGTCTTATCGGAGGCCTCCTTCGGACGCGACCCGCCGACGCAGTGCTTTCGATTCCGCCGGCTGCGGCCGCTATCGATCCGGAACTCATCGACGGCATGATTCGACACCGTCACGAGATCGCGGAGGGCACGCGTCTGGTGTTCACCCAGGCACCACCCGGTGTTACGGGAATTCTGCTCGACGCCTCGCTCGTGCATGAACTGGCGGACAAGGCGACGCCGGTCGGATGGGTATTGAGCTACAAACCGGACGCACCACAGAAAGACCTGACGACGCTGCCTTGCTGCTGCGAGATTCCGCCTGAGGTTCGTTACGCCGCTGGAAGGCTCGTGGCGGACACGGATCGAGGCACGGCGATTCTTGCGGCGTTGTTGAAGGAACAGCCGGAACCCGACGCCGTCGATGCGTGCCGATGGCTCACCGCTTACGAGGCGGAGATCTGCGAACCTCTGCCGCGCGAAGTCGAGATCGAGTTGACCACGGACGACCCCTACCCGCGTACGTTGGCCAGGCCGAGGGGGCTGTGGCCGCAGCCGAGGGGTCCCATCGCACCGGAGGTTGTCGGGCGCATCGCGGCCGAGTTGTCGCGTCTTGACGATTCGCTGATGGTGCTCGGCGGCTTTGGTGATGCGCTTCGCCATCCAAACTTCGCCGCTGTGCTGCGCGGCATACGAGAGGCTCCGTCGCCGGGCGTATGCGGCCTGGCGGTGCGCACGGCGGCCGTTGATCTGACCGACGAGCACACCGACGCGATGATCGAATGCGGTGTCGACATTCTGCAAGCAACGCTCGACGCCTGGACGGCACAGACCTACTGCCTTATTCAGTCGCCACACGACCCGTCAGCCGCCGACCTGGACGCCGTCATCGATCGGCTCAGTCGACTGGCGTCGCGCCGACAGGACCGCACCCGCGTCAATCCGATCGTCGTGCCCGACATGACGAAGATCAAACAGAACGTCCAGGAACTCGACGACTTCCACGACGGCTGGCTGCGCAAGCTGGGCGCGGTCTCTATCACCGGTGCCTCGCATCACGCGGGGCAGACCGACGACCTCAGTGTCATACCCATGGCGCCCACCGCGCGGGTCGCGTGCCGGCGCCTGCGGAGTCGATGTGTGGTGCTGGCCGACGGACGCGTGCTGCTGTGCGATCAGGACCTTCACGGCCGCCACGCGATCGGCAACCTCGCCGACGCGTCACTCGAAGATCTGTGGCAATCGGCTGAGTGCCGGCGCGTCCGGCAAGCCCACCGCGAAGGCTGTTTCGACCCCACCTCGCTGTGCGCGGCCTGCGACGACTGGCATCGTCCGTGACCCATCCGATTGAGCTCAGGGAGCGTCCGGCTGTCCTGTATCGGCCGGGGTATCGTCGGTGCTGCGTGCCGGCGCGGCGAGCCACGCCTCAACCTCGGCGCTGGGCAGCAGATCGAGCTTACCGCCGGTCCGCATGACGAGGCGGTGCGGCGCGTCCAACTGCTCGCTGTCCTCGTTGAAATGTACGGGCTCGGAGATCAGAAGTGCCCAATCCGTTGACAGTCGTTGCTCGGCCGGCGGTGGCCGGTAGGTGATATGCTCGGGCAAGGTGAACCCTGCGGGCAGGTAGCGCCCGGCCAGGCCGTCTACCGACGTGGGCCATTCCTTGTAATCCCGGCGGTGGCGTGACGCGGCCTTGTAGATCTGCCGAATGCTCTCTTTCCACTCGTCGGTCTGATGCCATCGTGCGAAGTCGCCGTCCGGGTCTTGTCCTGCGGAGGTGTAGCGCATCGAGCCGACCGTGACCGTGGTCGTGCCGGGCAGGGTGCCCGTCCACGTGCCGAGGTAGTTGAACAGCAGCCACCAGCCCGGAAGTGCCACAAGACAGAAACACAGACCGATCCAGGCCAAGCCCCGTCGCTCGTGGGGCCGCCGTCGGCGAAGCAGTGCGACCCCGGCTGCCACGAGCCCCACGGCCTGGGTGAGAAACGGCACGAAGAAGAGCAGCCCGGCGATGAACGCGACGATAGCCGAGGCCGGCACTCGCTGGGGCTCAGCCTCCACGGGACTCGCGGAATCCGTCGCCAGCATCCATGGCTCACCGTGCTGTTGTGCCGCTACGGGTGGGGTCGGCGCGGGAGGCGGTGGTGCCGGTGGCTGCGTCGGCGTCGTGACGGTGACGCCGCAGTTGGCGCAGGTGCCAGGGCCGCTTTCCGGCAACTCGACCACGTGGCGGCAGCTCGGGCAGGTCGTGGACATGGGGCGACGTGTACACGAAATACGGCTTCAATGTAAGAGCGCGGCCGCCCCGGATGACGTGGTTCAAAGGGGGCCATCGGCGGGCGTGAAAATGGAAGGACGGCGGCACAGGTGCGGTCGGGGTGCAAGGAGGAACACCTGCACCACCGCCCTCCGACAAAGAACATACACCAAAGCTTCATCCGCGCCTGTCAGGGATAACCCCGGTTCATTTGAACTTTTTTTCGTCCGTTTCTCCCCGATCTGCTATCACCTCAGAGCGGCTTCTGTCACTACCAGGCAGCCCGTAGGCCGCCTACGGGGCTCGGTATGCGTTCGGGTTCAAATCGATGACCGTTCTGGTATGATCCCTCGCTGGAGGGTCGCCGCTCCGGCCTGGGGCCGGTACGGACGCCTCTGGGGGCCGTCAGTGACGGCCAGGTCCCATGCAGTGGGTGTTGCAGGCAACGGGTCAGGCTGGAAACAGAGCAGCCCACCTGTTTCATTCAGGTGCCGTGGATCGCCTGGCCGTCACTGACGGCCTCCGGGGCCAATGTCCCGGGTCCGTGCGGAGGGGGCTCGGCGAGCAAGGCGGGAGTATCGGTCGGCATGTCTTATCGCGTTTTAGCCAGGGCCTACCGCAGCGCCACGTTTGACGAGATCGTCGGACAAGAGGCGATCGCCACGACCCTGACGAACGCGATCGGCTCGGGGCGCATCCACCACGGCTACCTGTTCACGGGTACGCGCGGGGTGGGCAAGACATCGACCGCCCGGATTCTCGCCAAAGCGCTCAACTGCCTCGAGTCCGACGCCCCCACGACTACCCCTTGCTGTAAATGTGACTCGTGCGTGGCGGTGGCTGAGGGCGAGGATGTCGACGTCGTCGAGATCGACGCGGCCAGTAACACGGGCGTCGACAACATCCGCGAATTGCGGAGCAACGCCGCGTTCCGTCCGGCCCGGTCTCGCTTCAAAGTCTACATCATCGACGAAGTTCACATGCTCTCCACGCAGGCGTTCAACGCACTGCTCAAGACGCTCGAAGAGCCGCCCGAGCATGTGAAGTTCATCATGGCCACGACGGAACCGCACAAGGTTCCCGCCACGATCCAGAGCCGTTGCCAGAACTTCGACTTCAAGGCGATCGGTGCTCCGGCGATTGCGGAGCACCTGGCCAGAATCCTGGACACCGAGAAGATCCAGGCGGACGAAGTGGTCGTGCGCCGTGTCGCTCGATTGGCCAACGGCTCGATGCGCGACGCACTGTCCCTTCTCGATAAGCTTCTGTCGTACGAGTCGGAAAAGCTGACGGCGGCTGTGGCGGAGATGATCATTCCGCCGCCGCACGACGAGCTCGCGTCCAAGGTGATGGCGTGCGTGGCCGGCCGGGACGCAGCCGGCGCGCTGCGCGAGCTGGATGCCGCACTGCAAGGCGGACGCACCGTCGAGCGCTTCTGTGACCACCTCATCGAGCACGTACGAACGCTCATGCTGTTATGCGTTTGTGGTGATGATACCGATCTGGTCGATATCGCCGAGCAGGCTAAGCCGCAGCTCGTGGAGCAGGCCTCCAAGTTCGACGGCCCGACCTACGTGTATATGATCACGCTCCTGGAGGAACTCCGGCGCAACGTGAAGTTCAGCGGAACAGCTCGCGCGCTGGCTGATGCCGCGATGGTTCGGTTGGCGATGAGTCACCAGTTTACCGAGATCGGAACGCTGCTGGAGTCGCTTGATCAGGGGGCTCAAGCGTCATCCGGGACGGTGGCGGCACCAAAAAAAAAAGCAACCCGGGCCGCGGTAGCTGATTCCCCGCCGGCAAGGAGCGCCGTAGAGCCTGAGGTGGCTGCGCCTGTGGCTACTGCCAACGCCGCCGCGTCGACCGTGGCTCCACCGAAGTCGGTCAGTTCCGAGCAGTGGAACCGTGTCGCCCGCGACCCGGTGGTTCAGAGGTTCAAGGAAGCGGTAGACGGCACGCTGTTCGACGTGCGGCCGATCGAACCCGCCGCGGTTGACGAGTCGAAGGAGCACGCGTCGGACGAGCCCGCCGACGGGGTCGATCCCGACGCGTAAGATCATCTGAGGATGGAGTAACCCCTCATGTTCGGACAACTTGGCGATATCGCCGGTTTGATGAAGTCCGCCAAGACGATGCAGGCGAACATCGCGACGCTTCAGGAGGAGCTCAAGACGCGGCGCTACGACGCCGATGCGGGCGGCGGCATGGTCCGCGCCGTCGTCGACGGCAAGGGGACGCTCGTCGATATCAAGATCGACCCCAAGGCTCTCGCTGATGTCGAGTTGCTCGAGGACCTGATCAAGGGGGCGATCTGCGCAGCCGGCGAGAAATCGCAGGAGGCGATGAAGCAGGAGATGGCCTCACTGACCGGCGGCCTCAACGTCCCCGGCCTGACCGACATGCTGAGCGGCGGCCAGTAACCGTTCGCTCGACGTACCTCGCAGCGCAGATACGGATGGGCCGATGAACACTGAGCCGATCGAATCACTCGCACGCCTGAAGGAGCTCCTGGCGAAGCTCCCCGGAATCGGTCCACGAAGTGCCGAACGACTGGCATTCCATCTGCTTCGGGAACCACGCGCGTTTGCAGCCCGGCTGTCCGAGGCGATCCTCGACGTGAAAGACAAGATCGCCCACTGCACGGTCTGTTTCAACCTGACCGAGACCGACCCGTGTGCGATCTGCGCCGATACCGGCCGGGATCACGGCGAAATCTGGGTCGTCGAGCAGCCCAAGGACCTTCTCGCGCTCGAGGCGACCGGCCTGGTGCGGGGTGTCTATCACGTGCTGATGGGGCACATCGCTCCGCTGGACGGTATCGGCCCGGAACACCTGACGATCAACGGCCTCACGACGCGAGCCAAAGCCGATGAGACGCGAGAGATCGTGCTTGCCTTGAATCCGACCGTCGACGGCGACGGCACCGCGTTGCACATCCAGAGCCTGCTCGCGGACATCGACGTCCGTGTTACGCGGCCCGCCCGCGGGCTCGCCGTCGGGTCGCAACTCGAGTACGCCACCGCCGGAATGTTGGAAGCGGCGATTCGCGGACGTACATCCGTTTGATTTTCCTGCTATAATGCCCAACCGCCCTGACGCGGGGCCACGCCACGCGGCGGGGAATGTACTATAATAGGCGGAAGAGCGCACCGGCGCGCACCGCCCGATAACTGTGCTCCGATCGAGCGCTCTTATTGCATCGTTGGTGGTCTCGAAAGCGGCTGCCTCGTTCGAACTACTCGCAAGGGGAACGGCTTCCGGCGAGACGGGATGGTTGGTTGATGTCGCAGTTTCTATCACAAACGCTGTCACATCAGATGCGGCTCGAGCAACGGCTCACGCCGCAGCTCATCCAATCCATGGCGATCCTTCAGAAGCCGGTCGCGGACCTCGAAGCGCACGTGAATGAGGCGCTCGAGACCAACGCCGCGCTCGAGGTGGCTGAACCCGAAGAACAGGAAGCGGACAAGCGCGAAGGGCAGGAGCGCAACGGCCGCGAAAACCCCGCACAAGCGGACGAGGCGAGCTTCGATCGTTTCGACCGTTTTTCGCGCACGTATGATCTCGACGGAGACAACCGCGCTCCGCATCTTGCGCGGCGCGTGGTCGATGCGGGTGAGCACGACGCGAAGATGGGCGCGCTGGCGAATACCGCCGGTCGAGAGATCAGCCTCCAGGAACACCTTCAGGCCCAATGGGTGCTTCTCGACTTGGATGACGAGATGCGCCGAGCCGGCGAAGCCGTCATCGATCACCTCGATCCGGACGGCTACCTTCGGATTCGCCCTGAGGACATCGCGGAAGTGACACGGCCGCCATGCGGGGTGGACGTGCTTCTACGGGCGATGCTCGAAGTACAGCGGCTCGAGCCGGTCGGCGTCGGCGCTCGGGATATCGTCGAGTGCCTCTTGCTTCAACTAGAAGCACTACCCGGGGACAACGAGGTCGAGCGCGTCCTGATCGAGAGCCACCTCCATGACATCGCGCGCAATCGCCTTCCGGCTGTATCCAAGGCGACGGGCTTTGCGATCGGGGAGATCAACGAAGCCATCAACGTGATGCGCTCGTCCCTCTGCCTGCATCCGGGGTATCTGGTGGGCGACCACTCGGTGCCGGCGATCAGGCCGGACGTGCTGGTCGAATACGCGGAAACGGGCGGAGGACTGACGATCCGCCTGGCTCGCGGCAACATGCCCAAGCTGCAGATTCGTGAAGACGTGATGGCCATGGCCAAGTCCAAGGCCAACGGCAAATCCATGCGCGAGTTTGCGCGGAAGCAGATCGAATCGGCCACGGCCCTGATCGATGCGGTCAGCTTCAGGCAGAGCCGTTTGCTCGAAGTCGCACGCGCCATCGTCGAGAAGCAGCGCGACTTCTTCGACATCGGGCCCGACGGGCTGAAAGTCCTTCGAATGAGTGACCTCGCCGAGGAACTCAGTTGCGATCCGTCGACCATCAGCCGCACCGTGGCGGACAAGTACATGCAGACGCCGCGAGGCATCTATCCCCTGCGTTACTTCTTCACCGGCGGAACGCAGACGGATGACGGCCGAAGCGTCGGTTGGGACCGCGTCAAGGCGCAAGTGCGGGAGCTGGTCGACGACGAAGATCGTAAGTCGCCGCTCAATGACGATCAGATTGCCGCGGCGCTGAAGGATCACGGCATCGAGATATCGAGGCGGACCGTGGCCAAGTACCGCCAGCAGCTAGGCATCCCGACCGCGCGGCAACGGCGGGAGTACTGATCGTTACATTTCGCGTCTTGGCATCACGCTCTTCGAAGCTGATAGTTGCCCACTTTTTCGTGGTTCACCGTGATGAGGATCGGCTCGCTACAACTTGATGTACCGTTCGTCCAGGCCGCGCTGAGCGGTTACAGCGACTTGCCGATGCGTCGGGTCGCGCGGGCCTGCGGAGCGCCCTTCGCGCTCAACGAAGTGATGCTCGACAAGCTCGTTTTGACCAAGGGCAAGAAGTCCCGGGAGATCCTCGACGTAGCCGCGGACGACCATCCCGTCGGTGGGCAGCTCATGGGAGCCAAGGCCGAGGAGTTCGCGCCCGCAGCGGACGCCATGGCCAAGGCGGGGTACGACCTCATCGACATCAACTTCGGTTGCCCGGTCAAGAAGGTCGTCGGGCGATGTCGCGGCGGATTCCTGCTATCCGAGCCGGACACCGCGCTCGACATCGTGCGACGAGTATATGACGCTGTCGGCTCCACCCACCCGGTGACGGTGAAGATGCGCCGCGGCATGGACGACACCCCGCAGAGCGAAGCCGACTTCTTCCGCATTCTAGACGGAGCGTTCGAGATCGGCGTGGCGGCTGTCACCGTCCATGGCCGCACCGTCCGGCAGCGATACGTCGGACCGAGCCAGTGGCCGTTCCTAGCCAAGGTCAAGCGGCACGTCGGCACGGGGGTGATCCTCGGCAGCGGCGACCTGTTCAGTGCCGAGGCCTGTATGAGGATGATTGAGCAGACGGGCGTGGACGGCGTGACGATCGCGCGCGGGTGCATCGGCAACCCGTGGATCTTCCAGGAATGCCGCGCCCTATGGGCGGGAGAGCCCTTGCCGCCGCCGCCCTCGATAGCCCAACAACGCGACGGTATCGAACAACACTGCGCCCACTCCGTAGATACATACGGAGCCGAGCGCGCCAGCCGGATCATGCGCAAGTTCGGGATCAAGTACGCGGAGCACCATCCCCACGCCAGGCAGGTGAGGGATGCCTTTATTGCCGTGAAGACGGACGACGACCTTCGCGGCGTGCTCGACAAGTGGTATGACCCCAGTGCCGATTGGCCGCCCGTGGTGCGGCGCGAGGGCCACGGGGACCTGATCGCAGCCGGCGCGACGCTCTAGCGGCGCAATCGCGGCATCTGAATCTCCAACACGAGAGTCGACGTTTCGGTGATTAGCCGATTGCTCTTCGAACGTATGTGGTTGCTCGCGGTCCTCCTGATCGTCGCGCAGATCACGCTGATCGCGTGGTGGTCCTGGAGCCGCAGCCCGCGCGCCGGCAGGGCCGTGTGGATCGGCTTTGGCGCAATACCGATCCTGCTGATTCTCTCGGGCCTGGTCCGGACGCCGCGTGAGCGGATCGTGGCGACCGTCGTCGAGTTGGCGCAGTGCGTTGAAACGGAGGATCTGTACGGCATCGAGAATTGGCTGGCTCCCGAGTTTGAAGCAGAACCTTACGACCGCGCGGAATTCCTCGCTCAGATGGAAGCCGCGTTCGACCGGGCGAGCATCCGGTCGCCCACTGTGCACGGCTTCGAGATCAGTTTTCCTCGAAGCGGTGTTGGCGTGGCCGTGTTTCAGTCCGGCTGTCGAATCGAAACGAACGAGGCGTCGATCGGGTGGCTTCCGCTTCGCTGGCGCCTGACGTTCGAACGAAGGGGCGATCGGTGGTTGGTTGAGAAGATCGAGACGATGCCCGTTCCGCCGTTGCACGTTCACAGTCTCACCGCGCTGTTGCAGCGGCGCCCGTGACGCTGTTGGTTTAAACAATGATCGCCGTTCGCCGTCGGGATTCAGACGGTGAACAAGGTCCGATAGGACGTCCGGCTGCTCTTTTTTCCGAACCCGCCAGATTGGGATTCTAAACTTGGTGTGTACCGGTTATCTTCTATTGTAGTGTCAATGCGACGGTCGTGCTGACTGCTGTGTCGCACTGATTCCACGTGACCCGCTCCCTCAGCGCGCGGAGCGGCGATCGGAGTCGACGGAGGTATGGGTATAGCGCTTTTCGGCGCATCCGCGCGCCGAATGTGCCGAATCCTCCTCTCGAACCCCGGCGTGGAACCACAAAGCCGGCGGTCGTCCAGCGCCTCCTGTCGATGTTCGCGGTCGCTTCAGCGCCCGACGTGGCAAGAGAAGCCACCGTCGCGCGCGTGGTGAGCGGATCAATCAGCCACGGTTCTCCGGCGGCCGATCGGCCTACTGGTTTGAAGCTTCGCCGGCCGGAAGAAGTAACACGGTTTGATGCAGGGGAAAGCATGGCCGGATCTGACCGACACGCAGCACACACCCGGGTCGGCGCGAGGCACCTGTCTCGTCTGATGTGGGTTACGTTGACGTTGATGATCGTGGTCCGCCCGGCTGCATTTGCGCAGGTTGCCGAGCGGGCCGATGTCATCGTTCACTTCGAGCCGGGTGCCGCGCGACTAGCGGCCAAAGCACTCACCGCCGCCGACGGCGCGTCGGTTCGTTATGAATTCGCCGTGCTCCCGAACGCCATGAGTGTTCGCGGGCTCAGTGATGCCGCCGCCGCGGAACTCGCGGCGCTTCCCGGTGTGGCGTTCGTCGAGAAGGACCGGCTCGTCACAACCAACCTGAATGACTCGACACCGCGCATCCGTGCGTTGCAGGATCAGATTACCGCGGCCGGGCTTTCCGCGACCGGTGGGGGTGTACGCGTTTGTGTGTGTGATACGGGGATCAACGCGAGTCACATCATGTACGCCGGACGCGTTGACGCGGCGGCGGGTTATGACTTCGTGAACAATGACGCCGATCCTTCCGACGACAACGGGCACGGATCACACGTGGCCGGGATAGCCGTCGGCGGGACCGGACTGACCGTGAACTTCCTCGGAGGCAGCGGCAATGAGCCGTTGCAGGGCGTGGCGCCCGAGGCGACGCTCATCGGCGTGAAAGTCATGAACGCCTTCGGGACCGGGCAGTTGTCCGATGTGATCGCGGGCATCGACCATTGCGCATCGCCCACGCTGCCCGGTGGGCGAGCGGACGTGATCAATCTCAGCCTTTCCGACGGGCAGCAGTCCATCGGCGTGTGTGACTCCAACAGCCTTGCGATCGCCGCGAACAACGCCGTCAACGCGGGCGTCGTCGTGGTGGCCAGCTCAGGGAATAACGGTTACGCCAATGCGCTGCAAGCGCCCGCGTGCGGCTCCGGTGTGATTGCCGTCGGCGCTACGTACGACGATCCCTTTCCGAACTCGGACTTCCCACCGCTTGATTCCTTCACGTTCTGCCTGCGGCGTAACGTCTTCGGCACTTGTATCGAGGAATGCACCGATGTGATGCCTTCGGCGGATCAAGTGCCGTGCTACAGCAACAAGAGCGATCACTTGGATGTGACCGCGCCCGGCGGCTACATCTGGTCGGCGCGGCACGATTTCACCGACCAGATCATTGGCAAGCACGGGACCTCACAGGCGGCACCGCATGTGGCCGGCTTGGCTGCGCTGCTACTGAGCGTCGACCCGCTCAAGACGCCGGCACAGATTCGCCAGTTGATTCGTGACGGCGCGGTCGATCTCGGCGCGCCGGGTTTCGATCAGGCCTACGGGTACGGCCGCATCGATATCATTGATACGCTCATGTTGCTCGAGCAATGCTCTGACGACCCGGACTGTGACGACGGCTTGTTCTGCAACGGTGCCGAGACCTGCGTGGCGAGCGAGTGCCTCGGCGGAGCCTCTCCCTGTACGCCTCAGTTCTGCCGCGAGAGCGACGACACGTGCGTCGCCTGCCTGGTGCAGGTGCATTGCGACGACTTCGATCCGTGCAACGGTGTCGAGATATGCAACGCCGCCGGTTTGTGTCAAAGCGGCTCGATCGACGACTGCAACGGGAACGGCGTGCTCGATTCGTGCGACATCGCGCAAGGAGCGAGCCTCGACTGCAACGCCAACGCGATCCCGGATGAGTGCGATGTGCTCTTCGGGGGTTCATCCGACTGTAACGGCAACGGCACGCCGGACGAGTGCGAGCCGGACTGCAACGGCAACGGTGTGCCGGATGATTGCGATCTATCAAGCGGATCGAGCCCGGACTGTAACGGCAATGCCGTCCCGGATGAGTGCGATGTCTCCGGCGGTGCGTCCTTGGACTGTAACGGCAACCACGTGCCGGACGAGTGCGAAACCGACTGCAACGGCAACGGTGCAGCCGACGCGTGCGACATCGCAGGCGGCACGAGCGCCGACTGTAACGCGAACGCCGTACCGGATGAATGCGATGTCGCCGGCGGTACGTCGCCGGACTGCAACGCCAACGGTGTTCCCGACGAGTGCGAAGCGGACTGCAATGGCAACGGCGTGGCGGATGACTGCGACCTTGCCGGTGGCACGAGCCCGGACTGCAACGGCAACGGCGTGCCGGACGAATGCGACTTGGCGGCGGGCACGTCCGCCGACTGCAACGCCGACTCCATCCCCGACGAGTGCCAGGCCGATTGCAACGTGAACGGGGTCCCGGACGATTGTGACCTCTCAGCCGGTACGAGCCCCGACTGCAACGCTAACGCGACCCCCGACGAATGCGATATCGCCGCCGGGAGCTCCGCGGACTGCAACGGCAGCGGCGTGCCGGACGAATGCGAACCCGACTGTAACGGTAACGGGGTGCCCGATGATTGCGATATCGCTGGCGGCGTGAGCGCCGACTGCAACATCAACGGGGTGCCCGACGAGTGCGACCTCGCCGGCGGCACGTCGCAAGATTGCAACGCGAACACGGTTCCCGATGACTGTGACGTGGCGTCCGGCACGAGCCCGGACTGCAACCTGAACGTCGTGCCCGATGAGTGCGATCTTGCCGGCGGCACGTCGCAGGACTGCAACGCTAACGCCGTGCCCGACGAGTGCGAGACGGACTGCAACACCAACGGCGTGCCGGACGATTGCGACCTCGCGAGCGGGACGAGCCAGGACTGCAACGCGACCGGCGTGCCGGACGAATGTGACATCGCCGGCGGTACGAGCCCGGACTGCAACGGCAACGGCGTGCCCGACGAATGTGAAAGCGATTGCAACGGTAACGGTGTGCCGGACGATTGTGATCTGGCTGCCGGTACGAGCCCCGACTGCAACCTCAACGCGCTTCCCGACGAATGCGATATCGCCGGCGGCACGTCTTCGGACTGCAATGGTAGCGGCGTGCCGGATGAGTGCGAAACCGACTGTAACGGTAACAGCGTGCCCGATGATTGCGATATCGCGGGCGGTACGAGCTCCGACTGCAACATGAACGGCGTGCCCGACGAATGCGACCTCGCCGGCGGCGCATCACAAGACTGCAACACGAACAGCGTCCCCGATGAGTGCGAAAGCGATTGCAACGGAAACGGCGCCCCGGACGATTGCGATATTGCCGGCGGGACTAGTGCGGACTGCAACGTGAACACCGCGCCCGACGAGTGCGACATCGCGTCCGGTACGTCAGCGGACTGCAACACGAACGCGATTCCCGATGAGTGCGAAACCGACTGCAACGCCAACGGCGTGGCGGACGCGTGCGATATCGCGGGCGGCACGAGCCTCGACTGCAACATCAACACGGTGCCCGATGAATGCGACCTCGCCGGCGGCGCTTCGCAGGACTGTAACGGCAACGGCGTGCCTGATGAGTGCGAGGAGGACTGCAACGAAAACGGCATCCCGGACGACTGCGATCTTTCCGGCGGCACGAGTGCGGATTGCAACACGAACCACACGCCCGACGAATGCGACATCGCCGCCGGTGCGAGCGATGACTGTAACGGGAACACCGTGCCTGATGAATGCGAGCCCGATTGCAACGGTAACGGCACTCCGGACGACTGCGATCTGACGGGCGGCGCGAGCGCCGACTGCAACCTGAACGCTACGCCCGATGAGTGCGACATCGCGGGCGGCTCGTCAGCGGACTGCAACGCAAACGCCGTGCCGGACGAATGCGAGCCCGACTGCGACGGGAACGGCGTCGCCGATGATTGCCAGCCGCCGGTGGCCGTGGCTTCGGGAGCCCGCTACATCACCGTTGATCCGCAGCCTCGCTGCTCGACGACGCCCATCGCCTTGCGAGTTACCTCGCAGGATCTTCCGTGTTTCGATCGGTACGTCGATGCCGACGGGTACCTGTCCGATTCTCCGGTCTTCCTTTCTCCTTTGGCGTGGGGAAGGGTGCAGGTAGGCGACTTGGAGATAGTTCCCGAATACTCGTACCAGGTTTCAGCCGTCTCGGCTGCCGCTCAAACCGCTTCGACAACGGCGACGACATGGATGTGGGGCGATGTGGACAAGAACGGCATCAAGAACTTCAACGACATCTTCCTTGTGGTCGCCGCGTTCCAGGGCAACTTCGCCGTGGTCAGCCTCGAAGCCGCCGATCTGTTTCCCTGCCGGCCGAATCGCGGTGTGGCTTTCGACGACATCAATGTGTGCGTACGCGCCTTCCAGGGGCACGGCTTTGACGAGACGTTCTGTCCGATTCCGTGCCGGTAGTGGGATGCCCGTCGTCACGCGGCGCACTGGCCGCAATCTGATCGCGACGTACCGCTTGCCGCATCACTGATCGGTGCGCGCATCGAAAAAGCGGTGGCACTTCACCGACTCCGTCATTCGCAACCTGCGAAAAAGACAGAGCAGGCGAAGTAGCCACCGCCGTGTACCGTCACCATCTCGATGGGACAACCGCGGGCGCTAAAGCGCGTGCGGTAGCCGGAGATGCTCAGGATACCGTGTAGCTGCCGAAGCCGACGCGCTTGACCTGCCCGATGTCGGGCAAGACGTTGCTGACGGCTTTCGTCAGATCCTTAGCGCGGGACTTGTAACCCGCCTTGATGACGGCAGTCGAGATCTGGTTCGGGCTGAGCGGTTGCTTGCGCTGACCCAACACCTTGATGATCATGTCCTTGAGTGAACCGGGGCGACCGGTTCCGCTTGCACTGACCTTTCCCTTTGGGCGGCCCGGGCCTCTGCGTACCGCGGTACGCGCGGCGCCACCCATTGCGCCGATAGCGGTCTCGATCGCGCTGATCTGTCCGTCGAGTTCGTCGCGCTTGGCGGTCAGGCTATCGTGGTAAGCCTGCATGTCGCTCAGGAAACCGGTCACGCCGTTTCCGCCCGTGCTCAACACTGCGGTCCTCTTGGTGGCCGGCCTTCCCGCCTTCCGTCCCGCCGACTTCTTCGCGGCCGCTCGGCGTGCGCCAGGCGACGCGTGGATAGTCGCCATGTGCCGGCCGAGATGGGCCTTCATGGAGAATGTGCGGGAACACTTCGGACACTTGATTGCACCCTTCTTTGCCATGTTTCTACCTCCCAAAAAAAGCTGGTCTTGGCTACGTATCCTGAAACCTACATCTGCGACCCCACAAAGGCAATAGGAAATCCCGGGAAAGTGAGAATTCCGTCGCGAAAATGACATGCGGATGAAGTCTCCATGAGGGACATCGACTGCCTTGGTCCGGCGCTTGAGCGGTGGCTCGGCTGGGAGCCCGATGCGGCCAAACGTTACGATGAAGGCCTCAGAAGGTAGGAGTTTCCCTAGGTTTCTAACTCTGACTCCTGCCCTTTCAAACCAGATAAAGAAGGCGAGCGACACGCCGTGGCATCACCGTGACATGGCCTGGCATGCCTCACGGGGCGGACCGAAGCATTTGGAGTATGCGGTGTCAGGCGATAGTGCTGTAGGGGCTGTCTCCTCCTGTTGTTTGGTGAGCCGGCGACGCGTCTCCCCGAATACACCCCTGTGTGAGCGTGACCTGGCGCATGGGCGGCTGCGAGGGGCTTTCCCCGACACCAAGGCCCGGCGATTCAAGTGACGGCGGACGCCCGTCGCGCCGTTTCCGGCCTACTCGGGGAGGTGTTGCGGCTCAGACACGGGCTCCAGCATGAACTGGAACTGGAACACGAGAGTGGATCTGGCGGGCTCGGGCCCATCCGGCCCTTCGATAGCGAAGGCACCGATGGGAATTCTGAACGTGCCTTTCATGTTCAACCGAGGGGCACCGTCTTCAGACACGGCGGGCTCGAAGGAGGCACGGACTGTGAGCGGGATTGAGACGCTTTTCAGGGTGAATATGCCATCCATGGTGGCCATGCTCGACTGGCCGTGCTGAAGCCGCTGCCGGTCCGCCGTGATCGATTTCGTGATGAAAGTGGATTGCGGAAACTGCTGTGAGCCGAGGAAGGTGCCGCCCTGAAGTGCATCATCCAGATCAGGCTCTCCCATCGTGACACTGGTCACGTCAACCTCGAATGAGGCAGATGCGCCCTTCAGCGATCGCGGGGATGCCAGATCGAGCTTCCCCCGAACACGCCGGACCTCGCCGGAATAGCCACTGAGCGGGGACGGGAAGTGGAACACCAGTGTGGCCCGGGCACCCGACTTACGTGCGTCCGTGATCCAATGCCTCGTGCGAGGGACCCCGGCTTCTGGCGCCGGAGGTCCCGGAGGTGCCGGCGGGAGAGCGAGGCCGAGTGCCTCGAAACTCACCACCGGGATCCTGCTCGCGACAGGATCAAACGCGTCGCCGCTGCCGGCGGCTGCCATGTGACGAATGATCGCATCTTCGAGCGCACGCGCCGCCTCGGCGAACAGCGCTTCCCGCCTTACCCACGGGCCGACAAACGGCTTTCCACCGTGAGTGAAAACGGGCTTTTTGCAGTGGAATTGTGAGTACAGTTCAACGGAAAGGTGGAGCGTGCCATCCGGTGACAACCAGGGGTTGAAGTCCATGTAGTAGGAGCGGTCGGAGCGTTGGAGATCGACCACGTCTTGAAGGTGAAAGTGCCGAAGGCCTGCCAGGACAGCCTCCCTGGCGCTGCTTGCGAACCCGGCAGGATCGTGATGCTCCGGCACTTGCCCGGTAACAGGTGCCACTTTAATCGGGGCGGCCACCTGCGCTCGCCCGCGAGTCCACACTGGGACGTTTTCGCGCCGAAGAGGTTCTCGCTCTTGGGAAGCCAGTTGTGCGGTTCTCAAGAACGTCTCCATTCGGTCGAGAGTGGTATATCGCCCCTGGTAAGACGATCGCCCCCTGTGATCCTGGTAGATTAGCGAAGGTGTGGTCGTCACTGGAGCCGGAACGCCGCGACCGGCGTCGACAACTGTGACGGAAAGACCGGCACTGCGTGCGAGTCGCCGAATCGCCGGAAGGTGCTCGCGCTCGAAAGACCGCGCCACCTCGGATACTCCGGGCTGCACGAATACGATGATCTCTCCTTCCCCAGCCCCGCCGGGCTTGTCGCCGGCCATCGCTGCGGAGTCGTTCACTCCCACCGCGTAGGTTATCACAACCAGGCCGGCGGCCACGGCAGTGAACCCGGACTTGAGCGTGCGCCGGTACAGCATGCCTATTCCTTCGGAAGGATGCCGACGATGGCTACGCTAAGTTGGATCGTTTCGGCAACAACTTCGGGTCCATACTCCGGCTTGATGCCGTAATCCTTGCGTTGGATCGTGAACTCGGAGCGCAGCACCAGGAGATCACCCTTCTGCCCTCCCATGCGCTCGGCGAGCTTCTCGGGCAGGTGGGTGGCGGTCATGTCGACGGTGATCTTCTTGGTGGTGCCCTTGCAGGTGAAGTCGCCGACGGTGGTCATTTCGAAAGCGCCGTCGGGCTTGGTGATGACCTTCTTGATCTTCTTGATCGCGAAGGTGATCTGCTCGTGGCTCTTCACGTCGAGCCAGTCTTCGGAATGCAGGACTTCCGTCATGCGGCTGTTTTGCGTATGCAAAGTGGCGGCCTCGACCGTCAATGAGCCGCTCGTGCGTTTCGGCTTCTCGGGATCGAAACTGATCTTACCCGAGATACCCGAGGCCAGCCCGGCAATCGGTTCGAGTGGCGAATCGAGCAGGAATGAGACGGCGTTGACGCCCTTGGGGTCTCTGAAGTCGAAGGCCGATTCCTCGGCCACAACCGGGCTACACACGATGGCCGCGAGGCCGAGGCACGTCAGCGCCGCCACACGATGGGGAAGTCTCGTCACCAGGACGCCTCCTTTTTTGAAGTCGAGAGTAGGTTCGCGGCCGGCGGCCCGTGCCCACCGCGTCTTGCACCCGCAAGCCATGCCTCCCGTGGACCCGTGGTGGCACTCTTTCCGGCTGTTGTATTTCAACAATTAACATCGCGGTGGAGCCAACGCAAGTAACACGGGCGCAATAGAGGAGCGGTTGGGGTGTGTGGTCGCCGTGATGCTCCGCGCGCAAGAATACACGCGCTCACCGATATGGTCGGTTGGTGCGGTGTCGCAAACGGGTGGCGACGACGGGCTATGAGGCCGCGGGTAGGGCCGGCTTTCCGCCTGTCGCCTGGCCCTGGCGCTCTTGTTCGATCGTGGCCTGTGCTCGCTCGTCCGGCGTCATTCGGAAGAACTCCGTCGGGGTCTTCGCGACGGCGTGGCGCCACGCCTGCTGTTCCGAGACGGTTAGAATCTCGGTCAGCTTGGGGCGAATCCGATCCGCGCGACCGGCACGCGTCCGCGTCTGGCCGAACAGGCCGTCTTCGCTCTGCATGGAATCAAGCAGCCGGCAGAGGATGTCGAACAGGACCCGTCCCATCTCCGGTGTGACGACACCGAGGCGAACTTCGCGGTAGAGCCGATCCATCGCGTGGCCGACCGAGGCGCGATCGGTCAGTTTGCGCAAGTACCCATCGGGAATGTGAGACAGCCGCCGTCGCGAGCGGCCTCCCTTGGTGGCGTTGTACCGCCGCTGTTGCTCGGAGACCTCCGGGTCGTGGAAGGAGCAGAACTCGGTGCCCTCGCGGATCTTCCCGCGGCAGCGCCGGCCCGACTTGGTCTTTGCCGCACAGCGTCTATCGTAGGGTAAACGTGTCGTGCCTTGCGGATAGGCGTGTTCGTACAGGTTCTCTGCACGACGCTTGCGACGACCGTTGACGGCTTCCCAAAACAGCATCACAGATCCTCCTTCCGTAGAGGCATTCACGCCGCGAGGGGCGCGAAAGTGACCTCCAACCGACAATCGTCCGTGATGCATCGGCCGCTCTACCAAGCCGTGGCTTGGCACTGCGCTGTCGCTGGCGAAAGCCCTGCTCCCCGGTCCGTCGAAACGCTGCGAGTCGACTCCTTCGCGTCGCAGCCTTCCATGTCACAGAGCCGTACGATGGAACCGATTCTAGCCCGACGCTGGCGTGCTACAAGCGAAACTGGGTCGTGTCGCACACGCCTAAGCTGTGAGTTTCTTCGTTAACGGCGCGTAAACTCCGGCAATCTCGTGCCCTGCACGCTACGCACATGGCATGTGACATTTTGCGGGGCGCGCCGGTAAATCGCAGGTTTCGGCTCCGCCGCGGTCGACGGGAAGGTGTGACGTTTGCACGAAAAAAGGGCGGCATCGGGTTCGATGCCGCCCTCGTTGGCAACGACTGGTTGCGGGAAGCGTTGCCTCAGTCGTTATTCCGTCTCGCTCTGGAAACGTTCGAGCGTCTCTTCGAGCGTCTTCTTCGATTTGCCGTCGGCGAGGGCTATCGCCGTCTGTTGGGCTGCAATGGCTCCGTCGCGGTCGCCGGTCTCGAACTTGGCCAGCGCCAACGTATCGACGTAGGCCCAGTTCTTCGGCTCGACTTCGTTGGATCGCTCCGCGAACTTCAGAGCCAGCTTGGGGTACTCACCGCCGAAGTCATCGTCCGTCAGAAGGGCCCACGCGAAGTTGTTCAGCGCTTGGGCATTATCGTGCCATGCCTTGAAGAGCTTTTCCGATACAGCTAGCGCGCCCGCCCGATCCTTCTTGCCGACGGCGAGGACCTGGAACTTCTTCTGCACGAGTGACGTGCTCGGCGCTCCCGCTATCGCGTGGTCGATGTGGCTGAGCGCATCGTCCCAGTCGCCGGTCCGCATCGCCTTGCTGAGCTGCGACCTCTGCTGTTCCTCGCGTTGCTCGGCCGCGATCAACTCGCTCAAGAGGGCTCCGACCTCGGGGATCCCGCTGACCTCGATCGACATGCTCAAGCGCCGGCTCGAGTGTTCGACGACCAACGACGCGACCGTGTCACTCAGGAGACTCTCGAACGGCGCGACCTCGGCCAGGTCACCCTTCGACATGAAAGGCTTGCATATCTGCAGGACGCGTCCGGGATGGACGAAAACGGCCTTGGTGCTATCGGGGCCGACACGCGGCAGGCTGCTCGCGAACGCCTTATCTTGCAGGATCGACTTGCCGCCACGCTGGGTCTGGATCGAACGGGCGACCGCCATCTTGCTCGTGGCGATGACGACGTTGTGATCAAGCGAGGCGAAGTAGACCGTGATGCCCTCGGGCAGGGCGAAGTTCCTTACGGCGACGCCCTCGATTTGGACAACGTCGCCCTCGATCGACGGAGCACCGGCTGCCATGCTCGCAAGGCCCAACACCGTCGTCCACAGTGCCTCGGACTTCGCGGGGTCGTTCACGCGGATGGCGGCTGCGACGTCGGGAATCGGCGGACCGGCCGGCTTGCCGGCTGCGTCCGGCGGCAGCACGTAGAGGGCGATCGTGGCGATGTTCGCGAAGATCTCGCGACCGAAGTCCAGCCCCGTTACGATCGGCGGCTCAGAAGTGGTGGGCGTCGCGGCGTGGCGGCTATCTGCCTCATTCAGGGCACCGACGAGGAACCCAGCCGCCCCGTGCGGGATGGACTTCAGAGCGTCGCGGTCGATCGCGGGGGTGCGGAGGAAGTTGTAGACGAGGTTCTGGTGGCCCTCGTCCAGCGTGAGGGCGACATCGACGAACAGGCCGTGGTCGTTGACGCCCAACTGCCCGGTCAGCGAATGGAGGCTCTTGACGTCGAGCATGGCCATGACCATGGCGGCTTCCGGATCGCGGGCGGCTTCAGCCTCCAGGATTCCCGTGATCATGGGCATGATCGGCTCGGGGTAGACGAAGAAGGTCAGCAGGGCATCCTCGCGGCCCTTGAGCATTTCGCCGACTTCGGGATTAGCGGCCAAGCTGTCGGAGCTCTCGCCGGTCAGGCGGCTGACTACGCCGCGGATGGGGTCCAGTTCGGTGCTGGCGATGACGAGCCGGTTGGTGAGGGTGACGTAGGCCTCGTTCTCGACGTGGTAGGTCGGGAAGCCACCGATGGCCTCGACCGCCTGGCCGCCGGCCGGCAGACCGGTCTCGAGAAGGCCGCGGATCGGGTCGACATCGCCCGGGTGCAGGACGAGCACACCGGTGGGCTCGCCGTTTTGCGGGTTGATGCCGGTGATGCCAACCGCCGCCCCGCGGATGCCCAGTGTGTCGATGAGCGCAGGGCTGACGGCCACGCGCTGGCCCTCGGGCGGCGGCTCTCCCGGCACGCCCAGGATGCCCAGGTCGGCCAGGAGCCGCTTGATCTGCTCGCCCGGCTGAGATAGCTCGATGTAGGCGAATGCGTTGGCGGGCATGAGCCTGGCGAGATCGGACGAGATCGCGTCCTCGCGGCAGATCGCGAGGCCTGTCTTGGCCTTGGCTTTGAGTTCGGCGTCAGCGCCTCGGGCAGACAGGACCTCCTTGTAGAGGTCAGCCGCTCCGGCTGGGTCGTTCGCCTCGTGCTGGAGGTAGTAGGCCCGATGGAATTTCGCCTCGACCGAATCGGCTTTCGCCATCCCGGCCGAGAAGAATAGCCCGGTCGCCACAGCCACAATAATCTTGTATTTCCACGTACCGCAACACATTTCGTGTACCTCCAATGGGCGGGTCGTGACCGCCGAACCAGTCGATATGCCCGATATGACGCCGGCGCAGGCCGCGCCATCGCCTCGGCCGCAACACCCGACCGAGGCATGATGATGATTCGGCAAGCTGGGGGGAATATTCGGCTCAGTAACGTGTGAATTTGTCTGCCGAAGTCGAGGCCGACGGGCCTATTTCGCCTTGCGGACCGTGGCTCGCAGCAGCGTCTTGTAGGTCTTTTCCAGGTCGCTGATCTGCTTGATGAGCGTCTCGTCCTTGCCGGTATAGGGGTGCGGGGCGCGGGCGAGTTCGACGAACCACTTCACGACGTTGTCGTAGTCGTCGAGGTCGATGTATTCGGGGCCGAGCGTGCCTCGCTTGCGGTTGACGTTGTGGTAGTTGCCCAGGGCGACGCACAGGCCCGTCGCTTCGTAGCCGAGCGTGCAGTAGGCGGACGACTCGCACGTCCCGCCGTCCATGAGCTTTCGCTGGAATTTGAACCGCTTATCGGCCTGCGCCAGCTCGCGCGCGATGCGATGGCAGTAGGCTGTGACCTGCGGCGTAAACGCACTGGCCCGGTCGCCGACGCGCAGGATGGGCCCATCGCCCATTTGGGCGTGAGGCAACTCCGAACTCGTCTCCATCGCCACGATGAAGCATTTCTTCGGGATGGTCTTGAGCCGGCATGCGGCGATGGCCCCGATGAAGCCGACTTCTTCAGCGCGGGTGAACAGGAAGTACGCGTCGCAACTGTGACGGCGCCGCAAGAGTTGATCGATGCAGGCGAGCATGGCGGACGCGCCGGCCATATCGTCGCAGTCGCGGGCGTAGATGCGCGAGCCGCGCACGGTCGGGTCGCCGAAGTCCCACATGCCGATCGAGCCGGGCGGCACCTCGCGCGGTACGTTGATGACGGCGGTGTCGACGCGCCGCTGTCCGTTGCGCATGACCGTCTTGATCGACTTGACCCGTCCGCGCATCCACTTGTCGTCGACCCAAAAGCGCACGCGAGAACCGACGAAATATTCCTTCGGCACACCGCCGCGCCAAAACGCTCGCACACGATCCTTACCGGCCATCTTGTCGGCGACGAAGCCGGGATGGTCGAGATGGGCCGTGATGCACACCGGCCTGGCGATCTTCCGATTCCCCTGCTTGACGCGCACGAGCATGTTGCCCGCGGCGTCGCGCGTCAGCGTGACGTGCTTGCGGCGATCGCAAAACTGCTCGATGTGCTCGACGACGAGGTGTTCGGCGAACGGCGCGGTCGGGATGGACATCGCGTCGTGAAGGATCTTGCGACTCATGTTCGTTGCGGTCTTTTGCGGCATGGGAGGAATCCGTTGATACTGCCTGCGGGTCAAGTTCAGTTCTTCTGGTGCAGCCGCAACATGGCGAACGCGATCAGCAGAATCAGCGCCGACGTCACGACGGCTCCACCGACGAAGAAGCCGAACCAGGAGCGGCCCTGCTTCTCGTTGATGCGCTGTCCGGCGCTGTTCCATCCGAGAATGCACGCCACACCGCCGAGCAGCAGCGCGGAGCCGATACAAGCCAGTAGGGCAAGGGCATAACTATTGGCGGCATAGATGATCTGCCGCACGTCGGGATGGTAGTTGCGCCACACAAGGAAGATGCTTCCGATCAGCGGAAAGACCGCGATGATCGCCAGCACCCGGGCGTAGTTGGCTTGCACGTCAAACCGGCGAAGGGAACCAAGACCCACATTGAACTCCTTGTGACTGTCAGCGGGCCTAGCGGCGCGCCGTTTCGCGGAAGTCTAACCGAGCGCCGGGGCGTTCGTCCACCGGCGCGGCCGGATGCCGTTCGCGCGCGGTCGGCTTCGCCCCGCACACGGGCAAATCCCGGCGCGCCGGGACCCATGCCACCCCCGCGCGGCGGGTCTTCATCGACGCGGGCCTAGCGCTGCGTCCAGAACCGCGGGGACAGGAGCACGACGATCGTGAACATCTCGAGCCTGCCCAGCAGCATCAAGACGCTCATGACCACCTTGCTGGAAGCGCCGAACCAGGCGTAGTTCTGTGTCGCTCCGACTCTGGCCAGGCCCGGGCCGATGTTGTTCAGCGTGGCGGCTGACGCGGTGGCGGCGGTCGTGATGTCGATGCCGTTTGCGTCTTCCAGCAAACGCAGCGCGACGGTGCCGAGCGCGAACAGGACCCCGATGCCGAGCACGTACACCAGGGTATTGGTCTTGAGATCGGCATCGATGGTGGATCGCCCGAGTTTGACGGTGCGGACCACCTTGGGTCGGTAGACGTGCTCCAGTTCCGCAAGCAACACCTTCACCGCGATCACGACGCGCGTGACCTTGATCCCGCCGCCGGTCGAGCCCGCACATCCGCCGACGAACATGAGCACGAGCAGGGTCGCCTTCGCGACAAAGCCCCAGGTGTCGAAGTCCGCGCTACAAAAGCCGGTCGTCGTCTGGATGGAGACTACCTGGAACAGGGCGTCACGCGTGGTCAGCCCGGGGGACTTATCGACGGCGGAAGCGGGCGGACTCTGCATGAGACTCGCGGTGACGATGAGGGTCGCGACCGCAAGCAAGCCGAGGTAGACGCGCAATTCGGGGTCTCGGATGACCTCACGCCATTGCCGGCGGAGCAACTGGTGGTAGAGACTGAAGTTGATGCCCGCCAGCACCATGAAGAAGATGAGGACAAGGTGGATGGCTGTCGAGTCGAACGCGGCCGCACTGGCGTCCTGGGTACTGAATCCGCCGGTCGCGAGCGTGGCGAACGTATGGCAGACGGAGTCGAACCAGCCCATGCCGCAGATGCGCAGCATGAGGATCTCCGCGGCTGTCATGCCGCAGTAGATGAGCCACAGAATGCGAGCCGTGTCCTGAATGCGCGGCGTGACGCCTTCGGGGGTAGGACCCGGCGCCTCGATGCGATAGACCTTCCGTCCGCCGACACCCAGCATCGGCAGCACGGCCACGAACAGCACGACGATCCCGAGCCCGCCGAGCCAGTGCGTCAGCGCTCGCCAAAGCAGTATGCCCCTGGGGACCGTCGCGAGGGATTCGACCACGGTGGCCCCCGTGGTCGTTAGCCCGCTCATGGCCTCGAAGTAGCAGTTCACGAAGGCGTCGAAGCTGTGTGTTGTGTCGGCTGCGTCCTGCCGGAGTGAGGACCAGACGAAGAACGGCGCCGCGGAGACGGCCGCTCCGATGATCCAACTCAGCGCGACCAGCAGCAGGGCTTCACGCTGGCCGAACGCACGTTCTCCTTTGCGCCCGGCTAGGAACAGCAGTGCCCCGAGGGCAGCGCCGACGGCAGCGCTGTACAGCAGCGCCGCTATCTCCCCTTGGGCCTCTGACAGGCCGGTGGCATGTTCGATCACAGAGAAGAGGCCGACGGCCAGGATGAGTCCGCTGAGCACGAACATCAGCAGGCCGAGGTGGCGGCTTACGAGTCGAAGGTCGACGATCATTTCGTGACAAACAGCTTGCGTAGGTCGTCGGCGATACCGGCCGGCCCGATCGCCAGAAGCGTGTCGTCCGCAAGGACCTGGTCTTCGGCACCCGGTACGTACACTTTGTCGCCGCGGCGGATGGCGGCGATCATCGTCTTCGGCGGCAGTTTGATGTTACGCAGTTCGTGCCCGAGAAGCTTCGCGCGCTTCGAGGGCGTGATGTCGTACACCTCAGCCACGCCGTCGGCGAATTGGGCGACGGAGCGAATGGCACTCGTGTCGATGAGCTTGAGGATCGCTTTGGCTGCCACATCGCGCGGGCTGAACGGGTAGTCGATGCCCACGTGCCCGAACAAGTGCAGGTACTTCTTGCGCTGTACGACGGCGATGGCCGTCTTGGCGCCGAGCGTCTTGGCCTGGGCGCAGCCGAGTATGTTGTGCTCGTCGTCGTTGGTCACGGCGATGAACACATCCGTCATTTCGATGTGCTCATCGGCGAATGTCGTGGCGTCGGTGGGGTCGGCCTCGACGATCGTGACATGGTCGAGTTTGCCCGCCATCTCCTCCGCCCGGGCATGGTTTTCGACGTAGACGCGGACGGTAAACAGGCGGCTCTTGAGCGCGCGGCACAACCACACGGCCGTCGCGGTCTCGCCCATGATCGCGATGTTGCGCCGCTTGGGCTTACCCTTGTTGAACACCTTCCGGGCGGCGTCGAAGGTCTTGGTCTCGCCGATGACGGTCACGTGGTCACCCTCCGCGACGAGTGTCCCGGCGGAAGCGATGGCCGCGTCGCCGTTGCTCTCGACCGTGGCGACTCTGGCACTGGGCGGCAAGACGACCTCGGCGAGCTTCTTGCCGTCTGCGGGCGTGCCCGCGGTGACGGGGAAGCGCTGCATCAGAAGCTGACCGTGGGAGAACTCTTCCAGCACGATCGATCCGGGGTTGCGAATGGCGCGAGCAATGGCCAGTGACGTAAGATGCTCCGGGCAGAGCAACTGATCGATGCCGAGCTTCTCCATATGCTCGGTGAAGCGTAGCGAGAAATTCGCCGTGTGATGCACTCGTGCGACCGCCTGCTTGGCGCCGGTGGTCTTGGCGAGAGACGCGGCGAGGAGGTTGATCTCGTCGACCTCGGTGGCTGCGACGAAGAGCTGGCACTTCTGGCAGCCCGCTTTGCTGAGGATGGCCACGTGGGCGCACGATCCGGCGAGGGTGCGTACGTCGAGGCGCTCGTTCAGCGCGCGCAGCCGCTCGGCTGACAGATCGATCACGGTGACGCCATGCCCCGCGGAAGAGAGGACCTCCGCCGCATGCGCGCCCACCTCACCGGCGCCCGCTATGATCACGTTCATGTGGTAATTCCGCGCCGCACCAACATGGAATTGAATGATACCGCCTCAGACACCTCGAGGCCAGCTATCGTCCAGCCTCGCGGCGATCGAGGCGCAGCTTCAGCATCAACGCTGCGAAGTCATGCATCAAAGCCTCGCCTGCGGGCCCGAAATGCGATTCAAACAGCCGAATCTCGGCGTTCGCGTCGACCGATACGCCGGGTTGACGCTGAGCGATGGCGGTCACGTATTTGGCAAACTGATCGCGGTGGGCTCGATTCAGATAGTGGACGAAGCCCCACGCCTGCGCGTATCGAAATACCGTGTTCGGTCCGGCTTGCGACAGGATGTCGGCGTCGCCAATCAGATCCCGAAGCGACACCATCCGGCCGGATCGCAATGCGGCATCCAGGTCCTCGTCCGACATGCTTCGCACTTCCAAATCCACGCCTAGGGCGTCGCGCAAATCGGCCAGGCGCATGTGATTGACCCGCCCGACGCCCTGCGCGGAACGCGCCTGGGGCACCTCGAACTGGCACGCGAGACCCTCGACGAGCCACAGCGGGTTTTCGGCCCCGCGCACGTGGACCCCGATGTTGAAGAACATCTGGTGCGCCGCTTCGTGCTGAATGACGAAGCGGTTGAAACGCTCCGCGATTGCGTCGCGCTGCGCGTATATACCGGCCAGGCGCCCGGCGAGTGCCTTTCGTTGAGCCTGCGTGGCGCGTGAACTCCGATCCTTTCTGGCGAGGTCACGCAGGCGTGCGCTGATGCTCTCGATTTCCCGGTTGACGGCGTTCATCTCCGGCATGTGCTGCGTGTTGCCGAACGCGGACAGATTGGTGCCGTGATGGTAGAAGCCGGCCGCCGCGCCGGAATGGATGCCGCAGGCCTCGCGATACCCCTTGAAACCCTCATACTTGTCGAAAAGGAGCACCCCGAGTCGTCCCTCGGGCGGTGCCACCTTCAGCTCGAGCCCCTCGCAGTATCGCCACATGGCGTCGTAGGTCCCCTCGAGCCTGGCCACCAGTGCCGCGACGATCTCCGGGGCGGTGTCGTAGGCGATCGCGAAATGGTCAGTGCGGCGCAGATGCGCGTCCTCACCGATGAGTGCGACTAAGGACGCCTCGAAGGCCTCGTCCGGCGGTGGCGGCTTCGGGCTTCCTGCCGTGGCATGGGTCCACGCCACACACATGGTCGCGATCGACACCGCGAATACCCACGCGCGGTAAAGCGTCCGAGTCGAGTGTGGTGACAAAGAGCGACGTCGTGGCATCAAACCTCCGGGCTAGACCCGTAGTCAGATCGGGCTGGCTACGATTTCCGCGATTAACTCACGCGGCGCGCCGATGTCCGCGACTTCGACCCGGCCCACGTAGTCGGCGGCGGTTGGCTGAAGGAAGCCCCTCTTATTGGCGACGAAGGTGATCGTCAGGTCGGCGCGGATCGTGGCGTTGGAGGGCTCGCCCGTGTCACAATCGAGGCCCGAGGGCACGTCCACGGCCACCAACCCGCATCGCGGTGCCGCGTTGATCGCCTGAATCAGCTCCGCAGTCGGGCTGCGTACCTCGCCTCGAAAACCGGTGCCGAGCAGGGCGTCGATGACCACTTCGCCGCTTTCGATCGATCGAGCGAATGCCGTCTGCGGCTCAGCGGTCGGCGCGATCGTAACCGCCAAGCCCATCGCCTGGATGATGTCGAAGTTGACGCGCGTGTCGGGGGTGAAGCGGTCCTTTGTGGCTGTGATGAGGAATCGAACCGTCCAGCCGGCATTGTGGAGGTGGCGTGCGATGACGCAGCCATCCCCGCCGTTGTTGCCCGGACCGGCGAAGATGACGGCTCGTCCGTCATTGCCATACGTCGCTCGAATCAAGTCGGCGGCGTTGCGCGCGGCGTTCTCCATCAGAATGATACCGGGGATTCGGTATCGCTCTATCGCGAGTTCATCCACCCGCCGAACCTGTGCGCGACTCAGAGTGATGGCCATGCCGGCAGTATACCCGGGGCTGGGCGCTTTCCGAAATGGACTCCTGAGCCGCGGGCTTCAGCCCGCGCGGACTCGCGGCACGGAGATGCAGATAGTACTCGTGCGGCGCGGGGCAACCTGTCTGGTTAAGGGGTATCGCTGCCGATCACGTCGCGTGAGGCGAGGTCGGCTTGCCCGTGCTCCGCGGCGGTTACCTTGCCCTGGTCCGCACGGATCGACTGATGCACGGACGCCGTGGCGTCGCGAGCCTCACCGGCGAGGCGGCTGGGCCATGCGAAGAAGACGAGCATCGGGATTGCACAGAGCGCCAGGCCCCATCGTAGGGGCATACCGCCGGTTGGCTTGGCTTCCTGGACTTCCTCGCGAACGTAGGCGGCTGCCACGATCCGCAGGTAGTAGGCGGCACCGACCGCGGAGTTGAGCACGCCGATGATTGCCAGAGCCACCATGGCGCCGTGATAGGGATGAGCCGCGTCGAGCGAAAACGCGCTGCTGAAGATGTAGAGCTTGCCGAGGAAGCCGGCTGTCGGCGGGAACCCCATGAGGCTGAATACGCAGACCGCAAGGGCCAGAGCCGCCATCGGGGCCCGGCGGGCGAGACCCGCGAGGTCGTCGAGCGTTTCCGTATCCCGGTCCCCGCTACGGAAGGCCGATAGCAAGGCGAACGCGCCGAGGTTCATGGCTCCGTAGACCGCCATGTAGAAGAGCAGTGCCGCGACGCCGTCGTGCATCGGGCCTGAGCCCGCGACCGGCCCGACCAGCAGGGCGACCAGCATGTAACCCGTGTGAGCGATGCTGGAGTAGGCGAGGATTCGCTTGGCGCTGGTCTGGAGCAGGGCGAGTGCGTTGCCGAGCGTCATCGTGGCGGCTGCCATGAGCCACAGCACCCAGAAGACCTCGGTCGGCAGTTCCCAGTTCAGTGCCGAGAGCACCTTGATCAGGGCCAAGAAGCCGGCGAACTTCGGCACGAAGCCCAGCAGGCCCGTCACCGGCGAGGCCGCCCCTTCGTAGACATCCGGTGCATATACGTGGAAAGGCACAGCCGCGACCTTGAACGCCAGTCCGCCGAAGACGAGCAGCAGGCCGATGATCGCCTGCGGGCCGAGGTCGGCACCGTTTTGCCAGAGTGAGGCGACGGCGCCGCCGGTCAGCGAGAAGAGCGTGGTCGTGCCGGCTGCCCCGTAGAGGAACGACATGCCGTAGGCCAGGATGGCGGCTGCCATCGCGCCGAGGAAGAAGTACTTCACGGCGGCTTCGGACGCTCGCGAGTCGGTCCGGCTCAGCGCGATGATGACGTAGGTCGGCACGCTGACCAGTTCGATGGCGAAGAACAGGACGATCAGATCGTTGGCTGACGCCGTCAGTGTAATACCCAGAAGCGACAGCAGCAGCATGGCCATGTATTCGCCGCGCTCCTCGGCCACGGGCTGGTGCCAGTTGACCAGGACGATCAGCGCACCGATCACTAGCGTGATCAGCCGCGCGAAGTAGGTCAGTGAGGTGAGCCAAAGCCCCGGCGGGCTGACCGTCTCAGCGGTCGGGCTGCCCAGCCAGACTGTCGCCACCAACGCCGCAAGCACGACGAGCAGGGCGAAGGGCGAGACGAACTGACGCCGGTCGTCCGTTTGCGTGAGCCCTACGATGAGCGCCGCGCACGCGCCGATGAGCATGATGAACTCGGGCGCCAGCGGAATCAGATAATCGCCAAGGCTCATGGACCTGCCCTCCACAAAGCCTCAGACGCGCCTGATTCGTTGGACCCGCGTGGGGTATCAGCAGCCACCCGTGCGTCGCCCGATTCCGCAACACCATGGTCGAGTGGAGCCGTCCGAGCTTCCCCCCTTACCAAGGGGGGATTGAGGGGGGTGCCTTCTGCGGCAGCGGTAAGCTGCTCGAGTTGGGTCTCATCGGACTGCGTCACCGTCGCCTCAGCCGAGGCGTGCAGGATGTTCTGTGTGATGGCACCCTCGAAGCTGTCGAGCACCGGCTTGGGGTATACCCCGAGGAAGATGCACACCAGGGCGATCGGCACCAGGAAGCCGATCTCACGGGGCGTCAGGTCTTTCGTCAGGCCGGTCGACGTATCAGGAGTGCCAGCCGGCTCCTTGAGGGGGCCAAACAGAACGCGCTGACACATCCACAGCATGTAGACCGCGCCGAGGATGATTCCCAACGCCGCGGGGATGACGTAGCCATAACCGAGCGGGCCGGCTGCCTTCATGTCGGTCGTCGTGGCCGAGGTCGCCGTGCCGAGCAGCACGAGGAACTCGCCGATGAAGCCGTTGAGCCCGGGCAGGCCGATGCTGGACAGCGTGAAGAAGATCAGGAAGAAGGCGACCCACGGCATCTGCCGCGCGAGCCCGCCGATTTCGTAGATGCTTCGTGTGTGATACCGCTCGTAAATGCAGCCAATCACGAGGAACAAGGCACCCGTCGAGAGGCCGTGGTTGACCATGTAGATCACCGCACCGCTGACGCCCGCCACCTTGAGGCTGAACAGCCCCAACATGCAGAAGCCCAGGTGCGATACGGAGGAGTACGCGACGAGCTTCTTCACGTCCTCCTGCACCCACGCAGCCAGGGCCGCGTAGATGATGCCGATGATGGCCAATACCGCGACAACCGGCGCCAGATGGAAAGCCGCTTCCGGCAGTATCGGAATGCTCAGCCGGCAGAAGCCGTAGGTGCCGAGCTTCAGCAGCACACCCGCCAGGATGACGCTGCCGGCTGTCGGTGCCTCGGTATGGGCCAGCGGCAACCAGGTGTGAACCGGGAAGAAGGGCACCTTGATGGCAAACCCGGCTGCGAACGCCAGGAAGAGCCACCACTGCACGTTGAACGGGATCTCGCCGTTCTTACCCATTTCGGTGAGGGTCCAGAGGTTCAGCGTCAAGTCGCCGCGAACCGTGTAGGCGTAGTAGGCTAAGAAGACCACGCCGGCGAAGGTCAGCACGCTGCCGGCTAGGGTGAAGATGAAGAACTTGTTGGCAGCGTAGCGTCGCTGCGGGCCGCCCCAGATGCCGATCAGGAAGTAGAGCGGTACCAGAGTGAACTCGAAGAAGACGTAGAAGAGCAGCAGGTCCCGAGCGCAGAACACGCCGAGCATCGCCATGTGCAAAAGCAGCAGCAGGATGTAGTACTCGCGGACGCGCGTGCGGATCGCCGTGAAGCTCCCCAGGATCGCCAGCGGCATGAGGAAGGCTGTCAGCGCCAGAAGCCAGACGCTGATCCCGTCGATGCCGACGCTATAGGCGATGTCGATATTCGGCGAGTTGCCCGAGATGTCGAGGCCCGACGAGTCGCGCAACTCGGCGCCGATCCACGGCACATAGGCCTTGAGCGTGAAGCCGTCACCCGACGCGGTCGGCGGATCAGCGTAGAATGCCGCGATCGCCAGTACGGTCAGCACCGCCGTGATCAGCGAGATGCCCAGGGCAGCCCAGCGGATCGTGGCGTCCGACCCGCGGCGCGGCAATAGCAGAAGCGCCGCGCCGACAAGCGGCGAGATGATGATGAGAGTTAAGAGCCAGCTATCCAACGCCGTCGCCTTTTATGACCAGAAGACCCAGAGGGCCAGGATCGCCATGCCCGCGACCATGCTGACCGCATAGCCCTGCAACTTGCCCGCCTGCAGGCCGCGTACCAAGTACGCCAAAGCCCGCGGAACGGCGGTTACGATCCACACCAAACCGTCGATCAGATAATCATCGAGCCCGACGCAGACCTTGCCGCCCATTTTGGCGGGCTGCACCAACGTCTCGTCGTATAGCTCGTCGAGGTAGTACTTGTTCAAGAGCGTGTCGTAGACGCCGGGAGCCGTGTTCTTCATGACCCCGGCGAACCACTGGTTCCTCACGTACACGAAGTAAGCAGCCAGGATGCCGATGATCGCCAGCGCCGCGGAGAGGATCAGCAGGCCGTATGCGGCCAGGAAACCGGCGTCTGCGGCGTGCCCGGCAGCTTCGGCTGCGTGCGCCGCCGCCTCGCCGGCATGGCCGGCGGCTTCGGCACCATGCGCGCCAGCCGTTGCGAACGTGTCTGCGAAGACCGGTTCGAGGAAGCCGTGGAAGCATTTTCCGGTCAGGCCCGTTCCGGCCAGTCCCGCGAAGATGGAACCGATGGCGAGGATGAACAGCGGCAGCAGCATCCACTTACCCGATTCATGGGCGTGGACGCCTTCCGGGATGCGTTCCTTGCCGAGGAAGGCCAGGCAGAACATGCGGGAGGTATAGAACGCCGTGAGCACCGCAGTTACGAGGCCGATGCCGCCGAGGATCCAGTGCTCGCTGAATGCGTGATGGATGATCTCGTCCTTGCTCCAAAACCCGCTGAGCAACGGGAAGCCCGCGAGCGTGAGCGATCCAATCAGGAAGGTCAGGAACGTCCACGGCAGGACCTTCCGCAAGCCGCCGAACTGACGCACGTCGATGATGCCGCCCATGGCGTGCATCACGCTGCCGGCGCCGAGGAAGAGCAACGCCTTGAAGAAGGCGTGCGTGTACAGATGGAAGATAGCCGAGTCGGCTGCGTAAACGCCGATGCCCAGGAACATGTAGCCGAGTTGGCTGATCGTCGAGTAGGCTAAGATGCGCTTCATGTCCGTCTGGACCAGCGCGATCGTGGCGGCGAACAGGGCGGTTACGGCTCCGATGACCGCGACGACCGTCATGGCGACGGGCGAGGCGGCGAAGATGGCACCGCAGCGGGCGATCATGAAGATGCCGGCTGTCACCATCGTGGCTGCGTGAATCAGCGCGGAGACCGGCGACGGGCCTTCCATCGCGTCGGGCAGCCAGACGTGCAGCGGCAGTTGGGCGCTCTTGCCGCACGCCCCGCACAGCAGCAGCAGGGCGATGATCGTGATCTTGGTTTGGAGTATCGGATCGCCGGACGCGACCGCTACCCGTACCGCGTCGAAGACGGCCTCATACTGAATGCTACCAAAGGTCAGGTAGATCATCAGGATGCCGAGCCCGAAGCCGAAGTCGCCGACACGGTTGACTAAGAACGCTTTCTTGGCAGCCGCGGCGGCCGAGGGCTTCTGGTAGTAGAAGCCGATCAGCAGGTAGCTGCACAGGCCGACCGCCTCCCAGCCGAGGTAGAGCAGCAGGAAGTTCCCGCCGAGCACCAGAGCGCACATCGCGAAGACGAACAGGGCGAGGAAGGAGAAGAAGCGCTCGTAGCCGCGCTCGGGGTTGCCGTGGTCGCGCATGTAGTCGCGCGAGTAGATGACCACGAGCAGCGAGATGCCGGTTACCACCAGCAGCATGACCGAGGTGAGCGGGTCGATCAGCAGTTCGACGTTAAAGACGGTATCCGTGCCGTTGGCGATCCACTCGTAGATCGGGACCAACGCCGATACCGACCCGGTTTCGACGCCGCTGACGTGGATGAAGACGCAGATGGCCGCCGCGAACGCGGTGCCCACGCCGAGGATCGATACCCAGTGCGTGTTGCCCTTCAGCTTGGGCCCAAGTGCGCCCGCGAGTATGGCACCCGTCAGGGGAGCCAGCAGGATCACGACCCCGAGGATTTTCAGCGTATCTACGTCCATCGTTTCGCCAAAGGCGGGCCCTTACGCCCGCACCAAATATCTTGCCGTCTAGCCGCGCATGGCTGACCAGACTTCCGCGTCGAGCGTGCCGCGTCTTCGATAGAGCATGACGACCATACCCAACGCCAGACCTGCCTCGACCGCTGCTATCGCCAGAAGGAACACCGCGAAGGCCTGGCCTTCGAGGTTCCCATGATGCCTTGCCATTGCGACCACGTTGACCACGACGCCCTGGAACATCAGCTCCGTCGAGAGGAACATGACGATCAGGTTGCGGCGGGACATGAAGCCCACCAACCCGAGGGCAAAGAGGATCGCGCCGACAATGATGTACTCGGTCATTCCGGTCATCAGAATGGCGCAACCTCCCTTCCAGCCTGGCCGAGCGGCTTCGGTTTCGTGACCATCCCTTCCACCGGAACCTTCTTCCTCGACATCGCAATCGCGCCGACCATCGAGACGAGCAGGAGTACGCCGGCGATCTCGATCGCGACGACGTATTTGGTCATCAGCAGGGTGCCGACGGCCATCGAATTACTCGCAGCCGCCGGGGATTCGGTCTGCGTCGTGTCCTGTACGGAGATCGCCTCGGTCTTCTCGACCACGGGTAGGTCCGAAGCCCGACCCGCGACAGCCGCCATGAGCACGAACCCCGCCACGACGGCCATGAAGGGCTCGCGCGAACGGTGATCGTAGACGGCTGAGCCTCGCTGCTTGGCGAGCATGATGACGAAGAGATAGGTCACCAGGATCGCGCCAGCGTATACGATGATCAGCGCGACAGCCGCGAACTCGGCCCCTTGAAGCACGAGCAGGGCCGCGACGGCGACCACCACCAACACGAAGTACAAAGCGGAGTAGACCGGTTTGGGGTGCGTGACCACGCGGGTCGCAGCCACGATCGCGATCGTCGCGAACAGGTAGAAGTAGAAGCTTGTGTCCGGCCCCGCGATCTGGGTGGCCAGCAGCGTGATCAGACCAACGACACCAGCCACGCCGAAGATCGCGCCGGCTCGCCCCATGGAGCGCCCGGCCCGCGGCAGCAGGAAGTAGACCCCCGCGCCGCCCAGGGCGAATACCAGATAGAGGAGATAGGTCGTCGTCGCTGTCACGCGCCCGCTTCTCCTTGCTCGGACGATTGGTCAGCCGAGCGATTCCCGGTTCCCGGATAGCCCGCGACATGCGGGTTCTTCCGAGGCTTGATGTCCTTGGTCTTGTCGTAGATGCCGAGCAGTTCTTCCTTATCGAGGATCATCTGTTCGCGCGAGCGGCCCACCAGGTCGAAACCAGGCGTCAGCTCGATGGCATCCACCGGGCAGGCCTCTTCGCACATGCCGCAGTAGATGCAGCGAAGCTCGTCGATGTCGAACTTGGCCGGGTACTTCTCCCGGTCGTCCCACGGTGACTCAGCCCCTTCGATGTGAATGCAGTTCACCGGACAGGCCGTCGCACACATGAAACAGGAGACGCACGCCACGCGGCCCTTCTCGTCCCGGTTGAGGCGGTGGATGCCACGGTAGTTTTCGACCCGCAGCGGCCGCTGCTCCTCGGGATACTGCACGGTCTCTCGCGTGCCGGCGAGCGACGTGAACATGTGCGTGATGGTCGTAACCATCCCGCCGAGGATCTGCGGTACGTACAGCCGCTCGGTCATGGAGAGCACCGGCTCAACGATTTCGACGATGTCTTCGTTTTTCATCATGCCGAAGCCCCCGTCGCCGCCCGCGCCGCCATCGTGATGTTCTTAGCCCGTGGCATGTTGTCCTGCCTGCCCGTGATCTCCCGACCGCGGGCGGCTGCGTATGCCAATACGAAGGCGAGAATCGCGACGTTACCCACCAGCGCCCAGATCGAGCGGTGCAGGTTGAAGTACAGTAGTATCGTAGCCAGGATGACCAGCGCCAGCGTCACTGGGATCAAGCCCTGCCACGCCATGCGCATGAGCTGATCGAACCGGAAACGCGGCAGCGTCCAGCGAAGCCACATCATCATGAAGATAAATGCCGTCACCTTGCCGACGAGGACGCCGATCTTGAGGAGCACGGCGAAGGTCGAAGTCGCTTCGGGTTCCGCAATCCACGGGAAGTGCCATCCGCCCAGGAACAACACGCAGATAAACGCGCTGCCCGTGACCATGTGGGCGTACTCGCCGAGGAAGAACATGCCGAATTTCAGGGCGCCGTATTCCGTGTGGAAGCCGCCGACGAGTTCCTGCTCCGCCTCCGCCAGGTCGAACGGCGCCCGGTTACACTCGGCCAGCACCGTGACAAAGAGGATCGCGAAGGCCAGCGGGTGGAGGAACACGTTCCACTTCGGGATGAAGCCGAACCAGTATCCAGCCTGCTCCGCCGTGATCCCTTCGAGTCGAAGCGTGCCCATGGTGAGCACGACGACGACGATGCAAAGGCCCATGGGGATTTCGTAGCTGAGCATCTGCGCGGTAGCTCGCACGCCGCCGTAGAAGGAATACTTGTTGTTGGACGCCCACGCGCCGATGACGACGCCGTAAACGCCCATCGACCCGACGCCGAGGATGTAGAGCAGGCCGATGTCCGGGTTGGTCACCTGTACCTGGACGAGCTTGCCGTCCAGCATCCATTCCCCACCCCACGGGATGGCTGCGAACCCGATGAACGAGATCAGGAATGCCAACGACGGGGCAACGACGAACAGGACCTTGTCTACGTGGCCCGGGATGATGTCCTCTTTGAGGGCGAACTTGCCGCCGTCAGCCAGCGGTTGGAACAGGCCGAGCGGCCCGACGCGGTTGGGCCCCCACCGATCCTGCATCCAGGCGGATATCTTGCGTTCGTAGTAGATGCAGTAGGCCACGTAGCCCAACAGCGCGAGGAGAACCCCGATCGCCAGGAGGATGCTCACGCCGAGCTGGCTGGTGATGAATTCGTACATCGTGCTCTACTACATCAATGCGTGTGTGCCGGCACCGGCGGCGCCTCGCACACTTCGTTAAACGCCGGGATGGTGGCAGCCATCAGCTCGCGAACTCGCTCGCCGCTGTAGATGCCTTCAAACCCGGCTGTCTCGAACAAATACTGCCCGTCCCGCATCGCCCCAGCCGGCGGCTCGATGGACCGCGCAAAGGGTTGGATCAGACCGGCGTGGTTGGCAAAGCTGCCGTCTCGTTCCACCCACGCACAGGCGGGCAGGACGATGTCGGCGGCTGCCGTAAACTCGTTTTCGAACATATCCTGCGCGACAAGCAGCTCGAACTTCGCGGCCGCCTTGCCCACAGGCTTCTCGACCCACGCCTTGGGATAGCCGCCGACAACCCAGCCGGCACTGAATTCGCCGGCTGTCGCCTTCTCGACGAATGCGTCGAACGCCAGCGTCTCTCCGCCGGCTGCTTCGAGCAACATCTCGATGCCGCGCTTGTTCGGGCACTTCTCTTTGAGGATCGTGAACTTGACCGCGTCGCCGGTTGCTCCGGCTGGGAACTGCTGATCCTCGCCCTCGACCGGCACCGGGCCCATCACGAGCACGGCGCTGGGCGCGATGTCACGAATAAAGCGAATCAGCAACCACGCTTCCTCGCACGCCATAAACGGCGAGAGCACGACGGCTACGGAGGCGCCTTCATGCTCGCGCACGTGCGTCTCGAAGCGCGTCTTCAGAATACCCGGCAAGTCTTGCCACTCGGGCGTGGTCTTGTCTTTCCCACGGCGAACGACCGGAGCGGCGATGCGCTTGTCATCGTGAACGTACTCGAAGCCGAATCGGCCTTCGTCGCACATCCACCAGTCGTTGACCTTCGGGTTGTAGCGCGGCTTGAGCCGGTACACGTGCTCATCCGCCTGATCGACGCGGATGGAGCAACCCATCGCACAACCGGGACAGGTCGACGGCGTACCCTTCAGCTCCCACACCCGCCGCTTGAACAGGAAGCTCTTGTCCAAAAGGCATCCCACCGGGCAGAGGTCGACGACGTTGCCCTGAAGCGGGTTATCGAGCGGCCTTCCCGGGAATACGTCGATCTCGTTCTTTGAGCCCCGGTTGGTCAGGCACAGCTCGTTGGTACCGGAAATCTCTTGTGTGAACCGAACGCATCGCGTGCAGAGCACACAACGATCGGTGTATAGCAACGTCTTGGGGCCGATGTCTTTCTTCGGCGTGACGTGCTTCTGATCCACCATGCGCGACTCGGCGTTGCCGAAGCGCTGGGAGTAGTCCTGAAGATGGCACTCGCCGGCCTGGTCGCAGACCGGGCAGTCGAGCGGATGGTCAAGCAGGTAGAACTCGAGGCAGTTGGCCCGGTTCTGCTTCACCTTGTCCGAGGCGAAGCGAACCTCGAGGCCGTCACGCACCGGTGTCTGGCAGGCCGGCATGAGCTTGGGCGACCAACCCATCTCTCGCGTCTGCGGATGGGGCATCTTCTGCTCCATCAGGCAGAGACGGCATGACGCCGCGATCGAAAGGCCTGGATGGAAACAGTAGTGCGGCACATCCCAGCCGGCTTTGGACGCCGCCTGAAGGACGGTGATGCCCTCTTGGCACTCGACTTCCTGATTGTCGATGATGATCTTGGCCATCAAAACCCGTTTACGAAATCCGCTGATCGCTCTTACTTATCGAGAGCGTTAGTTCATCGTTTGCAGTATCTGCTCCGCCGCCTCAGCCGACTGCGCCGCGATCGCCGCTTCCAACTCCCCGCGGTACTTCTTCACGATTGTCTCGATCGGGAATGTCGCGCCGTCAGGCAGACCGCAGATACTAAGACCCGGCATCATGCCCATATTCCGGGCTGTTTCAAGTAGGATGTCCAGGTCCTCGTTACGCCCCGCGCCACTTTCGATGCGCGTGGCCATCTTGTTCATCCATGCCGTGCCCTCACGGCATTGCGTACACTGTCCGCACGACTCACTCGCGTAGAAACGGGCGACATTCCGAAGGACCGCGCGGATGTCGGTACTCTCGTCGAACACCACCGCAGCCGCCGTGCCGAGGCCCAGCAGGCCGTACTTGGCCGGGTCCGCGAAGTCCATTTTCATGTCCAGCTCGTCCGCGGTCAGCACGCCCATCGAGATACCACCGGGCAGTACGCCCTTGAGCTTCTTGCCGGGCAGCATGCCGCCGCCCATGTCCTCGCGTTCGAGCAGGTCGCGCATGGTGATGTCCATGGCGGCCTCATAGCAGCCGGGGTTCTTGACCGGTCCGCTGATGCTGAACAGCTTGGGACCCGTGCTGTGTTCCGGGCCGATCGACGAGAACCAGTCGCCGCCGCGCTCGATGATGTGCGGCACGCACGAAAGCGTTTCGACGTTGTTGACCACGGTGGGCAGGCGGAAGAGGCCTTCGATTGCCGGGAAGGGCGGCTTAATGCGCGGCTGACCGCGCTTGCCCTCGATCGACTCGATCAGGCCCGTCTCTTCGCCGCAGACGTACGCTCCGGCGCCCCTGTGGATATAGCAATCGAGCGAGTAGTCGCTGCCGAGGATGTTCTTTCCGAGAATGCCGGCTGCGTATGCCTCGTCGATCGCCTTCTGCACGATGTGGAAGACCTCGTGGAATTCGACGCGAAGGTAGATGTAGGCAACCTGTGCCTGCGTCGCGAAGGCCGAGATGATCGTCCCCTCGATAAGCTGGTGGGGATCGTTCTCCATCAGCACGCGGTTACAGAAGGTCGGCGGTTCGGACTCGTCGCCGTTGACGCAAAGCAGCGTGCGCGTGCGGTCTTTCGGCAGGAAGCCCCATTTCACGCCGGCTGGGAAGCCCGCGCCGCCGCGACCACGAAGGTTGGCCTTCTTGACCTCCTCGGTGATCGTCTCCGGCGTCATCTTCAGAGCCTTGCGCAGTGCCTGATAGCCACCGCGCGACTCATATACCTTCAGCGCGGTCGAATTCACGACACCGCGGTTCTTCAGCAGAATGGGTTCGAACTTAGCCATAACGTTGGTCTAGCGGGCCTGCTCCGATCCGGACACCTTGAAAGTCAAATGAGAAAGCGGAAGTACACCACGCTCCATACGACAAGCACCGGGCTGACCCATTTTCGCCAGCCGACGCGACAGCTTACCGCCACCAGCGCCAGCAGGACCGGCAGATAGTCCAGCGAGTACCGGTTGAAACCGCGCTGCTGGAAGCCGGTGCTGTGGTAGAACATTAGCGCGGCAAACGCCAGCCCAGCCGCAATGAGCAAGTATCGCTCGCGTTGATCCCCGACGATCCGCCGCAAATCGACGAACAGCAGCAACAGCAGCGGTGTCGTCCACCAGATGCCGGTGCCCATCTGGTTGGGGCGCAAGTGCGTCTCCATCTCGCCGGCCATCTCGATCTCGTGGACCCGCGGCAGGCCGAGGTTCGTGTAGTAGAGATTCCGTGGTACGTAGTGAGTCGAGAAGATGCCGTACTGCCTCGCGTCCCGTGAGAAGCTGTCTTCCGGCCGATCGTTGTAGAGATACATGTAGCCCGAATCGAGCGGATGGCCGAACTTGATCGTGTTCATCGCCATGGGGACGCCGGCTGTGATCAGTCCCACAAGTGCCAGCACCGCGATCCGCCCGGTGCGCCGCTGCCCCGGTTCGATCTGCCAGGCCATGATCGCCAGAGGTAGGGCATAGCAAATCGTGAGCTGCCGGGATAGCGAGGAGATGATCAAGCCGATCCCCGCGACCCAGACTCGTCGCCGCCCGAAATACTCGATCAGCAGAATCAGCACGCCGATGGTGCCGAGCAGTTGGTTCACATAGTAGGGATTCGCACCACGAATCGCCTTGTCGATCACGGGATAGGCGCTGCTGCCCAGCGTCAGGCCGATCGCAAGCAGCGTCGCCCACTTGGCCGAGCCGGTTCGCCGCAGGAACAGCACATAGGCCAGGACAGGCACGGGCAAAGCCAGCAAAGCGACGATCAGCCAATGCGGCACGCCGCCCAGCAGCGCCACCGCGGTAACCGCGACGAACGAGAACATCGGCGGGAAGTGGCTGTAGACGCGCCCGTCCACGAGTGCCGTGTCGTGGGCTCGCCTCGGCAGTGTTGTACGTCCGTCTAACCACGCCTCTGCTTCGCCTATCTGGGTGTTGTGTTCGAATCCGAACTCAGCGTTCGGGCGCCACAACTTTGCTTCGCACAACAAGAAGACCGTCGCCAGAACGACCGCGAGTCCGATCCACACGCCGCCGCGAGCGGGCTTGGACCTCTTCTGGTCCGTCGGCTCGAGTACTCTTGGCTCTGCGCCTTCATCCATAGGCCGACCGTTTCGCGGCAGCGACCGTTTGCGCCGCTTGTCGCCGGCGGACCGGCCGACGGCCTAGTTCCCCTCTTGTGCCTCGTTGGCATCCGACGTGCCGTCCGATGCATCCGTCTTCGTTACCGCCGATTCCGGCGGCGGGTCGAACAGATCGCTCCTTTCGGAGTCGATCTTGTCGTTGTTTTCGTCAGCCAGCAGCTTGGCCACATCTTCCGGCTTCACACACTTGTGCAGTTTCTCGTTGATCAGCAGGCAAGCCGAATGATCGCAGCCGGCCAGGCACTCCTCCGTCACGAGGCTGTACTTGCCGTCGGGCGTCGTCTCGTGCAGGCCTATGCCGAGCTGCTTCTTGATTTCGTCCAGGACCTCCTTGCCGCCCATCACCTCGCAGCTCAGGCTGCGGCAGACGGTGATGACCTTCTCGCCCTTGGGGTGGGTCCAGAAGTGCGTGTAGAAGCTCAACGTGTCCAGCACGTCGGACGGGTGAATATCGAGGACCTCGGCGATCTCTTCCATCGCCTGATAGGACACGTGCCCCAGCGTGTTCTGGACGATGTGCAGTGCGGGCAATAGCGCCGCACGCTTCGTCTCGTATCGCGGGAAGAACGACCGGATCTTCTCGCGCAGTGCCTCGGAGAGCAGGGGGGCCTCGCCCTCAGCCACCGGTGTCAGTCGATCTAGTGCTTTCCAAGCCATGCGTTCTTATCGATCCAGTTCAGCCGCGATGATGTTGAGCGACCCGAGGATCGCGACGGCGTCGGACACCTGGTGTCCGACCAACAAATCCGAGAAAGCCTGATAACAGATGAAGCTCGGCGGCCGACACCGCGCCCGATAGGGCGTGTTGCCGCCGTCGCTTATCAGATAGAAACCGAGTTCGCCGTTGGGCGCTTCGGTCGCGCCGTAGGCCTCGCCGACCGGCGGCTCAAAGCCGCGGTTGGTCATGATCGTCTCGAAGTGGTGAATCAACCCTTCGATGCTCGTGTAGACGGCGTTCTTGTCCGGTAGGGTCTGCTTTTCGCCGGGCAGCACGTCGATCGGACCGGCCGGCACGTTGTCGATCAGTTGCTCGACGATCTCGGCGGACTGGCGAATCTCCTCGAGCCGTACCAGATACCGCGCGAGCACGTCGCCGCCGGTCGCTACCGGGACCTTGAAGTCGACCCCGCTTGCGCCCTTGCCGTCCCAGTTGTCGGCGTAGCACAAGTAGGGCTCGTCCTTGCGGAGGTCGCGCCGTACGCCGCTGGCACGCGCGAGCGGACCAGTCCAACCCCAGTCGATCGCGTCATCGTGGCTCAAATAGCCGACGCCCTTGGTGCGTTCGATGAAGATACGGTTGCGCGTCAGCAGCGATTCGATCTCGCCGAGGACCTTCGGGATCGCTTTCAGGAAGTCCTTCACGTGCGCCGGCCACACGTCGGGCATGTCCTGCGAGAGACCGCCGACACGCGTGTAGCTCGTCGTGAAGCGGTGGCCGCAGATCTCCTCGAACAGGTCGTTGACCGTCTCCCGCTCGTTGAAGCCGAACAGGAACGCGGTGAAGCCGCCGAGGTCGAGCCCGGCTGTGCCGACGTTGAGCAGGTGGTCCTGGATTCGCGCCAGTTCCGCGATGATCGTCCGGAGCACCTTGCAGCGCGGCGTCAGGTCGATACCGAATAGCTTTTCGCAGGCGTGGTGCCAGGCGATGTTGTTCGCCATCGGCGAGATGTAGTTCATCCGGTCGGTGACGACGACGTATTGGTTGTAGTTCAGGTGCTCGCCGAGCTTCTCGAAGCCGCTGTGCAGGTAGCCGATGTGCGGCGTGCAGGAGATGACCCGCTCGCCGTCGAGTTCCATCACCAAGCGCAGCGTGGTGTGCGTGGCCGGGTGCTGCGGGCCGAAGTTCAGGACCCAGCGGTCCGACCCCGGCTCTTCCTGCACGACGGTGGTGCCTTGCATCTGTGGTGCGGTATCGGTGGTCATCGTTCCCGGGATTCCTCGGTCTTACGCACTCTCGGTCGTCAGCACCGGATAGTCTTCGCGCTCACCGCGACCCCGCAGCGGATAGTCCTTACGCAACGGGTGGGCCTTGAATCCGTCCCACGTCAGGATGCGTCGCAGGTCGGGGTGGCCGGTGAAGGTGATGCCCATAAGGTCGAAGGCCTCGCGTTCCATCCAGTCGGCACCGCGCCAGATGCTCGTCACGGATGGTACTGTCGGGTCAGGGTCGTTCACGAAGCACTTCACCCAGATGCGGTGTCCGAGCGACAGCGATAACAAGGCGTAGACCACGGCGAAGCGGTCACGCGCTTTCGGGAAGTTGAGGTAGTCGACGCCGCTCAGGTCGCAGAGCTGCTCGAAGCTACATCGCTCGTCCTCACGGAGGAAGCTCATCACCTCGATGAGTCGATCGGCCGGCACACGCACGCAAGTCTGCTCGTCCGCCTGGTCTTCACGCGGCATGAGCGGCGAAGCGGCGAAGTCGATGTCTCGGAACTTCGCGGTCAGGATGTCGACGATCGAGTTGGCGTTCACGCGATTCTTGCCCTTTGCACTACGTTCGAATCTGGACCGGAGGCTGCACCACCATGCCCGTTCCCCGATCGCGTTCCTTGCTGCTCTTCACGCCGTCCCGCTCGACGATCCCCTGTATCATCATGACGCCTTCGAGCAGCGTCTCGGGTCGTGGTGGGCAACCCGGCACATAGACATCGACGGGCAGGAACTGGTCCACGCCCTGCACGACGGCATAGGTATCGAACACGCCGCCGGTGCTAGCGCAAGCACCCATGCTGATGACCCACTTGGGCTCCGCCATTTGCATGTAAATGCGGTGAAGAACGGGCATCATCTTGATCGCCACGCGCCCGGCGCAAATCATCAGATCGCACTGGCGCGGGGAAAAACGCATGACTTCGGCGCCGAAGCGGGCGATGTCGTAGCGGCTGGCGCCGGTCGCCATCAGCTCGATGCCGCAGCAGGCGGTCGCGAACGGCATCGGCCACAGCGAGTTCTTGCGCGCCCAGTTCACACCGTTCTTGCGGACGAAATCGGTGAGGTAGGAAAGCTTCGTCGTGATGAAGTCTTCCTTGCTGGCCTGATAGGCTCCGCTACCCGGTGCCTCTAGTCCCATTTGAATGCTCCCTTCTTCCACTCGTAAAGAAGGCCGAACACAAGCAGGACGAAGAACATTCCCATCCCGAACAGCAGGAAGCCCTTGCCGGCAAGCTCGCCGGACGCAAGCTCCACCGTCTGTCCGGTGGTCGCGGCGTGGTAGAACGACAACACCCACGGCCACATGAAGATGATTTCAACATCGAACAGCAGGAACAGCACCGCCACGACGTAGAAGCGGACGTTGAAGCGCCGTTCGGTGTCCATCACGATCGGCATGCCCGACTCGTATGCGCTGTCCTTGACCGGGCCGCGGCGCTTGGGGCCGACGACATGCGCGATGATCAGCATGATGACGACGATGATGGCGACAACCAGGACCGTCGCGCCGATGGCGATATAGGGTTCAATCGAGGCCAGGAGCATGACGGACCGCAATGCCTTTCCACACGGGGTTGTCGACTCGCGGGCAGGTTGACCGACGCCGTGATCGGCCCGCCAACACGGCCTGCGGCGAATCCTACTTTGCGTGCGCGGGGGTGTACACGCTGCGTCCGAAAAATAAATGAAATCTTTCACAAAGTACACATAAGGTACGGCCCGCCAAGCGCTTACATGTTCGATCCAAGGACGCGGCACGCTCGCTACCGTGGCTCGCGACCGACAGCGCGATCGCCTACGCACCGCCGGCAGGGAGCAGGCTCAGCGGACGCTTGCGCGTCGGTGTGCGCGGCGCGTTCGGCCCCCCGCGCAAACGCTGCTAAAGGCGAAGGTTGCGACTTGTCGAGTCGATAGATGGCGGTCTTAGCGCATAAGGAGCACGTTGCATGGACACCGAGTTGGGGTACGACAAGGGGACCGGAACCGGGACGTCTCTCTGCGGTGTCGGACCATGGCCTCCCGTAGGCATCCTCGGGTTTGTCTTGTTGTTGTGGTGGGCGATGGGTGGGAAGTCCGATGTCGCGACCTTCGCCGATGCGGGCACTTTGGCGGTTGTGGGTCTGGGCACGCTGGCTTTGCTGATCGCGAGCTTCGGGCCTGACGGGATCCAGAGCGCCTTCATGGCGTTCTCGCGACGCAAGCTTACCCCGGAACGGACGGCGCAGGCGGCCGCCTTCTTTCGGCTCGCCGCCGTCTATGCGCTGGCGTGCGGCTTCCTGGCAGCGCTGATCGGCATGGTCATCATCCTGACGAACATGGATGACCCCAGTGCGCTCGGCCCCGCGCTCGCGATGGTTCTTCTGGGCCAGATCTACGGCGCGGTGCTCGCACTGCTGGCGCTGGTCGCCGCCACGATCGTCGTGCGCCGCGAGTCGGGCGCGACGGTGACCCCGCCGCTTGACCAAGTCAGTCGTTCAGCCACTCCGATCGCCACTGCGGCGACCGCTCTCGGCCTGCTCATCGCCCTGGCGGGCTTCTGTGCGGTCTTGCTGACATTTGTTTGAAACCGCAGTCGACCTCGACCGTCCGGTACCGCCCGGCGTCCGTCAGCGGTTCGACTGCCAAAGTTAATCTGATAAATCACATGCCGATTGCGGGCGGTATTCTCTTCTGTGGTATAATGTTAGATGGCAATCGAGGCTGCAGGTCGAGCCTCTCTTCAGGAGAAAAGTCATGAGTCGCTGCCAGCGGATGCTCCGGTGGCTGATGGTTGTGTCGGTGGCTGGTGTCCTACCCGCGTTCGTGCTTCGGTGCGATAAGGCTGCGCTGAACTTCCAGCGCGGTTTGATGCAGGGTTTGGGTGAGGACGTTGGCGACCTGATCATCGAGCAGGCCGGCGTGACGGGCGAAGAGCAGGACTAACGCTCATTCGCACGGTCCCGGGCTGACGCGCGACGTTGCCGGCACACCCGGTTTTCCGAGCCCGGCAGCAGCAGGGGAGTTCCCGCAGACGATTCGACCAGCCGATGGGGCTCACAGGTGGAACGGATCGTCGTGGTCGCCCTCGTCATCGTCGTCGCTATCGTACTTCCAGCCATCGGCCTCTTCGGCCTCATCGATCTCGCGCTCGACGTGTCGGAACATCTTCTCTTGTAGCGGGGCGAGGCGGCGGTAGACGTCGAGCGTCGCCCGGTGGGATTGGGCAAGTTCGCTAAGGTGGAGAAGGTTCCACTTCGCGAGGCACTCCGGCTCTTTAATGGTCTTGAACGGATCGCAACTCAGAAGCGGCGCTCCGTCGGGACCGGCGCGGTAGTACTCGCATTCGCTGCACTGCAACATATTCATGCACCCCCACGAAGTCGGACCTGCCGTCGCGTCGGAATTGTACGGCGGACTGGTAGCCGCAGCCAACTTCGCCTGCGAGGCATCGCCACGCGCCGATGACGCACCTGTAGCGTTTTTGGTACATGTTCGGTCCGGGACGCTGTCGAGGCTTGGCCCGAAGCCGTCGATCGGCCCGGACTAGCGGCCCATAATATGGGTGATTTACGCCAGCCAAGTGACCGGCAAGGTCGCACGGACAAATTTGGCGAGAATTCTCTTGCGAATCACGCGGAGTTGTGGCACATTCTTATCTAGTCCAATAAGTCCTCTTACCGACCCGTCCCCCCATGGGTCGGTTTCCCCCAAGGCCCGGTCCACCCCGCCGGGCCTCTCTCATGCGCTGTGCGGTCCCCGGCTGTGGCTCCGAAGCCCGAGAAGTGTGACAGACAATCGCTGGGCGCGGCTTCGTGCTCGGGAACCAGGAATTCCGGCCAGTGCGGACAACGTGGAGGGCGCTCTCGATCCGAATCGGGCGATGCGCGGGGCTACGGCTGTGGTTCGGTTTCGTTGGGCGGCGTCATGGCGTCGGTTTGTTCCGTGACCGCGTTCAGGATTTGGCGTTCCTGCGCTTTGTCGCGGCGGATGGTCTTCCACACGGTGTTCTGGCCGCGCGTCGATCCCGCTTCGCGGTCGATGGGCGTGGCCGAGGGCGATTCATCCGATCGAAGGTCGCCCTCCCGCCATCGGTAGGCTTCGCTCACCTGCTCTTGGATAAGAACCTTGCAGTACGCGGTGACGCCGTCCTCACCTTGCTCGATGCGCATTTGGCCTATACGGCGCAAACGTGACGGCGATACGAGACGCCGATGGGAGCCGTCCGACGCACCTCGTGATTGGCTGTAGATCGGAAGTGTCGTCAACACGCCTGCTGCGTCATCGCGACGATCGATCCGATAGCCGGCGTCGAGCAACGCGGCTTCGGCAGCCGACATGGCGGCACCGGCGTCCGCCGCCACGCGCCGCACGCCGTACGTCGTGGCCGAAGGTCCGGGCGCGCTGCATCCGGACGCCCACGCGGGCAACAACGCAAGACCAAGAACCATTAACGAACGAATCGGTTGCATGGGCGCATTATCCGCGCGGCCGCGATGGCTGCAAGCGCGGCGGAGCAGGAGTTGTACGCTGCGTTAGTCGGACACGATCTGAACGTTGGCGAGTGCGTTGGCGACGTTGTCGGCGAAGTCAAAGACCTTGTCGAGCCCTGTAACGAGGAACAGGCCCCATACGCTCGTGTCGATTCCACACAGAATCAGGCGTCGATGGTTAGTGATCGTCTTCTTGCGAAGCTTCAGGAGCTTCGCGATGTTGGAGGAGTTGAGATAGCTCACGCCGGCGAACGAAACGACCACGTCCACCTCGGGGCCGGCGGCCAACTGATCCATCACCGCGTTCAGATCGTCGCTGAACCCGGGATCGTCCTGGAGTTCGACCTTCAGCACGCTATCCGACCAGTTCTCAATCGACACCGGCTGCTATCTCCTCGTATCGGGGACCCGACAAGTACCGTACCGGTGCCCCCTTATGGTGTCAATCGGCTTGTTCGACGGGTGCTTGAAGTGGATTCGACGGGGAGTTCACTGCTGCCGAACGAGGAGCGCCTCGTCGACGGCCAGGCTTGCGATGGCCGGTTTGGCGTCAGCCAGCCATCGCTTGGCGTCGACGTAATATCCCGCCGTGGGTTTCAGTCCCGCCTGGCGATCGCACCAGAAACGATTGAAGGCGTGCATGTGCAGTTCGCGTACGTACTTGCTGTAAATGCTCGCCAGGGCCACCGGGAAATGGCGACTGTCGCCCTTTGTCCTGAATTCGATTTCGACCATACGATCCGAGCGGCGGAGCCGGTAGGCGCTCCGGCTCTCGGTCTCCTCGAGTATCTCCAGATCGAAGCCCGGCAGGGCGGTCGTGAGTGGCTCGCGGTATCGCTTTCGGCCTCCCAGGCGATCGACCAGAAGCCGAATGCGTTCTTCCGGCGCGGCTCGCATGATTCGGTCGACCACGCGCAAGGCCATACCCATCAGCACGACACTCTTGTTGCGGGTGTTTCTCACGAGTCGGTTGTAGTGCCCTTCGGGCAACGTTTCGACAAACGGGCCGAGCGGCTCGATGCCGGCACGACGGAAGTCCATCGCCACCGCGTTCGCCCTCGTGGCGATTTGGTCTGCCATTGCGGTTATCGGAAGTTCGATATCATCGCCGGTGTACCAAGCGTAGTCTCGCAGGCCGGCGCAGGCGTCCGGTGTGACTTCATTGAGGAGTGCTCGCCATGTACGCGGGTTGAAGCCGCCGGCTGCCAACATGACGAGTGCCGTTCTTTCGAGCGCATCCATGCCGCTGCCGGACTTGTGCAATCGCTTGCTGTCCGCCACGGGAAGGCGGCGGGAGCTGCGCCTGACCGTTTTCGTGCACGTCAGAGCCAGCGTATCCCATAAACAGGTGCCGAGCTGCCGGTCCGGCACCCGGAACGCGGTTCCGGACACGACCAGCGGACCCAGGAGCGGGCCAAACCCGGCTTCGTCAATCCCTGCCAGAATTGCCACCGGCATCTCACGTTAGGGGCCAATCTCGAAGGAGGCGAATTGTACGGATCACGCCGGGAAGTCACAAGCGACCGGCGCACGCCTTCCGGCGCTCGTTTCCCGTAATCGCGGGCGGCAGCCATTGCTACCTCCCCGGAATTGTGGCATAATCCAGGGTCTGGAAGGCGGGCATCAGGGGTAGATGCTCCTTACTGAATGATTCCGTTAATGGCTTCTGAGGTGATTACGTTATGATTCAAGGCAGCGATAAGCACCGCTCGACGACTCGAACCACCGCGCGCCGGCATCGAGGCTTCACGCTCATCGAACTTCTGGTGGTGATTGCGATCATCGCGTTGTTGATTTCGATCTTGCTTCCGTCGCTCGAGTCCGCGCGGCGTCAGGCGAAGCAATCCGCCTGTCTCGCCCACATCAAGAACATTGCCACGAG
>JAJDDX010000099.1 GCA_029260055.1 Phycisphaerae bacterium
ACGACCACGGGCGGAATGGGGAGAATCGGCCCCGGCCGATCACAGACACCTTACGCCGTCAAACCTCCGGGTCCTCGAATGCAGCGTGATCTGGTGGCAGCTCTCCCGGCCGTGGCAGGCGGTGGCCGTGACGGAGCCCGATGATCCAGACTTTTCGCCGATCATCGTCGATTGTGAACAGCAGAAGGTGGCTGTCGATGACAAGCCTTCGCACTTCGTACTCCACGTAGGCGTCTTCTTCGGCCTTGGCGGCCCGCCGAGGCTGTTGTTCAAGGGAAACTACGGCATCCCATATCCGCCCAAGCCAGCGCTCTGCGTTCAGGGGTGCGTGCGCTTCGACGGCAATGCAGTGCGCCTGTGCAGTGATCGCAGCCAGGGCTGCATCGGTCAGCTCGACCGCGTAGTTGCTCATCGATCCAGTTTCAGGCCAAGCTCATCGGCGATTCTCTTGAGCGCCGGCTTCGCCGGCTGCGTACGACCCGCGCGAATGTCCTCCATGCTGCGATCGATCATTGCCAGGCTCTCGGCCAGTTCGGCCTTGTCGGCGAGGGCGTCGTAGGCCTGTGGGCTTAGAACCACGGCGTCGGTCTCGCCGTTGGTCGTGACGTATAGCGGCCGGCCGGTTTCCTTGACCTTCCGAATGTGGTCACGGAGGTGCTGTCGGTGCTCTGTGAAACTGGTGATGTCGGTGCTACGTGCCATGCGTTCCTCCATCGGCTGGTTGTACAATATATTGTACATCGCGTTGCTGGCTACGTCAATCTGAAGCCTATCGGGCGGGGGCGCCAGGCTCTGGCTTGACCAGCCAGGGGGCATTCTGGGGTCTGTTTGAGGTCAACCATCCTGTAACTCCGGCGGAGCGCAACCGTAGCGCCAGTGTAGCGCTTTCGAGAACCAGTGTTTTCGCCCCGAAAAACCGCGTTCTTGAGACCGTGAGGCTGGTTTTCAGAGTTGAGTTCCTGCTCGACACGCAGGAGGTCACAGGTTCAAGTCCTGTATCGCCCATTCCCGTAAACCACGCCTCTGAAACGACTTACGTTTCGCCGACCGCGCATGAACCTGCCCGAAATCGGCCGAAATCACCCTTTGGGGTATGAAAAGGGTCAACCAGCCAAAAGTCACAGGTTCGCGATGGTGCCGTGTGACGCGCGCTGCCCTCGATTGCGGCCGGTGCGACGCGATTCGCGGTGCTAACCGCCACGACATTCTGCAGTGCTATCCGCCGTGCTATCCGCAGGGACATTCTGCACTTTCGTGCGGTGCTAGCACCACACCCTACGCCAGCACGCCAGCGTCAACATTACGTCAAGGTGCTTCGGCGCCGGCGGTCGAAGCGGGGGCTCGGAGCCTTGCGCGCCATTTCGTGGCTTCGTCAGGCTTACCCCAAACCTCATAGAGATGGGCGATTTGCTCGAGCACACTGGCCATCTGACTCGGTGCCACGTGCTGCGTCTTTTGCATGACTTCATGCGCATCCAAAAAGGCGGCTTCCGCCTCCGCGTACTTGCCTTGTCCCATGAGCGATTCGCCGAGCATCTTCAGGCTACTGGAGACCAGTCGGTGACCGTCGGGCCACCTCGAGCGCTGCACCCGTAAACACTCACGAAGCGGGTCTTCGGCCTCTGCATACTTCTTCTGGTCGAGACACACTCGGCCCAGAAGAGCAAGCGTCTTATCGAGGACCGCGTCTTCGGGTGCGAGAACCTGCCGACCGCGTGTGCGGATGTCTCTGAGTTGGGCCTCGGCCTCGACGAGTCGTCCTGCGCTCAGCAGCGATTTCGCGAGGGCTGCTCGCGCGCGGAGCGTCGCGCGGTGATCGACGCCAAACAACTCCTCACAAATAGCCAGCGCCTCGCGTCGCAGGTTCTGGGCTTCGGCATGGTTGCCCATCGCATCGAGTGATGCCGAGAGATTGTGCAGGCTAGTCGCCACGTTGCTGTTTAGTCTCCCGTGCTGGGCACGAACGCTCTCGAGGGCCTCGCGGAAGTACTCCGCGGCACTGGGATAGTCGTGGGTACCGTAGGAATGGCTCCCCAACTCGTTCAGAACCGGCGCCAGATCGGGATGGCCCTCTCCGAACGCCGCTCGGTTAATGCGGAGCGCAGTTCTAAGCAGTGGTATTGCCTGATCGTAGTCGCCCTTGCCCCTAAGCGCCGTGGCCAGATTCAGCATAGCGGTGGCGGCCTCGGTGTGCTCCTCGCCGTAGACAGCCTGGAAGATGTCCAGCGCTTCACGAAAGGCCCGCTCTGCGGCGGCGAGTTCACCGGTGTCGAGCTGCAGTAGCGCGATGCTTGTGATTGTACTAGCTAGCGCAGGATGTGGCTCCAAGTGGATGCCGCGCCGAAGAGACAGCGCTTGCTCCAGTTGTGCAAATGCTTCCCGATGGAGTCCAAGACTCCCGTAGGCGAGGCCGATGGTCTCGAGGACATCTGCCTTGATTTCCGGCGTTTCGCCCAATTCGTTCTGAACGCGCACGGCGGCTGCATCCAGCAGGTCGCGCGCGGTGACCGGTTCCCCCTTTGCCCTGTCCGGATAGTTGGCTTGAAGGAGTCCCAGCGCGAAGTCTCGCGTTCTCGAAGCCTTTCCAGCCTCGGTTACGGCCACTTGCTCCGCCGCCTCAGCGATACGCCGCTGCTCCGCTTCGCTCAGGGCGAAGCGTATAGACACCGCCGACGTCACCACCAGGACCAGCGCGCTCGCGCCGGCCGCTGCCACCAGGCCTCGGTTTCGCCGGACGAACTTCCTGACCCGATAGGCGGCGCGAGGCGGACCAGCGATGACCGGCTGGTGGTTCAGGTACCGCTGAAGGTCAGCGGCGAAGTGGGCGGCCGATCCATATCTCCGGGCCGGGTCTTTCCCCAGAGCCTTCATCGTCACCCAGTCCAGATCACCGCGGATCCGGCGAATCAAAGTCTGGGGGTTCGTGCATCGATTCCACGCCACGGTGGCAGCGCTGCCGTCGTGCTCAGCGCTCATGCTGCTGAGCCTCGTGCTCGGCTTCGGAGGCTCCTGCTCTTGGATGATGCGGCGAATCTCGTCGAAGGCCGCATCCACGAGCAGCTTCACTCCAAAGGGCGGTGCCCCAGTCAGGAGCTCATAGAGCATTACACCCAAGGAATAGATGTCGCTCCGTGTGTCTACGCCCCGGGATGTCGGCTCCGCCTGTTCAGGACTCATGTAACCCGGTGTGCCGAGGAGCCGGCCCTGTTCGGTTAGCACCATTCGCTCGGTCAGCCTGTGGTCTGTAGCCTTGGCGACTCCGAAGTCGATCACCTTGGGCTTCGGCTTTCCGTCCTGGATCGTGACCAGTACATTCGACGGCTTGATGTCGCGGTGAATAATACCCTTCTGGTGGGCGTGGTGGACGGCATCGCAGGTTTCCATGAACAGCTTGAGCCGTCCTTCGATTCCGAGTTGTTGGTCGTCGCAGTATTCGGTCAAGGTGGTGCCGCCCGGGACGTACTCCATGGCAAAGTAAGGGCGGCCCTGCTCCGTCATCCCGGCGTCGAAGACCTTGGCAACGCCGGGGTGTTCCATCAGCGCCAGTGCCTGTCGCTCCCACTCGAAACGAGCGATCACCTGCTCGGTATCCATTCCCGGTTTGATGACTTTGACCGCCACGAGCCGGCGGATCGGCTCGGCCTGTTCGGCTTCGTAGACGACGCCGGCACCACCCTCGCCAACGCGTCTGAGAATGCGGTAGGGGCCGATCCGCTCGGGGAGGCGGATCGCGGCGGCTTGCGCACCGGCAGGTGGGCGTTCCTGCTGTATACCCGCCTCGATCAACGCGTCCTCAGGCGCAGGCACGTCCGTCGGCTCGTTGGCTGGAGGCTCAGGTCTGCCCATGTTTCGGTTCCAGGCCCTTCCCTGCGTACGCTAGTGGCCAAGGACGTGCACCGCTCACGCCGAATCGCCGAAGAAGTTCGTGGTGCGGCCCATGATCTCATGCAGCCGGTCGTGAGCCCTGGCACGCAGCATGTAGATTGCTCCTGGCTTGCGCCCCAGAGTCTCAGCCACTTGGGCAACCGGCCGGCTCTCCAGATCGCACATAGCAACGACCTGACAATAGACCGCCGGCAACTCATCGATCGCGGCTCTGAGCGCGGCCAGCGCCTCCGTCTTAGAGACGTATGAACCGGGCGTACCTCGCGTGCGAGTCAACGAGTCCAGGAGGTCGCTGCGGGAGTCATCACTCGGCTCCACGCGCCGGCATTTTCCACCGCGTTTTTCAGTCTCCAGCCCCTCGACCGCGTGGTGAAGGTTGCGCCGGGCGATCTTCTTGAGCCAACCCTCAAGTGCCGTCTCCTGCGTTGACTCAAACCGACTGATGCCTGCGGTGGCGTCCGCATAGGTCTGCTGCATCACGTCGTCCTCGCAGAGCATCGATCGCCAGCGTTTCGGGATTTTTCCGGACACAGTACGGCGCACATTCGGGCCGTGTCGCCGGAGAAGATGAGCGAGGGCATCACGATCGCCCTGCTTGGCTCTGCTGAGGAGGCCGTTGTCCGAAGTCTCCATCGAGTTCCCTCCCGGACCCAGTGAGGCCGCGTAGCATCCCCATACGGAGGCGAACGGTGGTTCCGTGTGAGCGTCACCCCATGCGGTCAGCGAAGGCAGTAGACTCACCACGATCCAGAAGGGCACGGCGATACACTGTCAGACCGCCAGGTTAGACCGGCGCATTCTACTGATGTTCTCCCTTTTGGTCAAGATTCAGCTTCGCCTGGCGCACATCTACGACATCATGCCCCAGTTCCAGGTCGGCCATTCGCGGGCAGTTGCGTCCCCATCCTCTAGCCGCGATTCGGCGTGGCCTGCCACGGCACGCTTGGCCACCCTGCCGACGCCCCGTAAAGCGATCTTCAGCGCCACGCCTCGTTAAGCGTCTGTATAGACCGAAGAAAAAAGATCGCGCTCGCGTGAGTAGAGTCGCCCGATGCCCACTAGTACTAATGGGCGACGAAAGAAGACAAGCCCCGCATGGCCATTCATGGACATCGAAACGCGGAACCCTCTACGAAACGATCGCGGGTGCGCGTGCGGGACAAGACCGGGTGTGATCGACATGTTTAGCGGCTAGCAGGGCGTCAGGTGTATTCGGTGCGGGCAAGCCAGTGCCGGTTCAGCCGGACCCACCGTCGAGGCGGGGAGCCGGGGAGCCTCGTGGCACGTCGGTCAACATGCGGTTCAGCGTGTTACTCGAGACCAGGCGAGAACGCCTTTGGAGCTTCTAGAAACTAAGGATAGGAGGAAAAGAGATGGCGCGAGCATTGGTAAAACTGAGCTTGGGTGTTGTGTTGTGGCTGGTTCTGTCGGCGTTGCCGGCAGATGCGACGGAGTACTATGTCAACGGGAATGATGGAAACGACGCATGGGATGGGCTATGTGACATCCATGACGGAGGAACTTGCGGGCCGGTGAGAGCGATCCAGGCCGCGGCGGCTTTGGCCACGTCTGACGGTGACATCGTCAACATCTTACCGGCCAGGTACACGGCCGGGTTTACGGTGGGTGCCGCGAACGCCGGCACGACGTTCCGCGGTGTCGGCGAAGCGGTCATTGCGGCGGGGACGTGCCTTGTTGAAGGGGCCACCGGTGTTCGGTTCGAGACGCTCACGTTCCGAAATAGCGGCACCCAACTTACAGTGCTCGACTCGTCTGGGGTCACGATTGAGAGGTGTCGGTTTATCGGCGGTAATTTTGGGGCCGCCGTACAGGGAAGCAGCGAGCAAGTCGTCGTGCGCAAGTGCCTGTTTGCCCAAAACGGCAACACCGGGCTTCACGAATCAGTCGACGATGGTGATCTGCGAATCGATCGCTGCACTTTTGTGGATAACGGCGCGGCTCTCTATGGGGGCGGCGGATCTGCGGGAACCTTGGTTGCGAACAGCGTGCTTTCCGGCAATACGAACGGTTCAGAGGGCGACGCAGCGTTCAGCTACTGTAACTTCGCCGGTGATCCCGGGCCCTGTCCGAACCCGGGTCCGACAAACAGCTGCGATCCACCGAACTTCATCGACCCGGACAACCTCGTCTACTACGTCAGAGCCGGTTCGCCGCTGCTTAGCCAGGGAGAAGGTGGTGGCCCCGTTGGTGCATTCGGGCAGGGGTTTCATAACTCGAAGGATGTCGCGAACGACGAACCGCCTGGCACGTTCGCTTGGGGAGGCTGGATCGCCGCGGACGAGTTCAACAACCCGGACGGCACTACCATCTACTACTCCTTCTCGGCCGACAACCCGGAGCCAGGCTCGCCCGTCGTTCTGAACGACGACAACGAGGTCATTCTAACGGACGGTGCCGTGCCGGCGGCGATCTACTCGCCCGTGTTTAACACCGGGAGCCAGTTTACCGTGATCAACTCGATCGACTTCGCTGCCTTCGAGGACATCGACCAAGCGCCGGGCTTTCGCCAGGTGATCGACTTCGACGCCTCGACGCCTCAGCGTGAGATACGGATTCGGACTTCGCTGCAGCCGTTCAGCTGGGATCCGCGAACGGGACCGCCCCTGCAAAGCGTCGATAAGCACGTGAAGTTCAGTGAGCGGGCCCAGTACGTGCAGATAGAACTGGTTCTGCGCAACGATGGCGATCTACCGCAGCAGTAAGACACTCGGATCTTCAATTGTCGTTCGCCTACGCCGCTCGAACGGCTCGCGTGTTCGTCGGCAACTGGAGCGGTTCGAAACACGTGGTGCGCGGCCGCAGTAACGACGACCGTCGTCAACGCGGTTGCCGAGGCCATCAATCAATGGGGGAGAGTTATGGCATGCAAGACAGCCCCTCCGGAAGAACTGAGGATATATACATCCGTGGCTCGCTACATCCGAGCGAACGGTGACCGTGAGCCGCTGACTACGCGTCGTGTTGTTTCACCTGACGGCTTGCAGGCAACCGCGGTGTCAATGGCACGCGCGGCAGCATCGATCCAATCGGAACATGGTGATGATCACGTTCCCGGCGTTGACGGCAGGCATGTGAATGGTCGGCCCGCGATGACGTGCGCCTCGGGGGCCGGTCGACTGAAGGGAAGCGGAAGCCCGGAAGGAGCGAGAAGATGCTAAGACCAAGGCTGACTTCGGCGGGGAGCATCTCGCTCGTGGTGTTACTGGTGGGAAGCACCGCCTACGCCGACACGATCACGACAGTCTACGATCCGGGACTGGGGACGTTTCCGGAGGAGCAGGGCTTCGTGCTTTACGACGACGGGCAGCCGATGCCCTACGAGATCGTAGGCGGTGAGCTTCACCACGGCCCGACCGAAGACCTATACAATCACGGCTGGCATGTTTTAGACATCCCGTTCGATTTCATGGATGACTTCGAAATGCGGATCACGCTGAAAGTCGACCTTTCAACTGTGGTCCCTGAACACCATCGCGCGGGGTACACGATCGGGGCGAGAGATGTCGAGGCCAGGCGGTTTTTCGTTTGGATTGGCGGCGATCGGGTGTTCATGCGGAACGCACCCGACAGCGGCACGGCGCCCTACTACCTCGACACGACGGCCGCGGAGCACGTCTATTTGTTCCGGATCAGCAATGGCACAGCGTATCTCTACATCGATCCTGTAGAGCCCGTCGGCCCCGGGGATGCCGTGTTGACGCTGGATGTGATCGACACCTACGTGTCGCCGAGAAGAAACACCGTGTGGTTCGGCGATGGCACGGTATTTGCCCGCAGCGAAACACGGTTGAGCCACTTCTCCTTCACGGTGGGCGCCCAATGTCCGGCTGACCCCAGCACGGACTGCAACGCCAATGCGGTGGCGGACGTATGCGATATCCTGATCGGATCAAGCACGGACTGCAACGGGAACGGGATTCCTGACGAATGCGACCTCCTTCCGGCTTTCGATGCCGCATCTTCCTGGACCACTTTTGATCCTGGGACTCACCAGATAGGCGTCGACCCCGATGGCTACATCGGTGCCGTGTCCGATGGCCGGTATATCTACTTCGCTCCCCATTACAACGGTGCTGTCTATCACGGCGAGGTGTTGCGCCACGACACCTACGGCGCCTTCGACGACCCGGGGTCATGGATGACGTACGACTACAGTTCGGATCCGCAGGGCTGCTCGCAGGACTCGAACTGTGTTGAGCCCCGCGGGTTTGCCGATGTGGCTTTCGACGGACACTACGTGTACTTCGCGCCCCACCACAACAACACCGGCTACAACGGCGAAGTGCTGCGTTACGACACCAGCGGCGCGTTTGACGATCCCGCTTCCTGGACGACGTATGATCCGGGCGCCGATGGTGTAGGCGTAGACCCGGACGGATACGCCGCTGTTGTCTTTGACGGGAAGTACCTCTATTTCTCGCCGGACCATAATGACACCGAACACCACGGCGAAGTGCTACGTTACGACACAGCGGGCGTCTTTGATGATGAGCGGTCGTGGTCCACGTATGACTACGGCGCGACGGCCGAATGTGCAGCAGATCCAAACTGCAACGCCCCGGACGGATATGACGGCGTTGGCTTCGATGGCCAATACGTGTACTTCGTGCCCCACCGCAACAACCTCGGCTACCATGGCGAGGTCCTGCGCCTTGATACGCAAGGTGCCTTTGACGATCCGGCGTCATGGATGACGTACGACTACGGCGCGAGCGTCGAGTGCGCGGCGGACCCCGATTGCACTGATCCCGACGGCTACACCGCTGCCGAGTTCGACGGCCGATACGTCTACTTTTCCCCCTATCGAAACGGACAAGACAGCTACCACGGTGAGGTTCTTCGCTTCGACTCGTGGGGCGCCTTTGGCGCCGCGTCATCGTGGGACGTGTACACCCCCGGAGACGACGGCATCGGCGCCGACGCGCGCGGTTACGGCGAGGTAGTGCTTATCGGTCAGTATGTCTACTTCGCCCCGTATCGACACGGCTCGAGCACCGATGAAAGCGGTTTCCACGGTGAAGTCCTCCGTCATGACATGCTGCGTGCGTTCGATGAGCCGTTGTCGTGGGAGACGTATGACTACGGCTCTGACACCGAAGGCTGCGTGCTGGATCCGGAGTGCGTTGATCCCGACGGGTACTCGGATACCGTCTTCGACGGTCGATACCTGTACTTCGTGCCTAACCACAACGGCGCGAGCAGCTGGCACGGCGAAGTTCTACGTTTTGACACAACGCCGCGCAGTCCGGACTGCAATTCAAACAGCGTGCCGGACGAATGTGATATCGCTGACGGGACAAGCGAAGACGGCAATGGGAATGGAGTGCCCGATGAATGCGAGGGGCCGGCGAATTCAGCACGCATCCTGTCGACGACAGTCGAGTTCGAGGCGATGCGTGGCTTTCGGCTTGCGACGGTCGAGTTCGAGCGGGTAAGCGGCGTAGGGTCGGCGACGATCGGATTCGACCTGTTCTCCGAGGGCAGACAGATTGAGGTCTTACCGACCACGGTGGATGCCGGAGTCGTTCCGCTCGCGGGAGTGGCATTGGAGAACATCACTATCACGAACATCGGGTACGCGGACCTGACGGTACTCGACCTGGTGTTGGCGCCGGCGTCAGGTCTCTCGTTGTTCGCGCCACCCGCGGTGCCCTTCGTGCTCAGTAAGGGGCAGTCACAACTTCTCACCGTGCGTTTCGCCCCGCAGGCGGCGGGACCGGTGTCGACGACGATGTCGATCCAAAGCGACGACGAAGATACCTCCGAAGTCATCGTGACAATAGACGGTGAAGGCGGCACCACGTTCGCCGCACCGCGCGCATTACACACGAGCATCGAATTCGAGCGACTGCGTGGGCTGCGCAGCGTGTCGATTGAGTTTGACCGGGCGTCTATCGCGCCGCGGGTGCAGCATGCGCTGATCGAATTCGGTCGGCAAAGTGGCCTGCGCAGTGCCTCGATCGAGTTTGAGTGGCGGCCAGTTCCGCCATTGGCGGCAGTCGAGTTGCAGGGCGTGTGCGAAGAGGACACCGACTGCCTCAACACCGCTTCTTGCATCGGAGGGATCTGCTACGTACCGAAAAACCGGTACGTGTCTATTGCACCGAATCCCGCAAATGCCGGGACGCACACGGCTCGGCGGGTGAGTCTTGATCTTGGCGACGGCGAGACAGCCAGTCTTGGATGGGTGGGCGAGCCGGCGGAGCTCACGATAACGGGGCCTGAAGTCACACCTCAACTCATCGCACGGATTGTCGACGCGCCCCATTATCGCGATTGGAGCATAGACGATTTCGGCGTCCCTTGGGTGGACGCTATCGTCCAACTTGGCGACTGCGAGGTCTCGCCGCAACACTTATACCTGATCCAGTCGGTAGCGGAGGGCCGCGACGTGGACGATGAAGCGTTCTACTCCGATATGCTAGCCTTGCCGACTACCGCGCTCTTCGCGGATGTCGTGGGAGGAACACCGGGCACACCACCTGACGGCGTTCGGAGTTTCGCGGACATTAACGCAGTAGTCCGGGGCTTTCAGAATACTCAGACCGAGCCGAAGGCGTGGTTGGACTTCTGCGGCAGCTCCGCCACCCCCGAAATACCGGACTTCAGTGTTATCAACTTCTGTGATATCAACTGGGCGATCGCCGGTTTCCAGGGCGCGACTTATCCCTTCGCCGCCCCGTGCGAATGCGCAAGTCCGTCACCTTGCCCAGTGCCTTGAAGCCGCGTGTGCCGTGTACATAGCCAAAACGTCGTACTGCCTGTCACCAAACGACTTACGATCTGACGCGCGCAGCTGGGCAGCCAATGGCCAAGTCGCCCGCGTCAGGCTGAAGGCGGAAAGCGATCAGCTCAAGCAACAAGTGGCCCTGGTGACCGAGGAGATCCGCATCAAGGACGCCCGTATGAAACGGATCGCCGCGCCAAACCGGCCACATTACACACCAACCGAACGAGTGGCGATTCTCGAGCTGCGGGCCGCGCGGGCTTGGTCCACTCAACAGGCAGCCGATGCGTTTCTTGTGACCGCCGCGACCATTGCATCTGGATGAGACGACTCGACGAGCAAGGAGCCGATGCGCTCGTGCATATCTCCGAGCCCGTGAACAAGTTCCCAGATTTCGTCCGTTACTCCGTGCAACGGCTCAAGACTCTCTGCCCCGCTCCCGGAAAGGTCAAGATCGCCGGGGCGCTGTGCCGCGCCGGCCTGCATCTTGGTGCCACGACCGTCGGACGGATCCTCAAGGCACCTCCGCGTCCGACGCCACGGAAGGCATCCACGATAACCGACCGCGTGGTTACTGCGAAACAGCCGAATCACGTCTGGCACATCGATCTAACGACCGTGCCCACGGGAGGCGGCTTCCGGGCGGCCTGGCTGCCGTGCGCGGTGCCGCAGCGCTGGCCGTTTTGCTGGTGGTTGGCCGTGATCATCGACCACCATTCGCGACGGGCCATGGGTTTCGCCGTTTGTCCGGGGCGGCCCAATTCGCTTGCAGTACGCGTGTTCATTGGAACGGCAATCGCCCGTGCGAACACGACACCGAAGCATTTCATCTGCGACAAGGGCAGCATCTTCTGGTGGGCAGCCTTCAAACGCTGATACAGACGCAAGGGAATCCGACCGCGGTATGGCGCGGTTGGGAAACACGGGAGTATCGCAGTGGTCGAACGCTTCATCAGGACCATGAAGGACGAGGCCACCCGCAGAATCCTGATTCCGCTGCGCCGAACACGCTGTCGTGCGGAACTCGGATCCTTCTTCGCGTGGTACCACGAGCCTCGTCCTCATACAACGCTCCAAGGGAGGACGCCCAACGAAGCCTACTTCCGTTTACGGCCGGCCAACCGGCGACCACGCATCGAACCGCGAAGAGCTGGCCGCGCCCGTCGCCGTGCGCCAAACCACTCACGCTCGTCGCCGGCCAGCCGGGCTATCGCTTTACACCCAAGGTCGACTTCCAAGACGCCAGGAAACATCTTCCGATCGTCTCGTTGAACCGCGCGGCGCACGCACGGCAACGACTCGGCTCGGTTTGCGAGTGCCATGCGTGTGCGCCGCCGCGAGGTTCTCAAGCTTGTTCGTCAGAGTCTTCAGGGCAATGCCTTTCGCGGGCCTTCCATGGCGGAAGCCGCGAACAGTCGACGTTGCCGGAGGCCCTGTATCCAGTGTGATTCGTCCGTGCAAGGATCGCTCGACCAACACAGGGACGACTACTGGCTGCCCGTGCCGCCTCCACCTCCGCCGCACTGGACTGACCAACTGCACACATAGCCGCGCTGGGCGCAGCAGACTTTCATCCCGGGACAGTCGGCGTCGACGCAACATTCCTGGCAAACGCCACTACAACACAACTCGCCCGCGCCACAGGCCGAGCCTGCGCCGCATGGGGCTTCATACGCGCCCATATCGACGACACCCGTTACGCGCGGCGCCCCGTCCAGCCCGAACGGTACGAGTTCCGTCACGTCGCCGTCCCAGTCAACGTCGGCTGCGTCGGCGGGAACGAACTGGTTGTCGCCCACGGCAACGCACGGCGACCCCGTGCCGAGCCTGTAGTCGCCGGCACCCGGCGATGCGAACAACGGATCGGCATCGATGTTACCGGTACCACTATACCCGCCTTGGACGTCGCTGGTAGTGATCGCTGCGTCCACGGCCTGGTCGCCGCCGCGCACGGCGGTGTTGCCCCACAAGATGCTGTTGCTCACCGTGGCAGGTACGTTCAGCGCCCCGCCGCGACCGACCGTGGCAGTGTTGTCGACAAAGGTACAGTTCGTCGCCGTCGGCTGCCCGGTCAGGGACGCGATCGCGCCCCCCTCCATCCCCGTGTTGTCGAGGAAGAGGCAGTTGACGAAGCTCGGCGAGCCGTTGTCCACGAACACCGCGCCGCCGGCCAGCGGGGTAGTCGGGTCAGGTCCGGCGCCGATGACGACGGCCCCGTTCTGGCTGAAAGTACAGTTGACGAACGCCGGCGAGGCCGCCCCGCGGACGGCAATCGCGCCGCCCCATGAGGTCGACGTGTTGGCGTCGA
>JAJDDX010000100.1 GCA_029260055.1 Phycisphaerae bacterium
CCGCGACTCCCGAGCCTGCCGCGCCTCATCCCGAGCGTTCCAAAAACCCCACGAAGCTATAACGGCAGGGCCGTAGCTAAGCTCGCCTCGGGACCGTAGTATGGTCTGCAGTGCGTCACCGGGTAAGCTCGTCTCTTGCCCGTCTGGAATTGGCGGCGGCGTGCAGGCAAGTCGTGCTATGAGTGAAACGAACGCAGATCTATTCCTCGTCGAGGAGATACGCAAGGGCAACGACGGTGCGTGGCGACAGTTGATCGATCGCTTCCACGGCCGGCTGCTCGCGTTCGTTCGTGCGCGCGCTCCGAGCATGAGCGACGCGGAAGATCTGGTGCAGGATACGTTTGTCGGCTTCCTGCAATCGGTCACGCATTACGATACGAAACGGTCGCTGGAGACCTACCTCTTTACGATCCTGCGCTACAAGCTTTACGACTTGCTTCGGCAGCGCAAGCTACCGCTACAGAGCGAGCCCTACGACTCCGAGGATTGGTGGGACCGCGTCGTGCCCGGCACGTCCGAGACGCCTAGCGGCGTGGCGGTCCAGGTCGAGGCGCAGGGCCAGCAGGAAGAGCTGCTCGGCGAGATTCTGCGGCGTCTGATCCATGAGTTCCGTGATCGCTCGGCCTTTCAGGACCTTCAGGTGATCGAACTCGTCTTCTTTGCCGGGATGCGCAACCTCGACGTGGGCGAACTCCTCGAGATCGATCAGAAGGCGGTGGCCGGCATCAAGTTCCGGGCGATCCAGAAGCTGCAGAAGTACCTGTCGGAGCGCGATCCGTCGTCGCTAGCGTGCATGGCGGAGTCCGAGGCGGATGTGACGGTCGCGCGCGTCTGGCGTGAGCAGCGGCTGACCTGCCTCAAACGCAGTACGCTGGGCTCCTATCTCTTGGGGATCGTCGAGGAGCCCTGGCACAGCTACATCCAGTTCCATCTCGATGTCGTGGGCTGTCCGCTTTGCGTAGCGAATCTAGCGGACCTCGAATCCGAGCAGGAGGAGGAAGCCGCGCCAGACACAGAGCGGATCTTCCAGTCGAGCGTTGGGTTCCTCTCACGCGTGGATTGAATCGGCCTCTGGCTTCATCTGCCAGGCTGAAAGCCTGCACGACGGTAGCCGGTGGCTGGGACGCCGTAGGCGGACCGCCACCGGGTCGCATCGACGCCAAGTAGACCGACCCTGTAAGGGTCGGGCACTCCTGTCGCCCAACTCGGGTCCTGATCCAGTGTCTCGCCGACCCCTTCAGGGTCGAATAATGGGAGCCGTCGTGACCGTGGGCGGCGTCCGCCTGCGGCGAACTTGCCCACGGCTACTTTCTGCCAGCCCTTCAGGCTGGAGTGGTACGACAGCTACTCTCCACTGGCCCTTCAGGCTGGAGTGGTAGGGCACGCGCTAGGCCGTGCGTTTCTTTCGGAAGCGTTTGCGGAATATGTCTCGGGTGTGCCCGGGCGGCGAGATGTTCGTGAAGCCGTGTCTTTCGAAGAGGCGGGGCACGCCGGTCCAGGCGAAGGCCGCCGGGATCTCGCCGGTTCCTTTTGGGCTTGGACGCACAGGGTAACCCTCGAGTTCCGATGCTCCGCTGTCGCGCGCGATCTTGACCGCCTCCTTGAGCAGGGCGGAGGCTACGCCACGATGTCGCCATTTCGCGGGCAGGTAGAAGCAGGTCACGGACCAGGTGCCTTCGTGCCAGTCCGTCTGAAGGACGCGCGATCGCGCGAGGCCGGGGAAGGCCTCACGCGGGCCGATCGAGCACCAGCCCACCGCTTCATCGCCGACGAACGCGAGCACGCCGAAGACTCTATCGCCGGTGACGAGCCTCTTGAACGCTCGTTTGTTCTTGTCGCCCTTGGCCTCTTCGAAGGTCTTGCCGCCCTTCGCCGCTCGCCAGAGCATGCACCAACAACCGCCACACGCGCCTTTCTTCCCGAACAACGTCTCGATGATGGGCCAATCGCCGGCGCGCAAGGCGCGGGCACGCACCCGTGCTCTCGGTCGCTCCTTGATCTTCTCTGACATCGTAAAGCCTCCGGTCTGTGCGCAAGTCGCTCGAACCGGCGCGATCCTACCTTCGGGCGCACACGCGGTCGACCCGAGCGGCTTCGTTGCATCGCGAGCGCCGTTTCAGTACCGTAGGATGGAGTTATACCGGCGGTTACACACCGCCTCGAGCCTTCGGGGTCGCCGAAAAAGTTGATCGGCGGTAAGAGCCTCGCATGATCAGAACCGCCAATCCGGACCGCAGTGCAAAAGGGGTCATCTTCGGCGTGAAGCGATACGCGCTTCACGACGGCCCCGGCATCCGAACCACCGTCTTCCTCAAGGGTTGCCCGCTGCGATGCGCCTGGTGCCACAACCCGGAGAGCTGGTCCGCCCAGCCTGAGCCCACCCTGCGCGCAAGCAGGTGCTCGGCCTGTGGGGCGTGCGTTGATGCCTGCGAGCACGATGCGATCGCGTTGGGCCCGGATAGTGCGGTGACCGATCCGGCGCGATGCGAGTTGTGTGGCACGTGCGTGGATGCGTGCCTGGCGGAGGCGCGTCAGATTGTGGGGCGCGAAGCTAGTGTCAGCGAGGTTGTCGAAGAAATAGAGAAGGACGCCATCTTCCACGACCAATCCGCCGGCGGTGTCACGTTCTCGGGTGGCGAACCGCTGATGCAGCCCGAGTTCCTTCGCGAACTTCTGGTTGAGTGCAAGGCGAGAGATCTCCACACGACCGTTGACACCTGCTGCCACGCGCAGCCGCACGTCCTGGATACGATCCGCGATTTCGTCGATCTGTTTCTATGCGACATCAAGCACATGGACGACGATGCGCATCGGCGCATGACGGGCGTGGGCAACGGACTCATCCTCGATAATCTGCGTCGGCTCAGTGCGGCGGGTCGCGACATGGTGTTGCGCGTGCCGATCGTTCCCGGCTTCAACGACGATGAAGAAGATGTCGCTGCGACGGCTTGCTTCGCCGCGTCGCTTCGCACGGTGAGATCGATAGACGTTCTGCCGTATAACAGTGGCGGGCGCGCGAAGGCGGCTCGCATGATCGGCGAGCCGAGCATGCTCGCGGTCGATAGGCCTTCCGATGAGCGAGTTGCCGCGATAGCAGGGAAGTTCGAGTGTGTTGGCGTTACGGTTCGAATCGGTGGTTGATCATGAATGAAAGAGTGGCAAGGCTGAGGCAACGCAGTATTGAGTCGAAGCCGCGTGTGTCGGCCGAGCGTGCGGACCTGCTCACGGAGTTCTACCGGCAGAACGAGGGCAAGTTCTCTACGCCCGTCATGCGCGCCGAGGCGTTCAGGTACCTCTGCGAGCACAAGACGGTTTACATCGGTGAGGATGAGCTGATCGTGGGGGAGCGCGGCCCCGAACCACTGGCCACGCCCACCTATCCGGAACTGACGTGCCACAGCCTGGACGACTTGCGCATTCTCAACGATCGTGAAAAGACGTCTTACGACGTAAGTCCGGAGTGTATGGCCGTCTACGAAGAGCGGGTTATTCCGTACTGGCGGAATCGCTCGATGCGCGACCGCATCTTCCAGGCGATCCCCGACGAGTGGAAGGCGGCTTACGAGGCCGGCATCTTCACCGAGTTCATGGAGCAGCGGGCACCGGGCCACACCGTGGCCGACGGCAAGATCTACCGCAAGGGCATGCTGGACTTCAAGCGGGAGATCGCCGAGAGCGTGGCGCGGATCGACTTCTCCGGCGATCCTCAAGCGTATGACAGGCGTGAGCAACTCAAGGCGATGGATATAGCGGCCGATGCGGTCATCATCTACGCCGAGCGGCACGCCGAAATGGCGGAGCACATGGCGGCAGACGCGCAAGACCCGACTCGCAAACGTGAGCTCGAGCGGATCGCCTCGACCTGCAGGCACGTGCCCGCCAATGCACCGAGAGACTTGCGCGAAGCGCTGCAGATGTACTGGTTCTGCCATCTTGCTGTCATTACCGAGTTGAATGGATGGGATTCGTTCAACCCGGGCCACCTTGACCAGCACATGCAACCTTTCTACGAAGCGGGGCTGGCAGACGGCAGCCTGACGCGCGACAGCGCGAAGGAACTGCTCGAGTGCTTTTGGGTCAAGTTCAACAACCACCCGGCGCCGCCGAAGGTCGGCGTGACGGCAGAGGAAAGCGGCACCTACACCGACTTCGCGAACATCAATCTCGGCGGGTTGACGCGAGACGGGCAGGACGCGGTCAGCGATATCTCCTATCTGCTGCTGGAGATCATCGACGACATGCACATTCTCCAGCCCAGCACCAACGTACAGATCTCGCGAAGGACGCCGGACCGCTTCTTGAAAGCGGCGTGCCGGGTGATCCGGCAAGGATACGGCTTTCCCTCCGTGTTCAACGCGGATGCCGTGGTCCAGGAGCTTCTGCGACAGGGCAAGAAGGTCGAAGACGCTCGGGAAGGCGGGACGAGCGGCTGTGTGGAGACCGGGGCGTTCGGGAAGGAGGCCTACATCCTCACCGGTTACTTCAACCTCGTGAAGCTGCTGGAACTGGCGCTGCACAACGGTGTGGATCCGGCCACGGGTAAGCAACTCGGCCCCGAAACGGGCGACCCCCGTACGTTCAGTTCTTTCGAGGAGTTGTTCGACGCGTGGTCTGAGCAGGTGCGGCACCACATCGAGATCAAGATTCGCGGCAACCAGATGATCGAACGGATGTACGCCGCCTATGCGCCCACGCCGTTCCTTTCCATCCTGGTGGACGACTGCATACAGGAAGGAAGAGATTACAACGATGGTGGCGCGCGATACAACACGTGCTATATCCAAGGCGTCGGAATCGGCAGCCTGACGGACTCATTCGCGGCCATCAAGACACACGTCTTCGAGGTCGCGACGTTCACGATGGACGACCTGTTGACCGGCCTCAGCGCGGACTTCGCCGAGCAGGACAGACTGCGGCAGGTCCTATTGAACAAGTCGCCCAAGTACGGGAACGACGACGATGAGGCCGACGACATCATGCGGGCGTGCTTCGACGTGTTCTTCAACGCCGTGGATGGTCGCCCGAACACGAAGGGTGGTACGTACCACATCAACATGCTGCCGACGACCTGCCATGTCTACTTCGGATCGGTGACAGGAGCGACGCCCGACGGACGCAAGTCCGGCGTACCGCTGTCCGAGGGGATCTCGCCCGTTCAGGGGATGGATCGCCACGGGCCGACGGCTGTGCTCAAGTCAGCCGGGAAGATGGACCACATCAAGACCGGTGGGACGCTATTGAACCAGAAGTTCACCCGCGCGGTGCTCGAGGGTGATGAGGGAATCACGAAGCTCAGCCATCTGATCCGCGGCTACTTCGGCATGGACGCCCATCACGTGCAGTTCAACGTGCTGGACGCCGCCATGCTCAGAAAGGCGCAGGCGAACCCGGACGAACA